>CALCYT010000041.1 GCA_937906455.1 uncultured Bacteroidales bacterium | reverse complement strand
GTGCCGCTTGTCTTCCGCATCTGGCGAACAAGTTTTTGAATGTGTGTTTTTTCTTCATCTTATATATGCAAAAGATTGTGGGGCAAAACTCAGATTATAATCACTTAAATCACGTGCTTGTATATACCGTGTAATTTTTCCTATTTTTATTGCATACGCTTTTTCTTTATTTGAAAAATAAGACAAATAGAAATCGCGGGATATGCCTGAATAACGGGATGTTTGATTCCAGATGGTTTCAACATCATCATTCAAAATATCAGCGATGGCAAATTCACCAATAACTTTTTGGACTGGTGACGATGCATATACAACCACTTTCTGAACATCACTGTTCTTGAAAATGGATTTACGGAACTCATATTTTTTGGTTCCGTCAAATATTTTCTCGGCAAACTCGGGTTTAATAGACAATAACACTTTCATTTACTTTGGTACATTTAAGAATTTCAACAAATTGTTCCTTGGAGATTTGTTTCAAACCTCTTAATTCATTTTCCTCGCCCGTTAAAATATTCATTTCTAGTAATTGTTTACGATTTAAACGATTTCCTAATTGAAACGAATAAGTAGATAAAAACCGTATCAAAAAAGGCCGATATCTCGGATTGTAATTCCAAAATTCGCTCAAATATTCATCTGTAAAGATGCTTCTCTTACGAGCTTTCATTATGAATTCTTTTTCATTTTGAATATTATCTTGCTTGTCTTCCACTATACCAATAGTAGTTATTACACTGTGATAATATGCTGATTTATCTTTAGGTGCTGTCCTATAAAAAACAAGAACATCACCCCGTTTTATATTCCTTTGGATTGAGCGAGAAATATAAACTTTGCTAATTGCATTTCTGTGAGGTTCGCTTTCGACGAAATTATCAGGCGATTCGGTTCTAAGAAAAGAATCTGGCAGAAGTTCCGTATGATATTTGGGGTATATTGGAATAATAAAAATGTTGGTATTCGTCGGTATAAACGGGTAGGTTATTTTAGGGTTCTCAATATTAAACTTTTTTGAAAAATCTCGAACATATACTAGTTCTCCGTTAGTTCCTTTCGTACCATGCTTTTTGAATCCCCATTCCTCCATCAAAGAGATTAAACGTTTTTGCTCCTCTGTTCTATCATATACTGTAACATAAATTTCATTGACATTATTACTAACGGCATTGTCAAAAATAATCTTTATAAATCTTTCTCCTAATCGCACTCCATTACTAACAACTTTGAAAGTGCCAACTTTCAAACGTTTCTTTGGTAAAAAAACAGGAGTTATGTCGTTATAGTTTTCATCGTTGTTTTCAATCTTTAAGTATAAAAAAGACAGAACTTTACCTTTGTTATATGTGATATATGCTTTTTCTTCGGCTTTTTTGTTGAACCATTTTTCAAATCCAGGATAGTCGTCTTTTAATGAATCAAAGAAGTTGTCAGACAGATTTATATTCCCAAAATATTCTTGCTTAACAGCAAGTACTTTATAATCTATCAGATCTGGATATTCAGATACAACCATCTCAAGGAAAGAATTTATTGTAAAAACCTTATCCTCGATACCAAGTTGTTGGGCTTTGAAATGGATTTTTTTATCTTCTGTTATTAGAATATCAACCCTATCGCAATAGACTTCGTTTAATAAAATTGTATCCTTTTTGTCATTGTCTGTCACATCCATCAAATGAGACATCTCCGCTACTTTTGAGTGAATTGGAGCCACCATTTTGAGAAGCACATAACTTTGAATCTTGGCATTAAAATTACTTCGAGTGTCCGAATTTGAATTATTGTTTAATTCTTCTACCGTAACAGGATGGACACATTTTTCATAATGCGCCTTGTCAAGCCATTTGAACAAAGTACCTATAGAAAGATTTCTAACATTAGGTGTTTCCCGATGAATGATAATATTTGTGTCAAGTAGTGCTTTCATTATTTGAAAATTTCTCCTATTCTACGAAACATTTTTTCCAAGGGACAAACAAAAAACCTATCAATACAATCAGAATCACTATCGCAAGCCAGAACTCCCATGGTAACCATTCATACCATTTTGTCCCTTTTTCCCAATCTCTTAATGACAAAATGCCAAACAACAAGCTACACAAGACATTTGCACCAATTGCCAAAACAATTTGTTTGTTCCCTATTGTCTCTTTTTCAAACTCGGAAAAGAAGGTGTGGGTTCCATCTGTCGCTTTTTCACTTTTGTTGAAAACAATAAGAGATTCATTATTTTCCATTTTCTCAATGTTCGGAAGATATTTATTAAAAGCTTCCGATTCAAGAATTCTTATGTTTTTCAGTTTGTTATTGTTTAAGTATGAAATATTATAGTGACTCGGTATAACGTGAAAACAGAAGCAAGCATTGATTTTGTCGCACAACACAAAACCATTATTCAATAATTCATTTATATGATCAGGTAAATTTCTCTTCTCATTTACTTTTATGTCATAGATATATGAAGTTTTCGCAATACCTTTTTTTACAACAGCAATATTTTGAACAGTTGTTTGGACATACAATCTAACGTAGTTCTTTGTTGTTTGATTAAGATTGTCAACCGTAAAGGAGCAAACGCCATCTTCAACATTCAGTTTCTTTACCGGCAGTACAGATAAACTATTACGGGAATTAAACTCCACAATAGCACCATTCCGCTTGTCTCCATTAATTGGATGAGTTGCTTTAATAGTATCGTTAAATATGAATTTGCAATTGTCATCGTCACGTATTAAAGAGCCCATTAGACATGTTGCCTTGTCTGTTTTCTTTAGAAATGGAAGAGATAACTTAATCTCGACATTGTTAACGAACGGATTTGGCATAAACTCTATGCCTATTTCAAAAGCCGCTTTTGAGCCAATAAAATCCCACGTACAAATGTGTAGTCGTTCTATTGCTATTGACTTGTTTGATAATATGAAATATGTGTTGTTCATAAAAACAATCATTTAAGCATATAATTCAAAACCACCTTCCCCGCCAACTCCGCAAACAGCGGCGGAATGGCGTTGCCGACTTGTGTGTAACGAGGCACTTCCACCTTACGCATTTTGCCGCCTGTGGTGTATTTCTTCTTGATTTCGTACCAATCAGGAAACGATTGGATGCGGGCACACTCCCGAACGGTCATGATGCGGGGTTCGCAGTAATGCAAGTAATCATCTGGATGTCCGGTAATGGTTGGCGAAACGGCGTTCGGGTCCAAAACTGTAATCCCGCGCTGCATAATTCCCCATGGCTCTCGAGCTTTTCCGTCAATTCGTTTGCCGCGTTGCGTATATTCAGCCAACAATCGTTTGTAACAATCCATCTTCTCTTGTTTATGCTTAGCGAAACTGTGGCTGTCGGCTATCTCATGTGTCTTGGGATAATCCCCACGCATCAGTTTCTCGTATGCCGTCAGTTTCTTGTTGCCATACTTTCCGGAATAAAACCCTTTTCTGTCGGGAGAAGCAACTTCCCCATTAGAACGCAAAAGGTCTGAAATGGCATCTTGTAATGTATTTTGGGATGTCAGTCCCTTGCTTTTCAAAAAAGCATTTCGACTTGCTTTCAATAAATCTTCGAAATCATTAGGAGTGCCCAATTCTTTTTGAATTCCTACAAGAATGAAACGTTTTCTCCGTTGAGGAACTCCATATTCCGAAAAATCAATTACATGGGGTTTTACATTGTATCCCAAATTTCCCAATTCTCGAATTACTTTGTGGGAATATGGTTCTGCCTCGCTATTGTCGTTCTTCTTTTTGTCAAATGCATATGTAAAACCTTTCACGTTTTCGAAAAGAATCATTTTAGGTTTCACCAGCTCAATGAACTTGATATATGAAAACACCAATTGGTTACGGACATCTTCTTCAACACGTTTTCCTGCCATGGAAAAACCTTGGCACGGAGGTCCTCCGGCAACCAAATCCACCTTGCCTCTCAATGACTTCAACTGTTTCGGATACTTTTTCAATACTTCATTAATATCATGTTCGGTTTGCGGTAACCATTTAGGCCAACGGAAATGCTTTTTGTTGTCAATCAGATTATATTTCAGCGTTTCAAAGGCAAAAGCGTTCTTTTCAATGGCGAACAAGCCTTCCCATCCTGCCTGATACAAGCCAAGCGACAACCCTCCCGCTCCTGCGAAAAGGTCAATAACCACGTGCTTTTCCGAATTCTCATGTAAAGAAGCCATTTTCTGAATGGGACCTATTAACCAATCTGCAAAGATAACAATTATTTCTTACAGAAATAAAAACTTTGGTGAAAATATTTTTTATCGCTGGTTTCACAAAAATGATTTATCTTTGCATCGTAAAATGGTTTTAAATTAAAAGTTGTAACTTTGCAGCCGATATAACGGTCAGGGGTGCTTGGAAACCCCCTTTAACAAAACAAGGACATGACAAAGAACACAGAACCGACAAAAGACTCGGTAATCATCTATTCGGGAGGCCTCGACTCGACCACGTTGCTCTATGAGGAGCGTGAACGTATCGCGTTGGCCGTCACTTTCGACTACGGCAGCAACCATGCTGAACGTGAGATAGCTTGCGCCCGCTGGCATTGCCGGCAGATAGGCGTCGAACACATCGTGATAGACCTCGCCTTCATAGGGAAGCACTTCGCCTCGTCGTTGACAGCGGGCGCAGATGCCATCCCTGAAGGAAACTACGACGACGACAACATGCGCAGCACCGTCGTCCCATTCCGTAACGGCATCATGCTGTCGGTGGCTTGCGGACTGGCAGAGAGCCGCGGACTGCAACGTGTGCTCATCGCCAACCACGGAGGCGACCACGCCATCTATCCCGACTGCCGTCCCGAGTTCGTCAAAGCGATGGATTCGGCAATGCGAGCCGGCACCTACCAGGAAGTGCGTCTCGCGGCGCCTTACACCGACATCACAAAAGGCGACATCGTGAAAAAAGGCGCCGCGTTAGGCATCGACTACAGCAAGACGTATTCATGCTACCGGGGACAAGAACATCACTGTGGCCGCTGCGGCACATGCCAAGAACGTAAAGAGGCTTTCACGCAAGCCGGAATTATTGACCCTACAAACTATGAGGACTGAAATATGTATTACATCAAAAAAACGATAGAAGTGGCGGGTGCTCATCAGCTGACACTCGATTACCCCAGCAAATGCTGCTCTTTGCACGGGCATAACTGGATCATAACAATCTATTGTAAGGCCAAGGAACTCGACAGAAACGGCATGGTCGTCGATTTCTCGGAGATAAAACGCCGCATCGTCGATGCCCTCGACCATAAGGTGGTCAACGAGGTGCTGCAAAGCAACCCTACGGCGGAGAACATAGCACGATGGTGCTGCGACCAGATAACGAACTGCTACCGTGTCGATGTGCAGGAGACTAACGGCAATATAGCATCTTACGAAAAAGACGAGTGATGAGAGTCAATGAGATATTCTGCTCGCTGCAGGGCGAGGGCTTCAACACAGGCATGCCGGCTGTCTTCGTGAGGCTGAGCGGCTGTAACCTCCAATGCCCTTTCTGTGACACCGATTTCACCGCCTTCACTGAGATGAGCGAGGGCGACATCATAGAGGAGGTGTCGCGCCACAAGGCTAATATGGTGGTCATCACGGGCGGAGAGCCTGCGTTGCAACTCACCGAATCGCTGGTGGAGATGCTGCATTTCTTAGGCAAGACAGTGGCGGTGGAGACCAATGGCACCGTCGGGCTGCCGAAAAACATCGACTGGATTACGCTGTCGCCCAAAGACATATATCTCGGCGAGATGGCGAAGCCCTTGTTGAAAGAGGCCGATGAATTGAAGATTGTCTTCACCGACGATATGCGCGAAGACGCGACACCATACATCTCAAAATACACCGACATCAAGGTAAGGTATCGTTTCCTTCAGCCTTGCGACACCGGTGATGTGGAGAAAAACAATAAAATAACAAAGGCGACGTTAGATTATTGCATGGAGCATCCCGAGTGGCGGCTCTCGTTGCAGATACATAAAATGTTAAATATCAAATAGTTATGAATAGAGAAAAAGATAATTTGCAAAAGCTGGGTCATAAGACGGAGATTCCTGAGACGTATGCACCAGAGGTGCTTGAGACTTTCGAAAACCGTCATCAGGGACGCGACTACTGGGTGCAGTTCAACTGCCCGGAGTTCACCACTTTGTGCCCTATCACGGGTCAGCCCGACTTTGGTGAAATCAGGATTATGTATATCCCCGACGAGCGTATGGTGGAGAGCAAGAGCCTGAAGCTGTACCTCTTCTCTTTCAGAAACCACGGCGATTTCCATGAAGATGTGGTCAACATCATCCTCGATGACCTCGTGAAGCTGATGAATCCGCGTTACATCGAGGTGGTCGGGCTGTTCGTCCCGCGCGGCGGCATCAGCATCCATCCTTACGTGAACTACGGCCGCAAAGACACGAAATACGAGACGATGGCGGAGGAGAGAAGGAGAGGGTATGGGGTGAGGGTTTAGAGTTTAGAGTTTAGAGTTGAGAGTGGGGAAGTGATGTGTTGCACCTTGGAAAATAAATTGGATTTTAGTTGAAAAATACTTAAGAAAATGAGAAACAGAGTCAAGTTTTTGTTGGTGTTAGTCTTGTTGGTGTCATTCTTCGGGGGAGTGAAGGCGCAGGATTACACTTTGTATTACACTATCGATGAGATGCCTGACGCCTGCATCTTTTTGCCGCCGCCGCCGGCTTTTGAGAGCCTCGCCTATGTTGACGATTTCGAGCAATGGCAGTGGGGCAAGTCGATGCGTGCCACTGAGCGTGGCAAGATGGCGAGCCGTGACTCGGAATACAGCATGGGCTGCGTGACAGAGATCTTCGGCAAGGCGATGGACATGGAGATAACACCGGAAGGCACGCCCGCCATCTGGCGTTTGATGTACCGTGTAGGCGAGACGGCGCATCACTCGGTGGTGAAAGCCAAGAACAAATACATGCGCACACGTCCGTTCGCCAAGATGAACGAGCATGTGGCAGGCGAGTACGACGACGAGGAGGGCTTGCGTGGCAACGGCTCTTATCCCTCGGGACACACCGCCTTCGGATGGAGCATAGCCCTCGCTCTCGCTGAGATGGCGCCGGAGCAGCAGGACGCCATACTGCGCCGTGGCTATCAGTATGGTGAGAGCCGCGTGATAGTGGGCGCACACTGGCAGAGCGACGTGGAGGCGGCGCGGCTCGCCATGGCTGCATCCATGGCTCGCCTGCATACCAACAAGGATTTTCTCGACGACCTCGCGGCGGCACGCACGGAATACCGCGAGATAAAAGGCATCGACAAGAAGTCAAGGGTGACCGGCTATCCTGACGGACGCAATATCATGGATGCACCCGTTGACACGGCAAGCCGACGTTATTATGCTGATGTGGCGCAGTATTGGCTCGCCAAGACGGAACGCGACACCGAAAGAGGTCTGCAGGCCATGACAGACGCCGACGACTCGGAGACGGCTCTCATGAGCTGCTTCGCGCCTTGTATAGAGATGAACATCTCAAAGAAAGAGACGCCACACATCGCGGCACTGATGTCTTACTCACGCGCTGTCTTTATGAGCGAGGCGGCGAGGATGAAAGACGCTGATTTCCGCAAACGCCCTTATGTGCAACTCGGAGAGCCTACTCTGTTGCCCGATGACGAGGAATCCAACGCCGTGACATCGTCGTATCCATCGACAGCGGCTGCGGCCGGGTGGGGACTCGCTCTCGTGCTGTCGGAGCTTGCGCCGGAACATCAGGACATGATACTCAGAAGAGGCTACGAATATGGCCGCAGCCGCGTGATAGCAGGCTATCATTTCGCTTCTGACGTGCTCGCCGGACGCATCATGGCATCGTATGTGTTCACACAGTTGCATAACGATCCTGAGTTTGTGAGGCTGATGGAGAAGGCAAGGAAGGATGTTAAACGTTAGATTTTAGGCTGAAAAACACAAAATAAACCTGTCATGCATATCTACAAACACGAAATCAGATATTACGAATGTGACCGCATGGGTATCACACATCACTCTAACTACGTGAGAATCATGGAGGAAGCGAGAATTGACTTCCTTGACAAACTCGGTTACGGCTTTGATAGGATAGAGGCCGAAGGCGTGGTGTCGCCGGTAGTCTCTGTCGAATGCAAATACAAGAGCCCCACCACGTTCAAGGATATCGTCGATGTTGAGGTGAGGATAGGCGAGATGAGTGCCTTGAAGTTCGAGTTTTTCTACACCATGAAAAAAGACGGAAAACTTGTGGCAGAAGGCCATACGGTGCACTGTTTCACCGAGAACGGCCGTCCGGTTGTGATAGAGAAGAGGCTTCCGGAGTTATATGAGAGGATAATTAAGGCGAAGCAACAATCATAAGCCGTTGTTTCTCACTATTCTATAGTGCGGGTTGTAATTTTCGCGAAACGCCTCGCTGTGACGTACCGCATGACTGTTCTCGGCGGCAATCGTCAGTTCGGATTGAAGCTCCGCGTCGGCCCACCCTGGATTGACTTCTAACGCGATTGTTTCTATGTTTTTCCATTCCGAGAGCCAGTCGTCGCTGAAGGCGTTGTCTTTTCCGGCTGCGTCGATGAACATCATAACTAATTGTTCTTCAGAGAGTTGTCTTTCGAGAATGTTTGAAAAATTGATTCTCACGAAACGATGGCGGTAGCCCGTCGGCTCGCATTTAGGAATGAGACTCAAGTCGGTGTCGCGGCATTGTTCAAGTTCCTGATGTATATAATAACGTGCCGCCGCGGTGTCGCTCATAAGGTGTTCCGCACCGAAAAAGTCCTGATAACATGTCTTGTAAATATCCTGTAACGTCGCCAAAGGATATTGATTATGAATATGTTGGCACATCTCGCGTATTGCGTCGTCGGTGGAGCGTGAGGTCGAATCCCCGGCCTGACAGAGAGCTGTCAACGGCAATGCCATAAGAAGCAATATTTTAAGAAAAACTTTCATGTCAATTATTTTTTTTGCAAAAATAAAAAAAATCTTATCTTTGCCGAATAAAAATATCACTCTCGAAACAATTGGGCTATGATTTTCTATTATTCAGGATGCGGCAACAGCCGTTTTATCGCCGAAAGCATCGCTAATGCCTTAAACGACAAGCTGATATTCATTCCGGAGGCGCGGCGTGAAGGTGTCTTTGACTATAACCTTACGGAAAATGAGATGCTCGGCTTTGTATTTCCGATATATTCGTGGCGGCCGCCGCATCTTGTGGAAGAGTTTGTCAAATCATTGAATATCAACGGTAAGCCATCGTATGTGTGGATCGCGGTGACGTGCGGCGACAATGTGGGCGAGACTGAGCGTATTTTTCGTAAGGAATTGACAGACAGAGGATTAGAGCTTAACGCTGCTTTTTGTTTCAAGATGCCGAACACCTATGTTAATTTTATGGGAATGGGCGTTGACAGCGAGGATGTCGCGAACGATAAAATTGCGAAAGCCAAGAGAAAACTGCCGAGTGTGATAAAAATGATAGAGGAGCGCATGGCGTTTTCCGACATGATAAAAGGCGGTTTGCCGCGATTCAAGAGCAACGTCATTGGAAAAGGCTTCTGGAGATGGTCGAGCGACAAGCCGTTTTTCAGTACCGGCGACTGCATCTCATGCGGGATGTGCGTGAAAGTGTGCCCTTTGCAAAATGTGACGCTTGAAAACGGCCGTCCACAATGGCATGGCGACTGCAACACTTGCGACGCTTGCTATCATCATTGCCCGAAACATGCGATTCAATATGGCAAGAAAACAAAGGGGAAAGGACAGTATTTCTTCAAAGGGTGATAGGGAAGAAGTCGCCTAAGTCAATGGTTATCAACGACAACTTACCCAAATAGTTTGTGATATTGGCACACCTGCAGTCTGCCTTCACCGTCGCGGAGATGCATGCCGTTGCCGAGACAATAACGCCACATCTTACAGTCGGCGCAGTCGTCTTTTTTCATCCATTTACGGTCACGGTAAACGTTGAAACGGTTTTGCCACACGTCCCAGAAGCTGTCGTGGTAGATGTTTCCCTGATGGTAGTCGCTTCTGATGCTGAGACATCCTGAGATGGCGCCGTCGGCGAGGATGGAGGCGATGTTGATGCCGGCGCTGCAAGAGTAGTAATGGTTGCGCACCTCGCCCTCGTAGTCACCGAGGAAGCCGTCACAGCCATAGTCGGCGCGGATTTTCCCCTCATGGCGTGTCTGCTTGATGAACTCGAGCATCTCGACAAACTGGGCGGCTGTCAACTGCAAGTCAGGCACGTTGGCGGCTCTGCCAAAAGGAAAGACGGTGAAGAGTCTCCATCGTCTGATTCCCAATGAGATGAGGAAGTCGCGAAACTCCGGCAAATATTTTATCGTCCTCTGATTGACGCAGGTGATGACGTCCCATGTGAGGGAAGGATGCTGTTGCATGGCTTTCACCGCTACGAGTACGTTCTTGTAACTCAAGGTGTTGCCTCGCATCCAGTTATGGTCGTCTTCAAAGCCGTCGAAGCTCACGGCGAGAGATTGCAGCCCGTTTTTCATGCATTCGTCGAGTTTCTCGGGTGTTAGCAGCATGCCGTTAGTCACCATGCCCCATACGAAGCCGCGTTTCGATATTTCGTTTCCGCACAGTGCTATGTCGTGACGCATCAATGGCTCGCCACCGGTGGTGATAACCATTATCTTAGATGGGTCTTCATGGATTTTTATCTCATCAAGCACCTTAAGGAAGTCGGGAAGCGGCATGTCGTTTTGTTCGGATAGCATACGGCAGTCGCTACCACAATGGCGGCAGTTTAGGTTGCATCTGAGAGTGCATTCCCAGAACAGCTGATGCAGCTCGTGTTCCTCTACGCGTTGTTGGAGCACAGCGCGGTTGAGTTCGAGCATTAACCGCTTACTTAGTCTCATCGTCGCCTAAACGTGCGTTGATGTCTTTGAGTTGGTCGCGCAGACGTTGTGTCTCATCGCCGAAAGCCTTTATCACCTCCGGGGAGCCATACACGGCGGCACCTTCACGATGGCTGAGGATTTGCTGGATGGAGTCGCGCTCCCTCTCAAGCTTGACTCTCTCCGATTTCGTCAGTCCTTTGTGTGAGACGCATGCCATCAGGAAAGCCACGGCCGACAAGACGGCAATCCAAATCGTTCGAACAGATTTTTTCATTTTTAAACGTTTAATGCCGCAAAGATACGCTTTTTTTGTCAAATGCGAGAACAATATTTCAATTATTTTATCTGTTGACGGTTTTCACGTCAAGTGCTCTCATGGCGTTGAACACCGCTAACACGGTCACTCCCACGTCGGCGAACACTGCCATCCACATCGTGGCGATTCCGAATGCGGCGAGTACCAGCACCGCCACTTTCACTCCGATGGCGAAACACACGTTTTGTCGGGCTATGCGCAGTGTGCGGCGGGCAATCTTTATTGCCGTGGCGATTTTTGAGGGTTTGTCGTCCATCAGCACCACGTCGGCGGCTTCGATGGCGGCGTCGCTGCCTAATCCTCCCATGGCGATGCCGACGTCGGCGCGGGCCAGCACAGGCGCATCGTTGATGCCGTCGCCCACGAAAGCGAGTTGAGAGCCGGGGGTTGAGAGTTTGGAGTCAAGCATTTGTTCTACTAAGCGCACCTTGTCGGCGGGCAGCAGCTCGGCGTGATATTCGCTCAACCCGAGTTTGTCGGCTACGTCTTCGCCCACCTCTTTACGGTCGCCGGTGAGCATCACTGTCTTTTCGACGCCGAGTCTTCTCAGCTCCGCTATGGCGGTGGCACTGTCGTCTTTAATCTTGTCGTTTATCACGATATGGCCTGCGTATTCGCCGTCGATGGCGATATGTATTATGGTACCCACATGATGGCAGTCGTGCCATTTGGCTCCGATGGAGTCCATCATCTTGGTGTTTCCAACGCACACCACATGGTCTTCTACGCGTGCTTTTATGCCGTGACCTGCTATCTCTTCCACCTCGCTGAGCCTGCATCCGTCGGTGGCCTCGTCAGGGAAGGCATCGCGTAAAGCCGCTCCTATGGGATGGGTGGAGAAATGCTCCACATGAGCCGCTAAATGTAGCAGATGCCGCTCGTCACAGCTGTCGGGATGCACCGCCGTGACCACGAACTGTCCATGTGTCAGGGTGCCTGTTTTGTCGAACACGACGGTTTTCACGTTCGACAAGACATCCATATAATTCGCACCTTTTATCAATATTCCGTTACGAGAGGCGCCGCCGATGCCGCCGAAAAAGGCGAGAGGCACGCTGATGACGAGGGCGCAGGGACACGACACCACGAGGAACATCAGGGCACGGTAGAGCCAAATCGGGAGTTGAGAATTGAAAGTTGCGAGTTGGGAGTCGGGCGTTGAAAGGCTTATAATGAGCGGAGGGATAATCGCCAGGGCGATGGCCGCAAAGACCACAATAGGAGTGTAAACGCGGGCGAACTTCGTGATGAACGTCTCGCTCTTCGACTTGTTCTCTGTAGCGTTTTCCACCAAATCGATGATTTTCGACACCGTGCTGTCGCCGAAGCTCTTAGTGGTTCTCACCTTTATCACGCCCGAGATGTTGACGCAGCCCGAAATCACCTCGTCGCCAGCCGACACCTCGCGTGGCACCGACTCGCCTGTGAGTGCCACGGTGTTGAGGGCGGTGTCGCCTTCCATGATGACGCCGTCCAACGGCACCTTCTCGCCCGGCCTGATGATGATGGTCTCGCCTATTTCGACTTCTTCAGGATTGACAACCAACACGTTGCCGTCGCGTTCAACGTTGGCTATGTCGGGACGTATGTCCATCAGATGAGAGATGCTCTCACGGCTTTTCCCTTCGGCGTAGCCCTCGAAAAGCTCGCCTATCTGGAAGAAGAGCATCACGAAGACGGCTTCCGGGAACTGTGTCTCGGCACCTGGCAGGAATCCGATGCAGAGTGCGCCTATGGTCGCTATCGACATCAGGAAATGCTCGTTGAAAGCCTCGCCGTGCGCCAGACCCTCGGCGGCCTCCTTCAGGGTCTCAAATCCGATGAGAAGGTAAGGGACGAGGTAAATCAGCAGCAGCTGCCATGTCGCCAGAGCGCAATATTTTTCAATCAAAACCGCGGCGACCAGCAAAACCACCGTCACGGCGATTTTTATTATCTGCCCCCGCAATTCATTTTCATGATGATGCTCATGATGATGTTCATGATGATGCTCATGTTCGCAGCATTCGATATGTTCGTGATTATGTGCCATAATAATTTTTTTTGCAAAGTACGGTATTTTTTTCATACGAAGCAATACCTAAAAATGGGGATTTTCACGGCATCAGCTGCAGAAACTGTCTGATATTACTTTATCACGACGACTATTGTATTACAATTCTTTCAACAACCCTCTGATTTTCAGCAATAACTACAACAAAATAAACGCCTTTCGGCAATGTGCTGACATTGATTTCGGTGTCTGTTGACAACAGAACCTTCTGTCCGGTAACGTTGTATATCTCAACGCCAAGTACCGACGCGATTAATCGTTTCTCTACACGAATAAAATCATGTGCAGGATTTGGATACACCGAAATCATCTCCATTTCATTATCCTCAATACCATCCGGAACGAAATTAATAGTGATATTAATCTCAAAATCAACATAAAGACCATTGCTTGTGGCTCGCAGAATGAGGTCGGCGACAGCTTCTTCTCGCGAAACACGGTTCATTATCAATGTCTTAGATTCTATTTGCGCAGAAAGTTCGGTTTCGTTGGAATTAGAAACGATAGTGTAAACAATCTGTTCATCATCGTTGTCGTCATCAGTGGCAACGCCGTCGAGGTTCACCTCTATCGTCTCTGGAAAATCGGTGAAAACCACGTCATCTACAGGATTTACTATGTAAGGTGGAAGGTCTTGTGGCGGAGTCGGCGGTGTAGGAGCCTCACCATTGAAGTTTTCAATGCAGAAATAAGCCGGCGTAATCATGCCGCCGCTGTTGTTTTTCGATGAAGAGAGGCTAAATGAGATGGTGTGAACTGCGCCGAGAGTGCTGAGGTCGAACCACTCCCAAGAGTTAAGGATGTAATCGTCTTCAGAGTTGTCGAAACGATAGTCGGCGAGATAAAACTCTGCTGTTCCTATGGTCTGTCCGTCAGCGTTTTTGCCTGTTGCGGTGAGCTTGAACCAGTCGGGGTCGGTGCCGCTTGTACCACCAAATGGAGTAGCGGTGGCATCGCCGTCGTGCATATTTTGATAAGCCCAGAGGTCGTTTGTTACGTAGCATCCTGTCACCGTATGTAACTGACCGTCAGAAGCATAGACATCGGTCTGACTTCCCATAGCGTATGCCACGCCATATTGTGCTGAGCCATCGTAACCGGCACCAGATGCGGCTGTATATTGTGCATTCATGCCGCTTTGTGACATGTCAGTATGGTTGGAAGCCGTAAAACCACCCCAGAAAGAGTAAGCTGATGAGTAATAGTTAGTGAAGAGCCAGCCTCCGCTAAACATCTCGTTGTTGCCATCCTGACCCTGCCAGTAGCCGTTTGTTCCCAGCGTCACGTCATCGAAAGTGGCGGTTTCCACAGTAACAGTAACATCCGAACCCGACACGCTGACGTTCATGTCAACATGTTTGCCATTGCTCGTGGCACGGATGACTAAAGTCTTGTTACTGAATATGTTAGATGTCGTTCTGCTAACCCAAAGCACATCAGCGTAATCGATTGTGGCAGTGATTTCAGAAGGGCAGTTTTGCACTGTTATTTCAATAAAATCGTTGTTGTTATCGGGGTCATCGAAAGTGTTGCTGAGGTCGAAATTCAATGTTTGAGGATAACTCGTAAAGTTGATTGGAGCCAGCTGGTTTGCCACAACAGGCGGCAGGTCTTCGGCCAAGCATTCAACAGTGAACGAGGTCTGCACCGATTGTCCGGCACTTTCAGCATTTAATGTTATTGTTGCTGTTCCGCCAGTAGCTGCAAGACGAGTCACTGTCAAAACTTTGTTGTTTAATGAAGTAGAAACGAGTGTCGGGTTGCTGTTTGAAGCCACTGTTATCACTATGTTTTCATTAGGGTCGTCAGGGTCGTTGAAGGTGTTGGTCAGATTCACTGTCTGGCTTGCCGGATATGTCTCAAAAGCGATGTTCGACACAGGATTTTGCACCACTGGCGGCAGGTTGGCACCGCTTGCAAGTTCGTCGGCTCCGGCGCAAGGTGCTGTTGTTGAACGGGTTTGGTCATCGATATCTTTTGTGACGTATGAAAGCGGATTCGATACTGTCAAACCTGTGGCATCAGTGATATGTAAATCATTGGTTCCCACAAAGTTAGGCGTGCAAATAGCTGAATGTGTATCGAAACCGGTGGCAGCGGTCCAGTCGCTCAAAGTGGCGTAGTCTGTCGTGCCTATCCTGCCGATGCTGGTTCCGTTGAAAGATATGCGGTTATAGTCGCAGAAACGGTTGTCAACGGCATTTTGGAAACGGAAGACATAGCCATTGGTCTCGTTAACGAATAGGTTGTTGTAAATATGTAGGTTCTGCCAGTTTTTCTCAACGAAAATATTGCCGCAGGGTTTTGCACCGCTGCATTTCACGGTGTTGTTGACAAAATAGACATATTCGCTGTTATTGTCATCCAAATCAACACAATAGCCGCTGTTCACATTACAAACGAAGTTGATGATGTTGTTTCTGATGATGACAGGCTGTTCGGCTGTTCCCATAGCGGGACGCGTCTCGAAAACGGTAGCATAGTTAGAGTTACGCGTTACGTTCATCACGTTGTTTTCGATGATGCTGTTGTAGCGTATTCTAAACAGGTCCATCGCGTGGTAGTTGGTCAAAACGTCATGTGTGTGGTTGGTGATGTTATTGCCTCGCACTATGGCATTGTCGGTGAAAGTAATGTAAATACTTTTAAAACTCTGGTTCAGGAAAGTGCAGTTCTCCACCAACACTCCGTCATTGAGGGTGTAGATATTGCGTCCTTGGTAATACAAGGCTATGTAACCGTTTTCGAAATGACATCCCACAAACTCGTTGTCATGGTTCACCCATTCGCCAGAGTTGTAATAAACGAGGTCTTTGTCGTTGTCGAGGCTATTGTTCGACACCACGCCAAAGAAACGCACGTTTTCAAAGCGGTTGTAGTCGCATTGACCGTCAAACACCAACAAGCGTGCTCTGCCTGTAGAAGTGGTAGTCACAGTCATGTTCTCAAACGTTACGTAGTCGGCACCGTTTAGTTTGAGTGTGCTGTTGTCGGTGTAAACGGCGTTGCTGGTCACGACCACTTGTTGGTTGTCGGCACCCATGCCTCTGAAAACCACGCGGTTTGTTGCATTTGCTCCCGTGATTTCGTTGATGATGACGTATTCTTCATACGTTCCCGGGGCCACTTGAAAGATTACCTGCCCCGACACTCCGGCCGACAATGCCGCCGCTGCCTCGCTGAACGAGGTGTAGTCAGGGTTTTGTGATGAGTTACTGTTGATTGTGTAAGTGCCTGACAATTGGGCATTTACGATTGTCGCAAAGCAAAGCGACAGTGCTAAAAAGAAACACTTTTTCATGATAATTTAATTTTAATCCCGAAATAAATTTAACTATATTGCTTTGGCAAGGTCTTCTGACTCGTCCGAGCCTGCCGCCTTCCCATCTTTTCAGACAGTGGCTTGATTGACAGGCCTTTATGCCGGACTCACAGCAGCGGGTACTGTCGCCGAATTGCACAGCGTTCCCTTTTCCTAAGCGACTGCAAAGATACACTATTTTTCGGTACCCTATGGGTAGAAAAACATAAAAATATTTTTAAGATTTCTCTCCGGCATACGACAAAAAAATCACTATTTTTGCGTAAATTTCTATAAAATGAAAAAACGTCTCTGGCTCGTTATATGAGGATGAGCACATGCAAATCATAGTGTTTACGCTCATCATTGGAGGCATGTTACGACTCATAACCGCCAACGGAGGCATGTGCGGTGTGGTCAACTGGCTGTCGAAACGCGCCAAAGGCCCACGCTCAGGCCAGCTAATGACGTTTATCATGGATTTATGCATGTTTTTCGATGACTATTCGAACACCTTGGTGGTCGGCAATACAATGCGTCCCATCTCCGACAAGCTGAAAATATCACGCGAGAAACTTTCATATATCGTCGACTCCACCTCGGCGCCGGTGGTAGCTATCGCCTTCGTCACCACTTGGATCGGCGCCGAGTTAAGCTATATCCAAGACGGACTCAATGTCATCGGACTCCAGGCTAACGCCTATTACGTATTCATCAACTCGTTGAAATACAGTTTTTACCCAATTTTAACCTTGGGTTTTGTCTTGATGCTGATCTTCTCACAACGTGACTTCGGTCCCATGTTCCAGGCCGAACGAAAAGCGAGAATGGCGACGTCAAATGCCTCTGAAACAGCTGATAATCAAAAAGAAAACTCTCATCTCACCGATGCCTTGATACCATTATTGGTGTTGATTTTCGGAACAATAATCGGACTTTTCGCCTCTGGATATAACCATGAGCTCTGGAACAACCCTACTCTTGGCTTTATGACGAAAATCTCGGCTATCATTGGTGAAGCCAACTCGTTCCTTGCCTTGATGTGGTCATCGCTATTATCACTTCTGACCGCCATCGTAGTGACCTTATGGCGAGGTTCGTTGAAGTTTTCAAAAATCATGGAAGAAGTTATTGAAGGCATCAAAACGATGTTAAACGCTGTATTGATTCTTACGATGGCGTGGTCTATCTCATTGATAACCAAAGATATGCACACTGCGGAGTTTGTCTCTCAGCTATTGCTTCAATGGTCGCTGTCGCCAGTGTTAGTGCCGATGCTCACCTTCATTTTGGCCGCTTTGATAGGCTTCTCGACTGGTACTTCCTGGGGCACCATGGCAATACTCTATCATTTGATTTTGCCTGCATCCTGGATGCTTTGCATCAGCGACGGAATGAGTGTCGGCGCCACTATACCGTTATTCTACAATGTGGTGGCATCGGTGTTGGCGGGCGCCGTCATGGGTGACCACTATTCTCCTATTTCCGACACCACCATCATGAGCTCGTTGGCGTCGGGGTGCGACCATCTGCAGCATGTCAGAACGCAGATGCCATATGCCATCACAGTAGGCTCTGTGGCGGCATTAATAGGAGTGTTGCCAACCTCACTCGGTCTGACATCATGGATAGCATTCCTTACGGGATTGGCAGCACTTGCAGTTATCGTGAGATTTGTAGGAAAAAAAGTCTAACGGTACCTCTTCTCCAACGATTCCCTATATCTCTCCACGATGTCTCTCGCAATCTCCACCGCCTCGCCTTGCGGCTCGGCGCTGAATTCGCCCAAGCGTTCGCGCCACCATTGACCTTCGTATTTGCAGATGCGATTATGATATGCAACCTCATCGAAATCAACACCTTGAGCGATGGAGGCATCGATGTCTTTGAAGAACTCCTTCCAACGATAGGCATAGTAGGTCTCGGTGAGTCCCGCCCAGGCACGGCTGGCATATTCATTCAACAAGGCGTCTTCCTCGCCCCAAGTGGTGATGATATTGCGCGCGTTGCTCTCGAAATAATCCTTCTCTTCATCGGTGTTGCCTATCGCCCTGGCGTCTTTAATCCATTTCCCGACAAGGAAAGCAGGCTCAGTGGCCAGAATCTTGTCAGTATCGTCCAAAATAGATGTCATAACCGCCTCAATCTCATACATTTTGTCGTAATCCTTATCACCATACGCCTTCACATAATCGATATACAAATCACTGAAGTAGTTGCCGAGCATCTGACGCGTTACATTAACTATGTCAAAATGACGGGTTCTTGTATCACAGTCAGATGCCATAAGATTATCAAGCACATCAAGCAAAACGATGTTGTTGTATTTATACGTCGGCGCGATGTAATACTGCCTATAGTCCTTGATATTGCCGGTTGTCGGGCGTTGGTTGATTCTTACCGTCTGTCCCGGTGACGACACCTTATTATATATGCCTTCGACGAGCATGTGCCATGCCTCACGGATGTTGACATCTTCTTTTCCTGCGCGTTGGTCGGCGAGACACTCCACCCAAGCGTCGATGTCTCTTGTCAGCGGGTTATCCCAAGCTTTTTCAAACACATATTCATACATGAACGGGTTGCAGTCGAAGCCCTCCAAGGTGGAGCCAATGCCTACGAAGTTGTCGCCTCCCGCCTCAAAAGCATGTTCAATTCTCTCGTTAACGATATTGAGATTGCCTGCCAGCATTGAGTTTCCGCCGAAGTTGCCGAGGTAGCACCAGATGTAAGGCACGCCGTAATAGGCTTTCGTGCGCTCCCACACCGGCTGCCTCTCGCAATAATAATCGAGCATGATATGACGGTCTTTCGGCATTGAAGTGATGTATGCCTCAATTCGATTGTCGACCTCCCAATATTGGCGTTCGTTCCAGAACAGCCAAGCCATCTCGAGCCATTTGGCGTCGGGGTCGGCAGTCTCGAGCGACTCATACACCTGACGGCTCACGCGGGCGAGGTATTCCGGCTCCCAGCTTGGCGGTATCAGCTCGTTGAAGATGTCGATGCCGTAGATATGGTCGGTGCCGTAAAACTCTGTCTGTTTTGCGATGAATTTCCTTTGTATCTTGGTATAAAGCGGGTCGAGCGGGTCGAGGAACTTACACCAGCAGGTGCTGTCGAAGCCCGCCCAGTCGCCGAGTGATGCCAACGGCGCGTCGGGATAGAGGCGTGTGATACATGGCGGCACATGACCTGCGAAACCCGGCAGCACGGGCTTCATGCCGAGTTCTCTTTCACGCGCCACTATCTGTTTCTGCAACGCCTTCTGGTTGTCGAGCCACACCATCGGCAGCGGGCCGCCCCAACGGTCGATATTCTGCATCCTATGCCACGGCAGATGCGCCGGACCGGTGAAGTAACTTCTTATTTCCTCATCGGTCAAGCCGAAATCACGCCACACCTCATACCAAACGGATTCCTGTCCGGTGATGGCGAGCGGCAGATTGATACCGTTGAGAGCCATCCAGTCGATGAAATGCTCCCATTGCGACCAGCCCCACCACGGCATGGTATAGCCGAAAGTGCAGTAATTCAAGAAGAAACGGTCGGGGACACGAGCGTTGAGACGCACCGGCCCGGTGACCTTTGGCATCTTTGCCGGAATCTCGAGTTTCTCGGTCTCGAACCACGAATACTGCGCCTTGCAGAAATATTTCAGATAATGGTTCAGTCCCACCGCCATGCTGTTGGCGTTGTTGCCCCTAATGACCAAATTTTTTCCAATAGTCTCAATTTCAAAACAGTCTATGGTATCGTTAAGTCGTTGAAGCACAATGTGTTTTGAATATTCAGGCACTACTCGTTCCACTAATCCGCGCATGGCGACAACTTCGGGGTCGGTTTCTTTTTTACCACACGCGAGGCAAAGAATACAGCTTAAAAAAGCGATGAGAAATAACTTTTTCATAGTAAAATTTTATTTCTGCAAATATACTGCTTTTTTAAACTAAATTATATCAAAATCTCACATTTTAATCACAGAATATTATTTGTCTTTGATCACATTTAATCTTTTTCCATTATCGAATCAACATAATGCTGCCTGTCTTCGAAGGAAATGTCGTGGAAGCGATAGAGATCATTCCAGAAGTAGGTCTTATGTCCGGCGCGGCAGAGGGTGAAGGTGTCGGCGTTCACCATGAAGTCGGCTTGTCCCATTGCCCAGTCTGATTGGAAACGGAAATACGGTGTTGTGCCATCGATGTCTCTTTTGCATGATGTGAGCATTTTCAGATACGGCTTGGTGTCGATAAACGGAATGGGGTAAAAGTAGAACCACGCCATGCTTAGACAGTCCCAGTGGAGACTTCTGATTTCAGGATTCTCCTTTGTGACAACAAAATGGTTGAAGTTGTCGCAGAAGAATACCATAGAGTTCTCTCCGTTGTATTTGATGATGACATCGTAGGCCGGACCGTCTTGGAGCATGTTGGACTCCTCCAATCGGAGCACGCTGAGATGGAACGACACCCATTGATGCTCTTCGGCGAACGCCAGCGACTTGCTCATGAATGCGGAGTCGGGCTTAATGTAAGGCTCGTAGTTAGACTGGTCTTTTGTCCTGCTGATACTATCGATACACGAGAACATCAGCAGGATGATCATCGGAATTATAATCAATGGGATTATCAATTTAGTTTTTGTCATGACAACAATGTTTTGCGTTTATGGTTTTACCACACCATTAATTCCAAGTAAAACGTTTTAATTTTCTGATGCGTTGCTTTTAACCACTATAATTTTTTTAACATAATTTTAAAATTTTTCAGTTATTCGACACCTATTATATATTCTGTGTTACCTCCTGTGACCATAATTTTGAATTTTTAATTGCGCCTTTTTAGCGGCGTTAAGGGCGTTAAGGGCGTTAATGGCATTAATGGAGTTAAGGGCGTTAAGGGCATAGAGAATAAAAAGAGTTTTTTCATGTTTGATAATTTGAATTTGACCATAATTTTGAATTTTTAATTGCGCCTACTCTATTTTTGCTTTTCGGCATCAGCATTATTCTTTCATTACCACTCCGTTTATTCTTAATATTGTTTTTTCATTATCTGTCGAGTTTGATTTCACAACAATTACTTTTGAAAAGCTTCCGATCTTTTCTGTGTTGTATTTGATTTTTATCTCACCTTTCTTGTTTGGAAGAATGGGTTCTTTCGGCCATGACGGAACAGTGCAGCCACATGATGAAAATGCCGATGTTATTATAAGTGGCTCATCGCCAATGTTTGTAAATTCAAACACACAATCTCCATTAGAGCCTTTTGATATTGTGTCATAACTGTATATAGTATTGCTAAATGCAATGACAGCCCCATTGTGCTCAACTCTTTGAGCTTTAACTGCAACACTTAAAATCATTGCTGTTGTCAATAAAACTAATCTCTTCATAACTATTAGCGTTTGGTGTCCATCTCATATTCCTTTTTCGCTTTGATAATGCTTGAATAATCATCTTCTATAATGGACGATTCATAAACAATGTTTTTATCAGGTGATATAAGGTAAACATAACCTAACGTGGGAAAAGAGGTGAATTCTTCCATGTCTTTAGAGAAATAAATAATGTCACGCGATTTACTGCGTTCTGCGATTTTATTTAATAAATCCAAATTGTCGGAACGGTAATTAACGGCCAGTATGTTTATATCGTGTTGATTCAAGATATAATATCCTAATGAATCTTTTTCATGTCCCATCGTTTGTAAATGTTTGAGACAAGGTGCGCAGTGCGATGTCCAAAAATATACCAACAGCCAACCATCTTTTGATGAAATTGTTGATGTTTGGCCATACAAATCATATATTTGGCAATCTTGAATATTATCAAAAAGATTTTTTTTGTTTGGGTAGTCGTTTTTTTCCTCAATGATATTTTTATATTTATGAGAATAATTCGTATAATCTCTTGAATCTATATTGATTACAGAATCAACATATTGTTGTTTGTTTGAATAGTCGAAATCATAAATTTTTATCATGGTTTTTCTGTTTTCATATTCAATTGGTTCTTGAAAAGAGAACACACTGTCCAAAGTACCGGTGTCGGCATTAATAAACCATTGTATATTGTTATATATAGTTAATCGTTTGTGTTTTTCGGTATAAGAGTAATACTTTGAAGAACGTCCGGTAAATTTAAGATAGTTTTTTTCATTTATAGCGACAAACTCCTTGTCTTTTATAACGGAAGCAGTGTAAGTCATTAATCCCCCCTTAATATCATTTTGTAAAGGGACTATATAATAGTTTAGATACCAGAACCGCTGTGGAACAAACCCCAAAATTCCATAACTGTGGTAATCGTCCCACAACAGACGCCTGTTTTTATACATGTTTATATTATTGTCGTCGTGATCGATTTCTATATATACATCTTTGTTCAAATAATAACTTATAGATATATCATCAAATTTATTGAATGATTCGTAAAAAACAAAAGGCTGCTTCTCAGAATAATTAATTATGGCATGAGCATAATTTCTCCACAATAGAGAGTCGTTTTTATAATGTTCGGTTTTGATGGTGAAGCTTATCCATTGTTTAGAATTTGCCAAATCGTTTGCCAAAGTTTTATAATCTGCTTTTTGACCATAAGAATATTGGGCAAATACTATTAATAAAAATGCAATTATTGTTTTCATGTTAAAATACTGGTTAAACTTTAAATACTGGCTAAACTTTAAAAACAGACAAAACCAATAAATTTTGGATGAAGATATTAGTTTTGTCTGTTTGTTTATACAAAGCTATATTAGAGCAACTAATAAAGCACCAAGTGTTGTTAGTGCTGGGACTACCCAAGGAGCAACACTTTCATTGCATTGTCCGGGTGGGGTGCAACTTTCGCAATGAGCGTTCCAGAAAGAACCCGATTTAACACAAGGATCCGGACAATTTGCTGATAAGCATACTAATGTCCAACGAGGAAGCATTTCTATTTGAGATTGGTCTATTTCATTTGTGGTAAAACCATTTGGATTCACATTAACTGTGTAGAATCTGCCATCCCAAGTATAACCAAAAGTGTAATTACCGGAGAGAACTGATTTATCAGTATAATATTCGGTTCTGTCATTTTTAACGTTTTTTTCGATATACTTTTTCATATGCCATATATTATAAGAAGATTCTGTTTCAGTGTCAAGGATAGAAATCTTTAATTCTGGGTACACAGTGCTGTCGCAAGGGGCGCTGTCCAATATCAAAACAGATTCAAGCACAAATCTATCAGAAGAGTTTCTATTAACATTGATTTTTTGTTGGAGTTTCTCAATATTAATTAATTGAGTCATCGTTTCTCTCGTATTGTCATAAACCGCAAGCAACTCACGATTATCAATGTCATTACTAATTGTAATGTCATTTAGTTTGTCTTTTTGGCACGATTGAATTGTGATCACTCCTGCTGCTGCGATGAGCAATGTTGCGACTGTGGCAACGATTTTTGATTTTTTTACCATAATTGTAAAATTTTTCAGTTATTCGACACCTATTATATATTCCGTGTTATTTCCTTTGACCATAATTTTGAATTTTTAACTGCAACTTTTTAGCGGCGTTAATGGCGTTAATGGCGTTAAGGGCGTTAAGGGCATAGAGAATAAAAAGAGTTTTTTCATAGTTTACAAGAGTTTTATAAAACAATTACATATTGAGAAGTGCTAATGGCGCAGTCGGTTATTTCGATTGTTAGCAAAAACGCGAACAAAATGAACAATACAACCGATAACGAATATAATATAAACAACAAGTTGTGTTGTGATGTCATTATTATCGCGCCATTGGGAAATAAAACGTATTCCAAAAACAATAATTAGGGCAATGATTAATACCAAACTTATTATGTCCCATATAAGTCTTGTTCTGCTTGAAATGTTTCCCTTAGTTATCTGTTTTTCAAGATAATAACGGCACAAAATTACAACTGTGTAAACGATAATTATTAATGCGATTTCCATAAGTGATAAATTTTTAATGTTAGTAAATTGTGTGATTTTATAATTTTTCAGTTATTCGACACCTATTATATATTCTGTGTTGTCTCCTTTGACAATAATTTTGAATTTTTAATTGCAGCTTTTTAGCGGCGTTAATGGCATTAATGGCATTAATGGCGTTAAGGGCATTAATGGCATTAATGCCCTTAATGGCGTTAATTACTATTCCTTTACTATTCTCTCAGTGAACTCTGAGCCGTCGGCCATTCGCACTTTCATGACGTAAACGCCTGAGCTGAGGCCTGAGACGTCGATTGTGCCGGAG
>CALCYT010000040.1 GCA_937906455.1 uncultured Bacteroidales bacterium | reverse complement strand
ACACCTTGCATGGCTTTAATATTAGCGACAACTTGGTGCCGGGAACGTACTACGACAGCTTGGTCATGCCTAACATCTATGGTTGCGACAGCACTGTTTATCTTGAATTGACAGTGAATCCTGTGCATAACACCATGTTGTATATTAACCTCTGCGAGGGTGAATCATTAGACAGCCTCGGATTTGTCTATGGTGACACCCTGATTCCGGGAATGTATTACGACACCATATTCCAATCGAATATTTTCGGTTGCGACAGCACGGTGTATCTGCAACTTCAGGTTAATCCGGTGTTCGATATTTATTTGGCCGACACGATATGCTTTGGCGAGAACTACATTGGATATGGCTTCGTATTCGACAATCCGGAGCCTGGTATTAACTACCAGACGAATGAAGAGTTGACCATATACGGATGCGACAGTATCGTAACAATGGCTCTCTATGTGCATGAGCTGCACGATACTGTGTTTGTCGAAAGTATATGCTATGGTGAGTCATATTATGACATGACCAATAATTTCATCTATGACAATCCTGCGGTCGGATATTATGAAAACGACACTGTTTATCCCGACATTCACGGATGCGACAGCACGGTGTTCCTGCAACTGTATGTTTACGATGTGTATGACATAACCATCTACGACTCGATATGCGAAGGCGATAATTATGATACGCTTGGCTTCTATCTTGAAATGCCTCCTTTGTGGACAAATTACGACACCCTGAATCTCCTTAGCATTCACGGTTGCGACAGTATAGTACATCTTGTGCTTGAAGTGCTGCCACTACTTGAGTTTGCCGAAGATGCCTATATCAGCGGACAAGAGACAGTTTGGGCAACCACCAACCTGCAAACCGGCCACTATGTCTATGCTATCGACTCGGTTGAGAATTGTAGGAAATATACCTGGAAATTCCTTGCCACACCTAACAACTGGTACTACACCAGCACAGACAGCATCGGAACGACATGTGAGCTGTGGGTGTTCCAGGAATTTACCGACACATTGATGGTGGTGATAGGTAATATGTGTAATTACGACACCTTAATCAAACCTGTCACAGCCAAGTTCTACGGTGATTATGACATCGACGAAGAGGATGTGAGGATATTCCCGAACCCGACAGATGGCAAGTTCGTTATCGATGGAGAGGATATCACCGGCGTGACAGTCCAGAGTATCTGGGGACAACTCATCGCACGAAAGGAATGTGAGAAATCAAATCGTGTGGTATTCAATCTCTATGATATACCAAGAGGTACATATCTGATTACAATCGATGCTGATAAGGGCAGATACTACAGATATATTGTTGTTGATAAATAAATAAAACCATGAAAAAGATACAAAAAATAATCGGTTCCGCTGTTGCTGTGCTGTTGTCGGCAATGCTGATAACCAATTGTACGAAGAATGATGACACTACCATCGTTCTGCTTGGTGAGGAACAGTATATTGAAAATATCATAAATGTCATACCTGACACGCTAATCGGCAAGTTCAACGAACAGTTTGGCGGATATACCAGCGGTCATATTCCGCCGAATATCGAGGGCGAATATATCTTCTCCCCCAAGAAAAGGAAATGCTCGTCTGTTGATGCGGCACATTGGCCTGTGAGTATCGTGGAGCCTGATGTAAAGATAAAATTCATCGGACAGCACAACAGGATGGCGACATTCATCCATTTCGAGGAAAACGAGACCCAAACCGATACTGTGTATGTGATTGGCAAAAACTCGAATTTCACCGTCTATTATCAGGAGAAAAAATCTCTTGACTATGGTTGGTATGAGATAAAATATACGAGAGGCATCATATATACCGGACGCATTAAAGACGACGGCATATATAATCTGAAATATGCAAGTATCATTATGGAAGTCGATGATGAATCGTTGGGATATGGTCCGCATGAGCCTTGGCCGGTGGGTACCTTCTTTATCTATGAGGACGGTTCCGAAAACGGCTTGGCAGAACGAATAAATTGGTATAATTAAATTGAAGTCGCTATTATGAAAAAAGCTTTTTTGATGCTGTTCCTCCTATGTGTATGCGGAGTGACTTATGGGCAGATCAGACTTAACGACGGCAGCATTTTGGTGTCGAAAAGAGTGTCGATTGGTCTGAAAGGCGGCGTGAATATCTGTAAGATGCTATATACCGACAGTAATGTGAAAATAGAGCATGATTTCGGGTTTAGACCCGCAGCCGGCGTGTATATAGAAATACCTGTCAGGAGATTCTTGTCGATATCACCCGAGTTTTTATTTATACAAAGAGGCACTCAGACATCGTATGAATATGATGTCGATTACATTATCAATTATAAGATGAACGTCCGATATATCGATTTCAGAGTGCCGTTCCAGTTTTATTGGTTGGTGTCAAACACTTTCAAGCCATATGCTTTTGTGGCTCCCGATTTCGGATATGTCTTGGGCGGCACCATCAGTCTGGAGCAAAAATATCTTGAAATTGAAGAAGCCCATTGCGACATCGGGTCGGCAAACCATAGCCAATACGACTTCAGCATACTCATGGGCGTGGGATTCAGGTTCGACATCAATATGAAGAACACCTCGATTTTCATCAAAGTGGAAGGCGGCTATAATAATGGACTGCTTAACACTTTCTCCCCAAAAGAAACAGAGGATGGCTCGACACCTCTGAATGTGTATGCGTACAATAATACCGGATACCGCTTCAACAGAGGCATAGAGGTGATGTTGAGCATTGGCATGCCGCTCTATTTCAGACAAGGAACATGTAGCTATTTCGAAAAGCAATCGAGATGGTGATATGTTTGAAATTTCATAAAACTTATTGTTGGGCATAATAATATTTTTAGTAATTTTGCACCCGATTTTTCAGCTTGTGTCAATGATGCTGAAAAATCGGGTTTTCTTATTGATTATCAAATAAATACATAAAATGACAAGCATTCGTAATGTTGCGATTATAGCTCACGTGGACCATGGAAAAACCACTTTGGTTGACCGTATCTTGTATCAGTCCAAGCTTTTCAGGGAAGATAAGGGAAGTAATGGAGACTTGATTTTAGATAACAACGACCTTGAGCGTGAACGAGGTATCACCATCTTGTCCAAGAACGTCTCGGTGCGTTATAAAGATGTGAAAATCAACATTATAGATACTCCCGGCCATAGCGATTTCGGCGGCGAGGTGGAACGTGTGCTTAATATGGCGGATGGCGTCCTGCTCTTAGTTGACGCCTTCGAGGGCCCTATGCCTCAGACACGTTTCGTGCTCGAAAAAGCTATACAACTTGGACTGAAGCCTATCGTCGTCGTCAATAAAGTCGATAAGCCTAACTGCACGCCGGAGGAGACACAGGAAGCCGTCTTCGACCTGATGTATAACCTCGGTGCAAGTGACGACCAGCTTGACTTCCCGACAGTGTTCGGCTCGTCGAAACAAGGCTGGATGTCGGACCACTGGACACATGTCACTAACGATGTGTCTTACCTTTTGGATGTGATAATCAATACCATTCCGGAGGCGAAATATGAGGAAGGCACGCCGCAGATGCTCATCACCTCGTTAGATTACAGCTCTTATGTGGGTCGTATCGCCGTGGGTCGTCTGAAACGCGGCATCTTGCAAGCCGGAATGAACGTCTCGTTGGTGAAACACGACGGCACTATCGAGAAAAACCAGATAAAGGAGCTGTACACCTTCGAGGGTCTCGGCAAGGAAAGGACTAAAAAGCCTGTGATGGCAGGCGATATCGTCGCCTTGATGGGTCTCGAGGACTTCGAAATAGGCGACACCGTGGCCGATTTCGAGAACCCGGAAGCCCTGCCTCCTATTCATGTCGATGAGCCTACAATGAGCATGCTGTTCACCATCAACAATTCGCCTTTCTTCGGCAGAGAAGGCAAGTTCGTGACCTCACGTCATCTGCGTGAACGTCTTTACAGAGAGACGGAGAAGAACCTGGCATTGAGGGTTGAAGACACCGATTCGCCTGACTCTCTGATGGTTTACGGACGCGGCATACTGCATCTCAGCATCCTCGTTGAGACGATGCGCCGTGAGGGTTATGAGTTCCAGATCGGTCAACCTAAGGTCATTTTAAAGGAGATAGACGGCAAGAAATGCGAGCCTATAGAGGTTATGAACGTGCAAGTGCCGGAAAACTTCGCCGGTCGTGTCATTGAGCTTGCGTCACAGCATAAAGGCGAGATGACCAACATGTCGCCTAAGGGCGACCGTATGAATCTCGATTTCGACATCCCGGCGAGAGGACTCATCGGCTTGAGAAGCGCCATGCTCACGGCGACAGAAGGCGAGGCGGTGATGTCGCATCGTTTCAAAGACTACGAGCCTTGGAAAGGCGAGATGGACACTCATGAGGTGGGGGCTCTCATCGCGATGGAGACCGGGACGGCGGTGCCATACGCCTTGTGGAAACTGCAGGACAGAGGTAAGTTCTTCGTCCAACCCAATGAAGATGTCTATATGGGCGAAGTCATCGGAGAAAACACACGCTCAAACGATATAGTGTTGAATATCAACAAAACAAAGCATCTCACCAACGTTAGGGCATCAGGCTCTGACGATAAAATAGTGCTTATCCCGCCGGTCAGGATGTCGCTTGAAGAGTATATGGAATATATCCGCGATGACGAATATCTTGAGGTGACGCCAAAGAGTCTGCGTTTGCGCAAGATTATCCTCGATGAGATTGAACGTAAGAGAAGTGGCCGCCACAGCGAGGAAGTCAGCGACTAAGTGATGTCGTATTTGTCGGCCAACATCGCCAACAGCTCATCGGCTTGATTCATAAATGCTATGCCTTTAGCCTCCCAGTCGGGGAGAGGCTCGGCGTTTTCCCCACGGCGACTGTCGATGTCTATCAGATATTGCGCGGATTTCTGCTCTAACTGGATGAACATCGGACGCATCTTGTGGCATACGGCACGTGCCTTCTCGAAATCATGGTTGGTGATGGCGTTGTTGAGTACAACGAGGTTGTCGGCCGTGGCATCGACAAAGGTCTGCAAAATGTCACTAATGGCACTGCTGTCGTTGTCGAACATCTCACATAATGTCGGGAAATCTTCCGAATATTCACAGTTTTTACCTTCCTCTTCGACCCAGTTTTCATTTAGAAGAAGTGCCAACTCCTTTATGCTGAATGGTTTTCTTAAATAGCCGTCGAAGCCTTCCGACATGGCGAAATTCTCAGAATACTCATCACGCGCCGTCATGAGTATGGTTTTCTTGTTCTTGTCAACGGATTTGATGGTTTTCAAGACATCATTGCCTGAGAAAGTGCCCATCTCCCTGTCGGTGATGACAAGGTCGTATCTGTCAAGCTCGTTGAGATACCTGTTGAACTCTATGTAAGAGCGGCAGATGTCGGAGTTGTGCCCGATTTTGTTGAGCATGGCGACGATGACGGAAAGAAGGCTGTTGTCGTCGTCAACGAGCAGAATGTTGAGTTTTTTGATAGTGTTAACCATTTCAGTATCAGTGTTTTTAATTTTTTCTAATGATTTGCTTTCTACAATTTTCACAGGGATGCTAATCTCGAAGTGGCTGCCTTTCTCAAGCTCTGACATCACTGTGAGGTTGCCATCGAGAATCTCAAGCATGCCTTTTACGACAAACAACCCGAAGCCGTTGCCTTCAGCGAGTCCGGGATTGTTGTCTGCCTTGCTGAACGGCTTGAACAGTTCATTTATCTTCTCGGTAGGTATGCCTATGCCTTGGTCTATCACGCTGAAAACCAATTTGTTGTTGATGAGATACACTCCAAAATGCACCTCGCCCTCAATGGTGTATTTCAGGGCATTGGAAATGATGTTACTTGCCACTTGCTTGATTTTCAGCTCATCGGAGTTGACACAAAGCTCTTGTGAGATGTGTTTATGGTAGAAAAACCTAAGTTGTTTGTTCTCGGCAATGGGCCTGAACATGTCAGCAAGCTCGTCGCACATCTCCGAAACATTGAAATTTATGCGTTGCAAGTGTTGCTTCCCTTGCTCAAGACTTGAGAAATCGAGCAGATTCGACAACAGCGACAGGATATGTTGTGACGAGAACTTCATCGAGTTGAGACGATGTATATCCGACTCGGTCCTTTTTTCCATTTCCATCAGCTCGATATAACCGATGATAGAGGAGAGTGGCGCTTTGATGTCGTGCGACACCGAAAGAAGCAGTTTGTGACGACTTTCCATGATTTCCTCGGTACGCTGTTGGGCTTCCTCCATCGCTTTTCTGGCTTTTGAGACACGCTTTATATCTCTGGAAATCAATAATATAAACAGCAATATACATAATAAGGCGAATGTGCCGCCATATATCGAATAGTTTAGGCTGTCTTGAATCAGCGACTCGCTGTATTGAATGGCCGACATCACCGAAGTGAGCGTTTGCCTGTGAAGCACAATGAGCAGGTTGAAAATCTCCTCAGAAATATTTTGGTCTGATTTTATAAAGCTTTGATATTGATTCTCAATGATTTTAAGCCGTCTAAGGTATTCATCTTTGCCCTTGTCGGTGTAAATTTTTATGCCTTCCATCAAGTCGATCCTGTTTTCTGGCAGCTCCTCGGTGATGGTGTCGTATCTTGTCGTCGTGACGAATATCACGCTGTCGCGGGGAATGTCGCCGGAAAACAGCCTCTGGAAAAAGTTCTGTTTGTCGGCTTTTTTGACGATGGTGTCTTGTATTGAGACAGCCACTATGCGCGTGGTTTTCTCCTTCGGCTTGTAATCGGTTATGATTTTATATATCTCATCATAAGGGTTGAATAAATCATATTGATGCGTTATCTCCCTGATAATCACTTCTTTGCGATTTAATAATAGTATGATGTCGTTTAAAATCTTTTTGTTGTCGGTGTCGTCGGGCGAATATAAAACAATAGAGTCTTTTAAGGCGATTGTTGTTTTCAGATGATTGTTAAAACTGATGAGGTTTTTGCGATTTCCGGTGACGGTGTATAGCTGTGCCTGCGCCTGAGCCTCATTCACATGTTGAATAAGCTCGTTGGTGAAATTGAGCACCATTTCGTTGCGGTCAATCGTAACTCGTTGATGCAGAATAGTTTGCTTTAGATTAGAGATGTAATAAATCATGAAAGCCAACACGACAATCACGATGACATATATTATCACCGCCTCCCATCGGATACGCCCCTCGTAGTGCTTCCTTATTAATTTACCCTCTCTCATGCTCACAAAATTACTAAAAATAATGTTATGTTGTAAATATTTTGTAAATTTGCACAATAATTTTTTATAATATGAGAAAAATATTGATGTTGGCACTCGGTGCTGTGATTTTAACGGGTTGTACTATGAAAAATGAAGTTAAATTGTTGAATGTCAATGATTTCAATACTGAAATCGATGGCAAGAAAGTGTCTCTTTACACTTTGACGAATGGTGTCTTGACTATGCAGGTGACTAATTACGGCGGGCGTGTGGTGTCGCTGTGGATGCCTGATTACAGAGGCAGTTACGAAGATATAGTGCTTGGATATGAAAATATCGACAGATACGTCAACAACAAAGGTGAGAGATACCTCGGAGCTGCTGTCGGACGTTATGCCAACCGCATCGGTAACGCCTCATTCATCCTCGATGGCAAGAAATATGAGCTTTTCAAAAATGACAACGGCAACATCCTTCATGGTGGCGAGTTCGGCGTTGATAGAATAGTTTGGGATGTCAAGTCATTGACAGACAATGCTATAGTGTTGAATACCGTATTGCCTGACGGCATGGATGGCTTCCCGGGCAACCTTGACATCACCATGACTTACACTTTGACTCCCGACAACGAGTTTCGTGTCGATTATATCGCGACTACCGATGCTCCTACGGTTTGTAATATCTCACATCACTCGTTTTTCAACCTCAAAGGTGAAGGCAACGGCACTATCCTTGACCACGAGCTGATGATTAATGGCAATGTCATCACCGTCATTGACGACAAACTCATCTGCAAGGGGACTTACCTTCCCGTAAGAAACACTCCTATGGATTTCATTGAGGCCAAGGCGATAGGGCGGGATATTGAAAAATATCATCCGCAGATGGAGAACGGCGGCGGATACGACTTCAACTGGGTGTTGAACAAGCCTTTCGGCGAGATGGGACTTGCCGCCACAGTGTATGAGCCGAAATCAGGACGATATATGGAGGTGCTTACCGACCAACCGGGCATGCAGTTCTATAGCGGTAATTTCTTCGATGGCAAAACAATGGGAAAATATGGCAGGCCTTTGCTCAAACATGAGTCGTTCGCCCTTGAGACACAAAAATATCCCGACAGCCCGAATCATACGAATTTCCCCACCACGGTGCTGAGACCGGGTGAGGAATATCATCATACTTGCATTTATCGCTTTGAAGCGAGAAAACCAAGGAAGAAATAGCTTATATCATATTGTCGATTTTCCATGAGAACGCCCTCAGACCCAATTCGGGTGTCTGAATGTCGTTTTCATGCAGCGAGCTAAGTATGCTGTCAACTTTTTCGTCATCGACGAAGGTGAGCATGGCGTCGTTGAAGGTGGGCCAAGTGTGGTTGCCATAATGCGCCTCTCCTGTGTCAGAGCCTCTTCCTGTGATTTCATTCCATTTGGTGAATCCGCGAACTCCTTGTTTTTCAAGGAGTTCGGAGATTTCTTCGTAATATGCCTGGTTGTAGGCGATGAATATTGCTGTCATATTAAAAGTCTTTTTTAGTTGGCCATTGCGAGTTGTCTCGTTATTTTCTTGTTTTGACGTTTCAGTCTTCTTGAGATGAACACGGCGTACAATGTGGGGATGAGCACGAGTGTTATGAGTGATGACACCGACAATCCCCATGCCACCACGACGCCGAGGCCGTTCCACATCTCGGCACCTTCGCCCGTGCCGGCCGCCATGGGAATCATGCCGAGGACTGTGGTGAGCGTGGTCATGAGGATAGGACGCAGACGCTGGCGCGACGCCGTCACCACGGCTTCGTTGACACCCATGCCGCGTTCAAGACAAAGCTTGGTGTAATCGATGAGCACGATGCCGTTTTTCACCACTATACCCATCAGAATCATGACGCCGATGAGAGCCATAACGCCGAGAGCCATGCCATGTACCCTCAGCCCTATGAGAACGCCTGTGATGGCGAACGGCACCGAGAACATGATGACAAATGGGTCGAGCAATGACTCGAACTGTGATGCCATCACAACATATACCAAGATGATAATCAACAAGATAAGTGTGAACATGTCTTTGAAGGCATCTTGTTGGTCTTCGTAGTCGCCGGCTATCTTCACCATAAACTCCGCCGGGACGTCAGCGTTGTCGATAGCTTGTTCAGACACTGCCACGGCATCACTCAAAGCATAGCCTTTGGCAACAATGCCTGTCACCGTCACTATACGTTCACGGTCTTTACGCTCGATGGTGGGAGGGGTCTGACCTTCAACAATCTTAGCCACTTCACTGAGTCGCACCGCCTGTCCCGATGAACCGTAAAGCACGATGTTCTCAATATCCTCGTAGTTTTTGCGGAACTCAGGTGCATAACGCACACGGATGTTATATTCGTCACCGTCTTCGCGGAAATATGTCATCACCGAGCCGTTGATGCGATTTCTCACATACATGGAAGCCGTAGTGACATTGATGCCGTTGAGCATCAGCTTCTCACGGTCGAAGTCAACATGGATTTCGGGGCTGTATTCGTCACGGCTGATTAGCACCTGCGAAATCTCCGGACGCTCTCCAAGGTCTGCCGCCAAATCCTTCGCTATTCTGTCGGAGGTGGTGAAGTCGTAGCCGTATATTTCGAGTTTCACGCTTGATGTCGAACCCATGCCCATGCCTTCTGAGACATTGTATTTCTTGATTACAGCGTTGTTTTTCAGGTCTTTACGGATAATCTCCGCTATTTCCTGTGTACTTCTCTTACGAGTGTTCTTGCTTCCGAGGTTGAGGTTCATGGAGAGTATATGTGTGCCGTTGCTTTGCATCGAGGCAAAGGCATTTTCTTCGTCGGCGACACCGTAACGGTAGTTCATCACTTTTATTTCCGGTATGATTGCCATATATTTCTCGGCAAGTTCGGCGCCAAGCTGACCTGTGATGTCTTCTTGGGTGCCCACGGGCAGCTCGATGCTGATGCTCAGACGGCCGCCATCCATGCTCGGCATGTATTCGGTCTTCATTCCCGGCAAGGTGGTCATCAGGGTGACGACGAAAATAATGACGGCGATGAGTATCGTCATGGTGCGGTGTGTCACGGACCAATTGATGAGGCGACCATATCCGCGGCTTAATGAATCGAGACCTTTATTAATAGGTGTGAATAAAATCTTGTGCCAACCATGTGTCGTCGGGTCTTTTTTCAATGTCCTTCCGCACATCATGGGAACCAAGGTGAGAGCTGCCGATGTTGACACAATCATGATGATGCTGACAATCCAGCCGAGCTGATGGAAGAACACTCCGACAGCACCGTTTACCATGGTGAGAGGCAGGAACACCGCCAACATTGTGAGAGTGGAGGCAATAACAGAGATTGACACCTCCTGTGTGGCGTGGACGGCGGCCTCTTTGGGTTTCGCCCCTCGGTCAATATGTGACGTGATGTTCTCCAAGACCACAATGGCATCGTCAACAACCATGCCTATTGCAATGGTCAAGGCACTCATTGATATGATATTCAACGTGTTACCCGTCGCGAAAAGATATACCACAGAGGCAACGAGGGAAATCGGGATTGAAAGCACGATGATGATTGTGGCTCTCCATCGGCCAAGGAAGATGAACACCACCAACATCACAACAAGGAAAGTAATTAAGATGGTGTCTTTCAATGAGTTGATGGTGTTGATGATACTCTCGCTTGAGTCATTAATCATATTGATTGTGATATCTGACGGAAGAGTTTTCTCTATCTTCTTCAATTCTTTTTTGACGTTATTACAGACTTTCACCGAGTTGGCATCGGTTTGTTTCTGTATTGTCACCATGGCACCTTGAATCTTGTTTGAGAACACCTTTTGCAGACGTTCCTGCTCGCCATCGTTCACGCGGGCTACATCTTTAAGATATATTGGTGTGCCTTGGAAGGTACCCACCACCACGTCGAGCATCTCTTTGGCTGATTTGAATTCTTTTTCCACGCGCACGGCGTAGGTGTTTGAGCCAATGTCGATGTTTCCGGCAGGAGTGTTGCGGTTCTCGTATGCCAAGGCTTGTGAAATCTGCTCAACGGTAAGGTTGTACGCCTCAAGTTTGTTGGGATCGACATATACCTGAATCTCACGTTTCGGCGCTCCTGACACTGAGACGGTGCCCACACCCGACACACGAGCTAACGGTGTCGTCAGCTTGTCGTCAAGAATCTTGTCGAGACCTGACAGACTCTCCTTGGCGGTGACAGAAAGCAACATGATGGGCATGTCTTCCAAATTGAACTTGAAGATGGTTGGGTTGCCGGCTCCATCCGGAAGATATTGACGCACCATGTCGAGTTTGTCGCGAACGTTGTTGGTGGCCTCGTCAATGTCGATGCCATATTCAAACTGCAGTGTGATGACACACACGTTTTCCTTCGATGACGATGACAGATGCTTCAGGTCGCTCACTCCGTTGAGGGTGTTTTCCAAGGTCTTGGTGATATTCGTCTCGACGTCTTCCGCGCTGGCCCCCGAATACGATGTCATCACAATGATGGCGTTGGAACCCATGTCAGGGAAGAGGTTGATTGACAGCTTTGACAATGCGAATATACCAAGAATCATCACTGTTATGAATATCAGTGATACGGTAACCGGATGATTTACAGATGTTCTATATAAACTCATGATTCTTCGTTTTATTCAGTTATTTGACAACATCGACGGCGATACCGTTCTTCAATCTCGTCTGTCCTGTCATGACGACGGTGGCGTTGTCGTCCAATCCGCTGATGACCTCGTATCTGTCGTTCATTCTGCGTCCGAGTTCAACAACCGAATAAGTCACGGTGCCGTCTTCATTAAGGACATAGACATACTGTTCGCCGGAGCCCACTTGTTTCAAGACAGCCCTGTCGGGAACCACCACACGGAAATTGTCGCCATAGTTGACGGTGACACGCGCGAACATACCGGGACGAAGGGCATACTCGTTGTTGGCGAACTTCACTTCGACAGAGAAGGTGTGCGTCAAGGCGTTTATCGTGGGATGAATGAGGTCAACGACACCTTTGAAGACCTTGTCGCCGTAGGCGTCGGTGGTGATACTCACCTCCATGCCTTTCTTGATTTGCGAGAACTTACTTTCAGGGATGTTGATGAGCATCTTCACCGGATTGATTTTCTGTATCACGAACAGTGGCAACGTCATGGCATACATGTCGCCTTCATCGTAGTTGCGGGCTGTCACGACACCTGAGACAGGGCTTCTCAATACTGTGTTTTCCAATAAGTTATTATAAGTCTTCTTGGTGACATCGTATTTTAACGTCATCGCCTCGTAGTCGGATTGCGATGTCGCCCCGATTTCATGAAGCTGCTCGATGCGTCCGAACTCGATGGAGTCGTTGATGAGCTGCAGCCTTGCTTTCTCAAGGTTGACTTCGTCCATGAGGGCGAGCGTCTGTCCTGCCTCCACTTTGTCGCCAATCTCCACATAAATCTTGCTGATACGTGCCGCCGACTGTGGCGCGATGTTGTTCACTATGTCTGCCTCGATGGTGGTGGGGTATGTCTGAAGTTGCGAGACATACTCTGCGTTGACCGTGGTGACGGTGACTTTGGGATTCTCTTCCACTGCCTGTTGCGTGTTCTGGTTTTGCTCTCCGCACGACATCATCACTATGGCTGCCGACGCGATTAAAAATGTGCTTAATCTTTTCATATTCAATGTTTCATTATTTCAATTATCTATTCAAAACTATAAACTCAAAACTCTAAACTCTAAACTCTAAACTCACTCCTCATTCCCTGCCAATTCCTCCATAGCCGCTTTGGTTACCATGAAGTTGTAAACCGCCTGACTCTTAGTGAGTTGCGCTTGCACTAACGCCAATTGCGCGTCATTAAGCTCAAGAAGCGTGGCCTTGCCGAGCTGGTACATCTTTTCCGCGATGTCGTAGCTTCTTTGCGCCATCTCCATTGTCGATTCAGCGGCTGAATAGTTCTTCATATACGTCGCAATCTGGTTCTCATAGTTTTTGAATGCGATTTGAAGGTTGCGTTCAGTGTCTTGCATCGTGAGCTGCAATATGTCTTTTGAAGCTTGGTATTGCTTGATGTTGTTGTGTTTTGAGAATCCGTCGAAAATCGGGATGTTTAAGCTAAGACCGACAACGGAATAAGGGTTCCATCTGAATTTGAAGTCATCGCCCATAGCGATGTAATTGTATGATATTGAGCCAGATAGGGTGGGGATGTACTGATATTTCGTCATTTTGATGGTGCGTTCGAGCTGTTTGTCTTGCAGGCGCATCTGTGCGAGAGTGGTGTTGTTTTCCAGATTCATGTTGCTTGACAAGTCGTATGCCATCATTTCGTCTTTATATTCGTCGATGTTGCCTTGCACTCCTATTTTTGCGTTAAGGTCGATGCCCATCACGGCTTTGAGTTGCCAGATGGCGAGGTCTATCGCCATAAGTGAGCTATAGAGGTTGGGCTCGGTGTTTTTTACATTGACTTGTGCCCTAAGATATTCATACTCAGAGGCTTTACCGGCGTTATAAAGCTGTTCGGTATGCTCATAGTTCTTGGTGGCGTTGGCGTAAACGTCTTTATAAACATCGTATGCTTGTTGCGCCAACAGCACTGCGTAATATGCTTTTTTCACCTGTGCAATCATGGAAATCTTCGATGAGCGTGCTTGTTCGACGGCTATCTCCACATCAAGAGCCGACAGTTTCAGCGACTGCCACAGCTGAGCGTTGACGAGTGGCATGGCCGCGCTGACGCCAGCGTTCACGTTGTTCCATTTGCCTATTTCAATCTCCATTGCATTGCCTCCGAAGTCCATCGCCATCACCTGTTTCTTGATGGTGCGCTGGTAGCTTCCCGATGCCGAGATATTCGGATACAACGCAGCGTATGTGCCTTTCTTCGAGTAGCCTGATTTCTCGATGGTGAGGTCTGCTATTTTTATGCTGTTGCTTTCTTCAAGAGCGATTTCAATGGCTTGGTCGAGACTGATGATTAGCGAATCCTGCGTCTGTTGTGCTCGTGTCTTCACGCCTGACATCAGCAAAATGAGACATAATAAAAAAACACTTTTTTTATACATAATGTTGTCGTTTTTTAATGAAAATAAAACGTGCAAAGATACTTATTTTATTGTTATGTGTGTGTAAAAAAATAGATTTTGACAGCAATAAATTACCTTTTGACCAAAAAGCGAAAATCAGCAGTTTTTGTAAGTCGTTGTTATGCAATAAGTAATGGTGTTTGTCAAAAAAATCAGCTTTTCAATTTGATAAAAATGGTTTGATTTTTTCAAGATAGGCGGATATATTAATATTAATAAGGTATAAAAAAGGCCTTGAGTGAAACTCAAGGCTTTGTGACCTGGCTGGGGCTCGAACCCAGGACCCCCACATTAAAAGTGTGATGCTCTACCTGCTGAGCTACCAAGTCATTGGTAATTGATGCGTTCAATTGCGACTGCAAAAATACTGCTTTTTTCAATTGCTCTGACAAAAATTTTCAAAAATTTTCATTCGAGAACACCTTTGCCTTGTCTTGTTATAAGTATCTCATTATCAGTGCAATCCACGATAGTACTTTCCTTGTTTCCGCCATATCCGCCGTCAATGATGATGTCAACACGGTCTTTGTAATGTTCATTTATCTCCTCCGGGTCGGTTATAAATCCAGATATTTCATCCTCATCGATGATGGAAGTCGTCATAATCGGGCAACCTAATTCTCTGACGATATTTGTTATGACAGGCTGGTCGGGGATGCGGATGCCGATGGTCTTGCGTTTGCCTTGGAAAATCTTCGGGATGTTGTTGTTTGCCTCAAGGATAAAGGTGAACGGACCCGGCAGGTTGCGTTTCATCAGTTTGAACACCTCGTTGCTTATCGGTTTCGTGAACTCTGACAGCTGACTTAAATCGTTGAATATGAATGAAAAACGTGCTTTTTCCTTTCTTATTCCCTTGATTTGTGCGATGCGTTCAAATGCTTTGTTGCTTTTGATGCTGCATCCGATGCCGTAGATGGTGTCGGTCGGAAATATTATGACGCCGTCATCATTCAGGCACTCGATTATCATTTTTACATGACGAGGGTTGGGGTTTTCCTTGTGTAGTTGCAGAAACATATCTTTAATTATTTTTGTCTTCACCAAAAAACGCCCGGCTGTTGTGCCAGGCGTTGCTCAGGTGATCCGGTTGGGATTCGAACCCAAGACCCACAGCTTAGAAGGCTGTTGCTCTATCCAGCTGAGCTACCAGACCATTGCATTTTGCGACTGCAAAGATACAAAATTTTTGCAAAATGATAACAAAAACACAAAAATTATTTGCGTTCTCTCAGATGATTGTCTTTCAATGTGTTGCGTTTATCTCTTCGTTGACAGAGGCTGTGGCTTCGACTTTTTTACGTTGATGACACTGCCCATAAACTCCATCTCGTTGGTTTCCACCACGGCAACATAAGCCTCGTTGTCGTTTGGCATCTCAACGAAACCATAGCACTTTGAGCGGTTCGTCTCATGATCCATGATGACCTTGCACGACGAAACGGTGCCAAAACGCTCGAAAAGACGTTTCACATCATCTGCTGTTGTTTTAGTGGAAAGTTTTGCTATAAAAATCTTCATACTATAATGTTAAATTAGTTATAATATTTAAATGCAAAGATATATATAAGTTTTGACATAAGTGAAAAAAAATTAATTTTTTTTTGAAATATATTTGAAAATTTCTTAATTTTGCCCCAAAAATAAACGTTTAATTAAAAAATTAAAATCATGAAAAAGGTATTTTTATCAATTGCATTGGCAGCGACATTGTTCTTGTCATCATGCATCGGTTCGTTTGGTTTAACTAACAAAGTTTACAACTGGAACAAATCAGTTGGCAGCCCGTTTGTCAACGAAATTGTTTTCTTGGCATTCAGCATTCTCCCTGTTTATGAACTGTCCGTCGTGGCAGATGCGTTTGTAATCAACAGCATAGAGTTCTGGACGGGTCAAAAAATTGTCGCACAAAACACAGAAGTTATCGAAACAGAAAATGGCAAATACTTGGTTGAGGCAAATGAAGATGGTTACACAATCACCAAAGGTGATGAGACGGTTCAGTTTATCACTCAAAATGGTGTTTGGTTTGTGAAACAAGGTGAGACAATTACTCCGATGTTCTCTTATGCGGATGACAACCACATTTGCTTGAACATGGGAGAGACGACAACTTTGGTGGAACTGTCGCAGGATGGAGTTGACAATTTCCGCGAAATGTATGTAAAATAAAACTTTATTCATCAAAAAAGATGCCGGAGCCTGATGGCTCCGGCATCTTTTTATTATATGATTTTTTTTAATTAGCAATTGTCATTATTTTATTGAATATTTCCGTGTTGTCTTGTATGCCTGAGAACCGTGCGGCTTGAGGGCCGTAAGCGAACACCGGCACAAACACCGCGGAGTGACTCGTGGTGCTGAACTTGAAGTCGGTCCGGGTGTATTTCCTATCGGGGTCAATCAAAGTGAGGCCGCCTGTCTCGTGGTCGGCGGTGACGACCACTAAAGTATTGCCGTCTTTCTCGGCGAAGTCAAGGACCACATTGAGTGTATTGTTGAAATCGCGCATCTCCTCGACGAGAGTCGCCGAGTCGTTGGCATGGCCTGCGAAATCAATCTGCGAGCCTTCAATCATGAGGAAAAAGCCTTTTTCGTTGTCAAGCATCTCGATGGCTTTTGCCGTTGCCTTCGGCAGGAAATCGCCGCGGTCCGGGGCTTTGACCATGTGTTTGTTGCATGTCAGCACCATGGTTTTCGCGTTGTTGTCCTCAATCTGCGAAAGCGAGTCATAGATGTTCCACCCATTATCCCACATCTTGTTCAAGAGGTCTTGCTTGTCCTTGCGCTCAGTGAAATATTTCTTGCCGCCGCCGAAGAGAACATTGAGATTCTCTCTGTTGGAAATCTCAAGGGCGATTTCCTCGTTGTTTTTTCTGTTGATATTGTGAGCTATGAATGACGCGGGTGTCGCATGAGTCACGGCGCAGGTGACGACAACACCGGTCTTCTTGCCTTGTTCGGCGAAAATGTCAAGCATGCTTGGGACAGGGATGCTGTCGGATGTCATGCCCACCATATAATTCTTTGTTTTGTTGCCGTTAGCTACAGCTGAACCGCCTGCCGCCGAGTCGGTAATCTCATTTGATGCGGATTTCGTAATCGAGAATCCGGAGTAGGGGAAACGCTGGAAAGCGGTCTTCTCATGACTTGTCATGATTAGCGAATAAACTTGAGCCGGTCCCATGCCGTCACCGATAAGCAGGATGACGTTTTTGGCTTTTTGTGTTGACTGTTTTTCGTTATTTGAGCAGCAAGAACTTGAAAATATCGCCGCAGCAATGATTAAGACTGATAAAACTTTGCGTATTCTCATGATGAAATTATTTTTTGCAAATTTAATAAATTTATGATTATCAACATCGAAAAAATGAAATAAAAAAAATTAAAAAAAATGTTTGAAGGTATTGAAAATTGTTGTATTTTTGCAGCCGCTAAGCCGCAGAAGACTGGAGAGGTGGGTGAGTGGCTGAAACCAACAGTTTGCTAAACTGTCGTAGCCCCTAAGGCTACCGGGGGTTCGAATCCCCCCTTCTCCGCGAGATGCTATCGGGGCATAGCGCAGTCCGGCTAGCGCACCTGCTTTGGGAGCAGGGGGTCGCAGGTTCGAATCCTGCTACCCCGACACAACGCGAAGGGATGTCATTCATGACATCCCTTCGCGTTTTACTCTAAACTCTAAACTCTAAACTTTACTCTAAATACGTATATCCGTAAAGTCCTGAACGGTAATTAGAGAGGAACTCTTTCCCTTCTTCAACGGTGATTTTGCCTGCTTTCACGCAGCTCGTCACCCATGACTCAACGGTCCTGACAAGTTTCTTCGGACTGTATTGTACATATTCCAACACCTCTGCAACTGTCTCGCCGTCAATGAGTTGGTCGATAGAATAACCTTTTTCGTCAACAGAGACGTGAACGGCGTTGGTGTCGCCGAAGAGGTTGTGCATGTCGCCTAAAATCTCCTGATAGGCACCCACGAGAAACACACCTATGTAATATGGCTCGTTTTTTGTGAGAGAATGCACCGGCAGATTGTGCGACAAGCTGTGACCTGTGACGTAGGTCGTCATCTTGCCGTCGGAGTCGCAAGTGATGTCCTGCAAAGTGGCCTCACGGTCAGGATATTCGTTCAAACGGTGTATTGGCATAACAGGGAACACCTGGTCGATGGCCCAGGCATCAGGCAGTGACTGAAACATTGAGAAATTGCAGAAATATTTGTCGGCCAACAGTTTCGGCAAGGCGAGCAACTCATCGGGCACTCGTTTCTGCTGAGATGCCAACTGATTGATTTCCTGTGCTATAGACCAGAAAAGACGTTCTATTTTAGCTCTTGTCTTAAGGTCAACAAGCCCCATGTTGAAACGGTCGAGCGCTTCTTCTCTTATCTCTTGGGCGTCGTGCCAAGTCTCAAGCATCGACGACTGCTTGCTGCTGAGATTCTCCCAAGTCTCATAGAGGTCGTGAATCAGCTCGTGGTCGTCAGGATCTACAGTCTCCACATCGTCGTCCCATGTCGGAATCGACGCAGTCTCAAGGACTTCCATAATCAGCACGGAGTGATGTGCCGTCAGCGCGCGTCCCGATTCGTTGATGATGTTAGGATGCCGCAAACCGTTTTTGTCGCAGGCGTCCACTATGGAGAAGATGGCGTCGTTGACGTATTCCTGTATGGTGTAGTTGACAGAGCTTGCGCTGTTGGCTGAGTGGGAGCCGTCGTAATCGACACCGAGACCGCCGCCAACGTCAACAAACTCAATGTTAAAGCCCATCTTGTGAAGCTGTACGTAAAACTGTGCCGCCTCCTTCAGGGCAATCTTTATGCTTCTGATTTTTGTGACCTGACTTCCGATGTGGTAATGCACGAGTTTCAGGCAGTCCATCATGTTGTTTTTCTCAAGAAACTCAAGAGCTTCAAGCAATTCCGACGGTGCGAGCCCGAACTTGGAGGCGTCGCCGCCGGAGTCTTCCCATTTGCCCGCACCTGAACTCGCCAATTTGATGCGGATGCCGATTTTTGGCGTCACTTTCAGTTGCTTAGAGAGCTTGGCGATGAGACGTAACTCATTCATTTTCTCGACAACTATGATGATTGTGCGTCCCATTTTCTGAGCGAGAAGCGCCAACTCGATGAAACTCTCGTCTTTGTAGCCGTTGCATATTATCAACGACTCGCTGTCGGTGTTCGATGCGATGATGGCATGCAGCTCGGGCTTAGAACCGGCTTCCAGACCTATGTTGAATTTCTTACCATGACTCACGATCTCCTCGACAACAGGACGCATCTGATTGACTTTGATGGGAAAAACGATGAAGTTCTTGCCTTTGTAATCGTATTCTTTGGCCGCCTCCTTGAAGCATGAGTCGATTTTCTCAATGCGTGTGTCAATGATGTCAGGAAAACGAATCAGCATTGGAGCCGACACGTCGCGGAGTTGCAACTCATCGACAAGTTCACGCAGGTCAACGGAGGCACAGCCTTCTCGCGGCGTCACCACTACATGACCTTTCTCGTTGATAGAGAAATAGTTAATACCCCAATTGTTGATGTTGTAAAGCTCTGCCGAGTCCTCAACACGCCATTTTCTCATACTTCTTCCCATAGTGAAAGTAACGTGCTACGCACTTTTTAGTTTGACATTATTTTGAGCTGCAAATGTAACAAATATATCAATAGGTGTGAAGTTTTTTTTATCTTTGCAGAAAAATTTAGACATGACGCTGATTATCGATTGCGGTTCAACCAAAGCTGAATGGCTTGTTTTAGATGGCAAAGTTGTCGCTAAACGATTTGTAACCAATGGTTTCAATCCAAACTTCACTGATAATGAAACTATCCGTAGAATTATTTGCGAGGCCAAGGAAATCATTGACAATCAATGTGTTGATAAGATTTTATTTTACGGTTCTGGATGTGGTACTGAGGCTAATCAGAATAAAGTGGCGATGATAATGGCTATAGTGTTCAAAATCAATGACATAGAGGTATATCCTGATACTTTGGCTGCTTGTCATGCTCTCTTTGGCAGAAGAGCGGGTGTGGCCTGCATCTTGGGGACCGGCTCGAACGCATGTGCATACAATGGTGAAAAAATCACCGAAAGCCGTGTCTCTCTTGGATTTATGATTGGCGATGAAGGCAGTGGATGTCATATCGGAAAACGTATGGTGCATGACTATTATTATAAGATAATGCCCGCCGGATTGCGCGTGAAGTTTGATGAAAAATATCATCTTGACAGGGCAACGCTGTTGGAAAACGTGTACCATGGCGAGTCGCCTTCAAGATATTTGGCTGAATTTGCTAAGTTTGCAAGTGAAAATATTGATAATCAATATATTAAGACAATAGTATCTGAATGTTTTGAGGCATTCTTATCGTCATTTCGACCGACTGAAGGGAGTGGAGAAATCTCTTCCAAACAAAGCAACGGTTCAATTGCAGGAGATTTCTCCACTACGCCTATCGGCTCCGGTCGAAATGACGTGTTCGGCTTTGTCGGCTCAATAGCATTTGTTTTTCAAGACATTTTATTGCAAGTACTTGAAAATCATAATATTACATGTGAGAAAATTTTGAAAAACCCTATAGATGGCTTGCTGGATTTTTATCAAAAACTATAATTTTATTGAGAGTTTGAGCTTGAAGGAGAAATTGTCTCCAATTTTGTCGTAAGAATTGGCTCCATAACGGTAATATGTGCCGAAGCCCAAACTTGCAGTGCTGATTTTCAATAAGTTATCAATAACGATACCGCTTTCATAAAATCCGTCTTTCATGGTTTTCAGTTCCAAACCGCTGTGTCTGTGCACTTCGCTGATGTCGCCCCATCCGATATTGGTCGCGAAGATAAACTCTGGATTGAATCGTTTGGTTTTGAATAACTTACCGAAATTATGAGTAAAGAAAAGCAAAGCGAATCTGTCGCATATAAATTCGTTGATTTGCATGGTGGCGAAACTTTCGGTGGCATAGAGTGCGAAGCCGTGGTTGCTGGCGAAAATGTTGAAATTCTCAAACACAGGCACGTCGCCAAAGACATATCCCGCTTGTATCGTGACTGTCGATTTTCCAATGTAACGCGTTAACCATGAATATGTTAGCTGCGCTTGAATCTTGTCGAAGTCAAACGGACAGTCAAGAATATCTTTCAGACCTTTTTGGTAAGAAAGCCAGATTATAGGTTTGCCTTGTCGCACGATGGTGAGGCCTTTCGGGGCGAGCATATATCGCTCGCCAGGTGCTATTCTGACCCTGAAATCGAGTGTTGTGATGCGGAAAGTGCCGCTGTAGCTGCGTCCGCCAAGGTTGTAAGAATACCAATCGTACATCTGCTTATCGCTGATGCTGAATCTCACAAAGCCTTTAAAGACCTTGGCGAAACGCGTTGACAACTCAGCCGACGCCGTGGTGTTCAGAGTGGTCCACTTGATGTAGAAATTCTTGTAATTGCTCTCGTTTAGAGGGTTATTGCCGCCGTTCATAAGGTCATAATCGCCTAAAACGTTGTAACGGTGGTCGAGACGCAGATGCAGTCCGAAATCTTGTTTTTTGTTGAACTTAATCTCAAAATTGCCGCCGTAGTTGGGGCGTTTAGGCCCAAACCAATAGCCGAAATAGCCGCCAATTCTGAAGATTTTCGACAGTTTCTCGTTAGTGGAGAGTCCAAGACCGAGGTAAAACTTGTTTCCGATGTTATAGTTCATGAAATCTGACAGCCCGACATTGAATTTGCCCCAAGGTATGGAGCCGTCCTTGAGGATGGTGTTCGCGGCATCCATGAGGTCGTCCATGTCGATGCCGATTTCGTTTACCATGTCATCCATCAAAGTGTCAACCAGCCTGTAAGTGTTTAATATTCTTTCGTTTAGACTGTCATTGCGATAATAACTCCAGTATGTCTCGTCTTTCATTCCCGAATCTTCGGCAAGGTCGATGTCGGTTGAGCCAAACTTTTTATTATCAATGGGTTCGGTGATGTTTATGTTTGAGATATAGCTTTTCCCGATGCCGTTGAGCGATGTGTTGCTTATTTCGGGTTGTCCCATTCCAATTTCCATATAATTGTTGTAGGCGAGCATTCTAATGAATATGATATCGGTGTTCAGCTGTACCGGAAACCACACGGAATCATTGATTTTGGAGTAAAGCTGCTGTATTTTCACGTCGAGGGTGTTGCTTTTGTCGGCGGCTTCAGCTTTCACGTTGACGATAGCCCAGCCGTCGGATGTGATGGTCATCACGCCTTTAAGTGCGTCGAATGTGGTGTTGCGTCGCGGCTTGAACGATATTATATATAAGGTGTCGCCATCGATGGTCGGCATGGTCGATTCGAGACCGAAGAAATAACGCGATTTGCTGCCCGGAGTGATGGGGTTGACGTAGTTTTTCTTGTAAACAGTGATGAATTCGTCATAAAAATGTGAGCTTTGCATGCCGTCAAGCACGAAGAAATACATCGGGTTTTTCAGTCCTGAGACGATGTTGGCCTTTATCTCACGCTTGTTTTTATCAGGTTTTTTATGATAAATCTCGGAAACGGTCTCCATCACCATCAGGTCGTTGTCGCGCACTATTTTGCCGAAATCGACAAACATGGAGTCGGTGACTTCGGTGGTATCGACGGTGAAAACCATCCTGTCGTAAATCGTATATGAGTAATAATCAAGCTGTTCGGGGTTATTTCGCCGACGGTTTTTCACCACGTTATCGATGATACGATGTGCGGGGTTCTCACCGGCATACACCGTAACCTCTTGAAGCTCATACATCTCCGGCTGAAGGAATATCTTATTCGATGTCTCGGTCAACAAATTGGCGCTTACAGTTTTTTTGTTGTATCCGACGTAGGAAAATGTCAAAGTCTTAATCTCATGCTTGCTTTTGATGCTGAATTTTCCGTCAATGTCGGTGCTTGTGCCGAAAGTGCCGTCATCGTTGACGATGATGTTGACAAACGCTAATGTCTGCCGCGTGACGCTGTCAATCACGGTGCCGCTGACGCTGAAAACCTGTGCTTTGGCAATGATATTGACAAATAGCAAGAAAACTGATATTATAATTATTTTAATTTTCATGATTCTTAAAACATGCAAAAATAATAAAAAATGTTTTTCTCTAATAAATTTTTAATGTCATTCTTGAATTACTCTAAGTTACCCATTAAAAGTCGCAATTTTATGAATTACATTAAAAAATGTCAGATGAAACTGAAAATTTGTTAATTTTGCAAAAATTATTAAAGATTTCTCCATTCCGCATCGTTTCAGTCGAAATGACGGAAAGAGAGAATTACTAAAACTTATTAAGACAATGGCAGACGGATATTTAGAAAAACGCATGGAAGAATTTTCATCAAATTCAAGAAGATCGACGGCAAAACATATTTCTTTAGATGTCTTGTTCGAGAAAAACCGCAGTTGTCGCGGATATAAGAAAGATTTTGTCGTAAAACGCGACATGCTTGAGCGCATTGTCAAGGTGAACACCAAGATTGCGTCTGGGAAGAACCAACAAGTTTTGCGTTTCAAACTTGTGACAAAGGGGGATGATGCCGATTTTGTCTTGAAAAACATCAAACTCGGCGGCATGCTGCCAGAGTTGCATCTGCCTTACGAAGGCACTGAGCCTGAGGCGTTTATCATCGTATGTGCCACGGCTCCGGAAACGAAAATCATCGACATTGACCTCGGCATCTCGTTACAGAGCATGTCGTTGAAAGCCACCGAGATGGGGCTTGGTTGCGTGATGATTCGCGCCTTCAACAAGGTGAATATCGTAGAACATTTTGCGTTGAGTCACGAGCCTCTCGCGATATTGGCGGTTGGAAAAAGCGCGGAAAACATCAAGCTTAAAACCATTTCTGTTGATGAAAGCCGCGCATATTATCGCGTTGACGGCGTGCATTATGTGCCTAAAGTGAGGCTCGACGACCTCATCATCTGATTAGAATTTCACCTTCAGGGAGAAGAACAGTCCCCATTTGTCAACTTCAGGGTGGTCGAGGTAGTTAAAACGGCGCACATAGTCTATCCTCAAGACACTGAATATGTTGGCGATTCCGATTCCGCCTTCGATATATGGCTCTTTATCAAAAGTGTAAGTCTGGGTCTCGTTGTCGGGACCGGTGGGGAACTTGAAAAGTTTCTCGTTTCCGTTTGAAGGGTCGCATTCGCTGGAGACGCCGCCCCATACTGCCTTCACCGACAGCACCTCACGCAGCTTCAGCTTGCCGATGAGAGGTATCCTGTTGAGGATGAATCCGTTGAAGGTGTAGTCGAACAGTCCCTGCATGTAATACTGACTGACGAACTCATAATAATTCATAAGGTTGAACCCTTTTTCGTCGTAATAAATGCCTTGGTTTGCCCGATGCACATACAAAATGGGATAAGGTGCCTCGCCGAGGACTACGCCGCCGGTGAAGTTGAAATCGGCGATGCCGAGCACGCTTAAGAACCAGCGTTTGCTTAACATCATCTGGATTTTGTGATACTCATAGTCGGAGCCGAAGACCTTGCCGCCGTAGCTGTAACCCAAGGTGACTATCGGTGCCACGGAGCTTGCCAACGGTCTGCGGTACTGATGAATTTGATACACCTTCTCGTTTTTGGCGAAACGCAGCTCAAAACCGATGGCGTTGGTGGTGAACGGGTCGTATATCTTGCCTCCGATGGTTTGATACACAAGCTCTCCGAGAGGTCTTTGTTCCTGATACTCAGCGAAGAGCTTCAGCCCAATCTGGTTTTTTGTCTCGTAATCGTAACTCAGCCTGACTTTGTCGATGAATATCATCTTGTAGTTGCTTTGGCGGTTGAACGACCTTCCGAGGCGGTCGGTGTCCTCGTTGAAACTGTATCCGAAAGTGCCTATGCGTGGCACGTTGGTGTTGTGCTCATACGACAGCGTCAGCAGGTTCATCGGAAACTCCCATTGGTTGTTGACTTTGTCGTTGAATGAGTACATGATTTGTCCGCGGTACTTGAGTTTGTTGTCCTTTGTTCCGTAAGCCATGAAACCTTCCAAGAAGATATGCTTGTGGAAATTAGTGTTCGTCTTGGCTCCGAAACGTGGCCGCCAGCCTTCTATGTCATTATAGCTCAACATGTTGAACACAGGTCCTATGTCAAGCTTGCCACAGTCGATGTAGTTGTAGCCTAAGGCGAAGACAGTGCCTGACAGTAGCCTGAACCTCCATGATTGCTTGAGCTTTTCGTTGTTTTCGGCGATGAGTTTCTCACGATTTGACAAGCTGTCTAAACGCCGTTCTTTCCAATAATCTTCATCGTCACGATGCTCGTAAAAGCCATTGCTGCGTATCTTTTCAGGCTTTTTAGAGTAGAAATTGTCAGGCTGAGGCTTGTTTATCTCTATATTGGAAAACACACCCGATCGTTTGCCGTGCAGTGCCACACCTAAATAGTAAATGTCGGCGATGAGACTGTATCGTGTGGGAAGCATCATATTGCCAAGCCTTTGATATTCTTGCTCAAACATCATCGATTCCACGAAATTGGTACCTGAATGTCGTGGTATCTGCAGCTGTACTTTTTTCACCATAAATGATGAATCGTTGGTTATCCAAAGACTGCCGCAGAGACCCATGTCCATCTGGTTGGCAGGTGTGAACGACATCACTATGCATGGTTCGTTTTCAATATTAACAGTGTCAACGATATAGAAATGATAAAAAGTGATTGCCACCGGTGACATGGGGGAGGTGTACTCGTTGTTGAACAGTCTTATGTTGCGTTGATACACATCGACAAAACCTATCCAGTTGTCGATAACTGATTCCATGGAGTTGAAATCCAAGAACTTGCTGACCAACACGTCTTTCGTGTCGGTGACTTCGGTGGTTTTGAAATACGGGTCTTTCCGATAATACGTCTTCGACAATGTCTCCACGAAATACATAGAGAGGTAGTTTCTTCCGGTAAGCTCAGAATGCCGTACGTTTTCACACACGAACTGCAAGTCTTTCATAATCCGCAGGTTCTGAAGGCTGTCGATGAGGTTTGACGGTCCGAGTTCTAACTTGCTGTATTCGTCGTATTGATAATAATCGAAACCCGACAGGCTGTTTTTCTCGGCGTTTCTTTGAACCTTGCGTATGAGATCAATGGCCGAGTTGCCTTTGCGTTTGTAACGTTCTTTTATCTTGCGTTTTGCCTTCACCTCAGCTTTAGGCAAGGAAATCTTCTCCGATTCCAGCTTCGCGTTGATGGTCTGGGTGGTGAAACGTTGTATTTTCACCTTGTAAGGTTTGTACCCTGCGTATTGGAAGACTACATAATCGAAAATCTTGTCTGATTCGAGACGATAGGTGCCGTTTAAGTCGCTCGTGGTGCCAAATGTCTTGTTTTCAGCGACATATGTGACTGTCGCCATCGGAAGGGTCTCTCCGGTCTCCACATCGGTAATCTTCCCTTTCACGACGGTTTGTTGCGCATAAGCCATCATGCCGGCGAGCAGTGATAATATAACAAAGAGAGTTTTCTTCATTTCTTATTCCACCGTAACCGATTTTGCCAGATTTCTCGGCTGGTCAACGTTACAACCGCGTTTTACCGCTATATGATAGGCGAGGAGCTGAAGAGGGATGGTGGCCAGCAATGGCGCGTAAGTGCATTCAGTATCAGGGATTTCGATGACGTAATCCGACATCTCTTTAACCAAAATATCACCTTCGGTCACCACGCTGATAATCTTTCCGTGACGAGCCTTCACCTCTTGGACGTTCGACACCACCTTCTCGTAGGTGGATTTATTGGTGGCGATGAAGATAACAGGCATGTCGTTGTCTATCAATGCGATAGGACCATGTTTCATCTCTGCGGCGGGATAGCCTTCGGCATGGATGTAAGATATTTCTTTCAGTTTGAGTGCGCCTTCGAGAGCCACCGGATAGTTCTGCAGACGTCCGAGATAGATGGCGTTGTGACAGTCTTTCATCTCTTCGGCTATGTCTTTCACGATGTCGCTTCTCTCCAAGGTGGTCTGGATTTTCTGCGGGATGAGGTCAAGCTCATGAATAAGTTCCATGATTCTCGACTTAGGCAGATGACCGTTGAGTTCCGCAATATGTATTGCAAGCATTGTAAGTACTGCCACTTGGGCGGTGAACGCCTTTGTGGAGGCGACACCTATTTCTGGACCGGCATGAGTGTAGATGCCTGCGTCGGTGACACGTGATATTGAGGAGCCTATGACGTTACATATCCCGAGGACAGTGGCACCTTTGTCTTTCGCTATCTCAATGGCTGCTAAGGTGTCGGCCGTCTCGCCAGACTGTGATATCGCTATCACCACATCGTCAGGGAAGATGACGGGGGTGCGATAACGGAACTCTGAGGCGTATTCCACCTTCACGCGGATGCCTGCGTACAGCTCGATGAGATAGCTCCCGACGAGAGCGGCATGCCATGAGGTGCCGCATGCCACTATGATGATGTTTCTGGCGTTGAGAATCTTCTTCTCGTAATCGAAGATGCCGCCCAGCGTGATTTTCCCGAGGTCGGCATGCAGACGCCCGCGCATGGTGTCGCGTACTGTGGTGGGCTGCTCGTAAATCTCCTTGAGCATGAAGTGGTCGAAACCGCCTTTCTCGATAGACTCAAGATTGAGCTGAAGCTCTTGTATGTAAGGCGTCATCTCCACGTCGTCGATGGTCTTGAGATGCAGCTCCTCACCAAGTCTCACCTTCACAACTTCTTCATTCTCAATGTAAACCACCCGTGATGTCATTCCTACTATAGGTGTGGCATCGGAGGCAATGAAGAACTCGTCGCCGCCTATGCCGATGACCATAGGAGAGCCTTTTCTTGCAGCGATGAGTGTGTCGGGATGGCCTTTCTCAATCAGGACGATGGCATAAGCGCCGTTCACATGGTTCAGAGCTATACGCGTCGCCTCAAACAAATCGACTTTTTGCGTAAGCTGCACATCCTCAATGAGATTGACTAACACCTCGGTGTCGGTGCTGGATTTGAACTCATATCCTCGGTTCTGAAGCTCTTTCTTTATTGTGAGATAATTCTCTATTATTCCGTTGTGAATCAAGGCGATATTGCCTGAGCGCGAGATATGTGGGTGCGCGTTGATGTCGTTAGGCTCGCCGTGAGTCGCCCATCGTGTGTGAGCGATGCCGATGTGCCCGTTGATGTCCTTGTCATTCGTAAAGCTCTCTAAATCAGAGACTTTGCCTTTTGTCTTATAAATATTAAGCTCGTCGTTATCGTTAAGCAACGCCACGCCCGCGCTGTCATAACCACGATATTCAAGACGTTTCAACCCGTTTATCAGGATGGGATAAGCGTCCCTTTTTCCAATGTATGCTACTATTCCGCACATTTTTTTTTGTTTTTATGGTTAAAAAATCATATCAAATGCAAAAATAACTTTTTCTTTGATATTAAAAAAAATCAAGTCAATATTTTTTACAAAAAGCCCTTCGTCACTCAATGCCTCGGAGGTCTTTGTAAAGTTGCACGGCGTACAAATCGGTCATGTTGGATATGTAGTCAAGTACGACTTGTATCTTTGAATAAAGGTCGTCGTTTCCTGTCTTGAACTGGTCGGGGATGATTGACAGAAGGCGTTTGTGATAGCCGCTGTCGGGGTGCAAAATGGCATCCATAAACTCGTTCATCAGGTTGCCGATGATGTTATAGCCCGTGACTTCAATCTTTACTACCGATGGATGCTTGTAAATGTTTGGTACAGAGAAGCTTCTGCATTCCTCTAATGCGTCTTTTTCAAGCTTGGGCAGATGAGATATGAGACTGTTTTTGAACGTCCCTGCCATGATGTCGTCATAGTTTTCGATATACACTCTCGACACGCAATCGACGAGTTTGTTGATGACCGTCGCGCGTAGGAACGCCATTCTCTCGTTGGAGTCGGAGACGGTGTCGAAGATATGTTTGCGGCGCTCGAAAAACCACGACTCCTCCGGTCTGTCGGGGTCGAAAAACGCCGTGAAATGCTTGTCGATGTCGATGGTTTGTATGATGCCGCGTTTATGGGCGTCTTCCATATCCAAGACGAGGTAGCAGATGTCGTCGGCGGCTTCCATCATATACGAGAGCGGATGGCGCGCAAATATCGGCGTTGTGCCGTCGAGACGAGGTATTCCGCAGCTTTCCATCACCTTGACGAACTGTCCTATCTCGCTGTTGAAGACGTTGTATTTCTTTCTCTCGCCTTTGCCGAATGACGGATAAGGGTATTTTATCAAGGTCGCCAGCGAGGCGTATGTCAGCGACAAACCGCCTTCCCTGCGGCCTGCGAATTGGTGTGTGAGCTGTCGGAAAGCGTTGGCGTTACCCTCGAAAGAGACGAGGTCAGACCATTGACACTCAGGGATTTCGCCTTGCATTGACTTACCTGCGCCGTATTTGAAATAGCTGCTTATGGTCTCCTCGCCGGAGTGTCCGAAAGGCGGGTTGCCGAGGTCGTGGGCGAGACAAGCGGTGGACACTATGGTGTCGATATCGTATATCACCTCGTGGAAGTCGTTGCCGTATTTCTCGATGAGGAACTTCGACACCTTACGTGCTATGGAACGTCCGACGCTTGCCACTTCGAGGCTGTGCGTCAATCGGTTATGCACGAGCTTAGCGCCTGGCAGAGGGAAGACCTGAGTCTTGTTTTGCAGACGATGGAAGATGTTGGAGAAGATGATGCGGTCATAATCTCTCTGAAACTCGTTTCTGATGTCGGCTACACTCTGTGCCCGAGATTCACGTTTTGCTGATAATAACTGTTCCCAATTCATACTCAATAATTAACACTTTCAACTTTCAACTAAAAACTACTCTAAACTCTCAACTCTAAACTCTCAACTCTCAACTATCTCAAAGCCGTCCTGGCATACGGTGTCATATCCTGGGTGCCGAATTCGCCTCTCAGGTATTTGAGATAGCCTGCCACGCCAATCATCGCCGCGTTGTCGGTGCTGAACTTGAATTTCGGTATAAACACCTCCCAGTGATACTTTTTGCCGGCGGTTTGCAAGGCCTCCTGAAGCCCTGTGTTTGCCGACACGCCGCCGGCTATCGCGACCTGCCTGATGCCGGTGTCTTTGGCCGCCTTGATGAGCTTCTTCATCAGCGTGTCGATGATATCTTTCTGTATGGATGCACACAAATCGGCTTTGTTCTCCTCGATGAAGTTCTCGTTTTCCTTGAGTTTGTCGCGCAGGAAATAAAGGAAACTCGTCTTCAGTCCGCTGAAACTGTAGTCATAACCCGGGATGTGAGGCTTGCTGAAATGAAACGCATCGGGATTGCCTTCTTTGGCCAACCTGTTGATTATCGGACCTCCGGGATATCCGAGCCCCATGATTTTCGCCGTCTTGTCGAAGGCCTCGCCGGCAGCGTCATCGATGGTCTTGCCCAAAATCTCAAGGTCGAAATAATCATTGACTTTCATTATCTGGGTGTGACCGCCCGACACCGTCAGACAGAGAAAAGGAAAGGTCGGGACAGGCGTCGGAGCGTCAGGTTCCTGCGCAAAAAGTGCCAAAACATGCCCGTTGGTATGATTAATTTCAATCATTGGGATGTTCATCGCAAGAGCGAAAGCCTTTGAAAATGAGGTGCCTACGAGCAAAGAACCTAAAAGTCCGGGTCCGCGCGTAAAAGAAATTGCACTTATTTGTTTTTTTTGTATATTTGCTTGCTTAATTGCGGCGTCAACAACAGGGATGATATTCTGTTGGTGCGCACGCGACGCAAGCTCGGGTATGACACCCCCATATTGGCGGTGAACCTCTTGATTAGCAATGACATTCGACAAGACTGTCGTGCCTCTGAGGACAGCCGCAGAGGTGTCATCACACGATGATTCGATGGCTAAAATGTATTCGTTCATATCATAAAAAGAATGCGCAAAGGTACAAAAAAGAATATTATACACGGCATTTTAATTGTCTTTGTGATAATTTTTGCTCTCATGGCAAGCCTCGTGGCGGCTTTCCGTGACGTCACCGCGCAGAGTATGATGGCTCGTCTGCTCGCCGGCGAGCTGTCGGAACGACTGCATACCGACGTGAAAATCAGGACGTTTTATATCACAGAAAAACTTGAGGTGTGCATAGAAGATATGCAAATCAACGACCTGGACGGATACCCTATGTTTTTCGTGGGCCGACTCGACGCGAAATTCAGCCCCACAATGAGACCCGACGACATCAGAGTAAAAAGAATATATTTTAAAGACGTCCTCGGAAGACTTGTGAAATATGAAGGTGACAAAAAACTTAACCTGAATGACATGCTGTCGTATCTCGAAGTCGGAAACAATAAGGGAAAACAAAATGACAAAAAGGCCTTCCATCTGAAGGTTGACGAGATGACACTTGACAACGGACATGTGATATATTGGAACCAAAACACAGACCATCCCGAAAAGCTCAGTATGGACTATTCACATATCGACATCGACAGCATATACGGCGTTTTCAGCAATCTGGAGGTGCGGCAGGACTCCGTACTCGGCGAGGTGCATTCCCTCAAAGGGATTGACAAATGCGGACTGGTGCTTGACAAAGCAAGCGGCAACGTGCTGTTTTGCGAGAAATCACTTAATATTGACAACCTGATTCTTGAGACCAACGAGTCGAAAGTTGACCTTGACTTCCGCCTTGAGTATAACAATTCAAGTGCTTATTACTCTTTTGTCGATTCAGTGCGTATTATAGGCGACATCAGACCATCGGTGCTGAAACTCAGCGATATAAGATATTTCTCATGGGTTCTCGATAAAATGCCCGACAAATTCCGGTTCACCGCCTATTATGACGGGACGGTGAGCGATTTCACCGTAAAGAACTTCGTGGCCGACTTCGCTGACAATTCACATATCGACGCCGATATTACTTTCATAGGATTGCCAGAATTCTTTGACACTTACATTGATATGAACCTGAGAAGTCTGGAGTCGTCGTACGAGGATACGAAAAACTTCGCGATACCGATAGAATCAGGTACAATCCCGCTTCCTGACATGCTGGGTGCGATTGGCAGATATACTCTCAAAGGCAGTTATCAGGGCTACCCCAGAGATTTCAAGACACAGTTCTCCGCCTTGACGGAGATGGGCGACATTAACGCGGACATTTATCTAAATATCACCGAAAATTCAGGTTATGCCTTTAAAATTGATGTCAACAATATGATTCTCAAGGACTTGCTTGGCGTTGACGAAGGTGCATCGGCATCTTTTCAAATTGATATGTACGGCAATGGCCTTGAGGTGAAAGATACTGATTTTGAAGCAGATGTACATGTTTCCGAACTGAAATTATATGGTAACAAATTCGATAACTTAAATATAAATGGTGTTTTTGAAAACCAGAGATTTATAGCGCAGACAAAAATTAAACATCCATATCTGCAAGTCAACCTTTCGTCAATTGCCGATTTGCATGGCGAAACACCCACTTACAGCATCAATTCCAAAATAAGACACATTGACCTTGTTAAGTTGCATCTCCTTGATAATGATAGCATTATGATTCTGTCATCGAACATACATTGCGATTTCAGCGGTAATGACATTGATAATATCACGGGCTCGCTGAAAATCGACAAGCTGAAGTATTTCAACGGGGAAGAGTTCGTGATGAACGATTTCAATGCGAGTGTGCAGATGAATAACGGTGTCAAGGAAATAAACGTTGAATGCGATTTCTTCGATTTCAACAGTGCAGGAATCGTCAACTTCAAGACATTGGGCAATGCCTTGGCTAACACCGCCAAGAGATATGTGAATATGCCCGGATGGTTTGAAAACACCGTGCCTGACAATCATAAACAAGACTTCTGGCTGTCGATGAATTTTAAGGATACGAGGACGCTGACAAAGCTGTTTGCCCCCTCTCTTTATATCGGCAAAGGCACGACCGTCAATGCCACTTACACCGACGGCATAGCTTATCACGGTTCTGCCGTAGAATCACCGGAAGTGTGGCTTAATGGATTGAAATTCAAGAATATAGACATTAAAAACACCGCTAAATTCGATGAGTTTACGTCGAGAGTCATCATAGAGGATATCATTTTACGTGACACCACAGAAAACAACCCCGACCCGATAAGCATTGAGAACTTCATGCTTTTGTCGCGTTTCGGTGACGACAAGGTTGACATTAACCTGAAATGGGACGACGATGACGAGGATGACCACAATAAACTTGACATCAAGTCCGTGTTTGTGCCGCATGCCCCGTCGGGAGGGGTGCTGTCGCTCGATACGGAAAGCATCAGGATTAATGACACGGTGTGGCATCTGCATCCCGACTGTAGCATAGATTTCAGGAAGTCGGGCACGGAATTCAGCAATCTGACGCTCTATACCGACCGTCAGCAAATCGCCGTACACGGGATGTTTCCAAACGATGATTCCGACACTTTGTATGCACAGTTCCATAATGTCGATTTCTCCGATTTCGATTTCATCACTGCGGCAAACAAAATTGATTTTGACGGCTTACTCAACGGATTTGTCGGTTTTTCGGGTCTTAATGAGAATTTCTCGTTCTCGTCTGACATCAATCTGGACCGGTGTTACCTCAACGGACAAGAGATAGGCGAGGTGAGAGCCACCGCGAAATGGCACGACCCCGACGAGTCTATCTTCATCAACATAGATGTGTATAACAGCTTGTCGGGCGACGATCGGCACGAGACGGCGGGTCTTATGGGTTATTATTATCCGCGTAAGCGTAAAAATGATTTGCGTTTCGATGTGATGATCGACGACTTCAAACTCGGGACATTGTCACCGTTCTTAACCTCCGCTGTGTCGCGCGTCAGCGGACTCGCAAGCGGCAAAATAAAAATTGCGGGATCCTTGTCGGAGCCTGTATGTGTGGGCGACGTGAAATTTAACAACGCAGGCTGCCAGATTAACTACCTGAATACTTATTACTCGCTGTCCGATAAAGTCAGTCTGCGTGAAAACAAGATAGTGTTTGACAGCATCCGACTCAACGACACCATAGGCAACGTGGCGATACTTAACGGCGTAATAAACCATAACTATTTTAAGGATTTCAGCTTCGATTTGGACATGACATGCAACGACTTCTTCGCGCTGAATATACCTGCTGACAGGGCTGATGGTTTCTACGGCACGGCTGTCGCCGACGGCACCGTGAGACTGAGCGGACCCGCCAACGACGTCATCCTTGACATCGACGCGGTGTCGAAAAAAGGCACCCTGATAGAGATACCGTTGTCCGGCACTGCCTCGGTGGATAACGATTTTGTGGTGTTCGTGCAAACGACAGAAGTGTCGGATACCGTCGTGGAGGCAATAGTCCCGGAGATAGAAGACGATGAGCGAGAGTTCACACTAAACCTCAACGCTGCTGTCAACTCCGACGCCGTCATGAATATATACCTGCCTCAAAACATCGGAAGCATCAATGCGCGAGGCAACGGCAATGTTAATATAGGTGTGGCGTCAGGCGATTTCGAGCTTCGTGGCGATTATATCATCACGAGCGGCGCATTTAATTTCTCTCTCGAAATGATGAAACGGACATTCACGCTGCGTAACGGAGGCACATTGCGTTGGACCGGCGACCCCGCCGACGCGGATGTTGACATCGTGGGCGTTTATAGGACAAAGTCGTCGCTAACCTCGCTCGGCACCGCCGCCGTTGACTCCACCGCCCTGACAAACAATATCAATGTTGACTGCATCATAAGGCTGTCCGACAAACTGATGAATCCGACAATAACATTCGGACTTGAGCTTCCTAACGTGAAAGAAGACACCAAAACCCTTGTGTTTTCAGTAATTGACACCACAAACCAAGGGGTGATGGCACAACAAGTGCTGTCACTCATGATGTTCGGCTCGTTCGCCTACAATGCCGAAAGCAATATCAGCAGAATCGGCACCACGGCGGGCTACAGCGTCATCACATCACAGCTGAGCAACCTGCTGTCAATGCTGTCAAAGGATTTCGACATAGGTATAAACTACACGCCTAACGACCAGCTCACTAACGAAGAGATAGAGGTGTCGCTGTCAACACAGCTTTTTGACGACCGTCTGACCATTGAAGGCAATTTCGGTGTCATAAGAGGCAGTAAGAGCGACGCAAGCAACGCCAACAATATCGTCGGTGATGTCGATTTGACATGGCGCTTGTCGAAACGATGGAGCTTTAAGGCTTATAATCACACAAATATCAAAAATAATTACTACTATTATTCGTTTGAAAACTACTCCGACTTCACGCAAGGCATTGGTATCTCATTCTCACAAAGCTTCGACAATTTGAGGGAAGTGTTCACATCAAATAAGAAAAACAAGAAAAAGACAAGAAAAAACAATGAACAGCCCTCAAAATAAGCCTTTCAAAATATACAAAGCCTCGGCAGGCTCCGGCAAGACCTTCACCATAGTGAAGGAATATCTCACCTTGTGTTTGGGCGATAATACCGACGCTTACCGCGAGATTCTGGCTGTGACGTTTACCAATAAAGCCGCTAACGAGATGAAAGCCAAGATTTTACGCTTCCTTCTCGGCATCAGTGAAGGCTCCGCAGATGGCGACATAAAACAAATGAGGGCGTATCTTTTGGATGAGCTGAGAATACAGGAGAGTGAACTTATAATTCGGGCTAAGAGACTGTATATCAGTATCTTACATAACTATAGCGATATGGCTGTGTGTACTATCGACAGCTTCGTGCAACGGCTTTCACGCAGCTTCGCGCGGGAACTCGATTTGCCCGGACAATACTCGGTGATTCTCGATAACGACGACCTTATCGATGAAATAATCCAAAGGCTCTCCGACGAGATTGGAAAAAACAAGTTCATAACCAAGATCCTGTCGGAATTTGTGGAGTTTAACCTCTCGGAGGAGACCTCCTGGAACGTCAAAAAACTTATCGGCGAATATATCGAGAAACTACTTTCAGAAGACGCCTACCGTAAAGGCAACTACAAGAATTTCATCGACTTGGATGAAGAAAAATATAAAACAATAAAGCAATATGTCCATACTGAAAACGAAAGGATAAATGAAGCTTTATCGTTGATTGTCAAAGATATAGAAGCAGAAGAGAATCGTCTTGGAATCACCGACATTGATTATAACGGCAAGGCTAAAACAGGACTGCCGTCGGTGAAAAAGAAGATTCAGGAGGGGAAAAGCGTTGTCACCACCGCCACCATCGACAAGATTCTGAGCGGCGAGAAACGCTGGAACGATGCAAAAAGCCATATCACCGATTGTTCCATCGTTGCGGTTTATGCCGACGCAGTTGTACAATATAAGTCGTTGTATTCAAAGAAGTTAGTGTTTGAAATCATTGAAAAAGACTTGTATTTGTACGTCTTGCGTAACCATATCTTTGAGCTTATCAGGGAGTTTGTAGCCGAGACCTCGCAGGTGCATATCTCTGAGTTCAACAAGCGCATCTCCGACATTCTGGGCGACTGCTCGGTGCCTTTTATATACGAGAGGATAGGCGAGAAATACAAGCATTATTTCATTGATGAGTTTCAGGACACCTCGGTGCTACAATGGCAGAATTTCCTCCCGTTGATGGAAAACAGCCTCTCGTTTGGCAACAAGAACATGATTGTAGGCGACGCCAAACAGTCCATTTACCGGTTCCGTAGCGGCGAGGTGGAGCAAATCATCAAGCTGCCAAGGATTTACAAACGTCCCGAAGGTGAGTTCGGAGCGCGTTGTGAGGCGCAGTTTGAAAACTCAGCGCAAAAAATGACGCTCGGAACTAATTACCGCTCCTCAAAAAATGTAATCAAGTTCAACAACACTTTCTTCCGCTTTGCTGGGCGTTTCCTGAACTTCACGGATGTTTATAATGATGCCGAGCAAATTTACGACACTCAAAAACCTGACGGTTTCGTGTCGGTGGAGGTGTTTCACGGCGAAATGAAAACCGCCGATTACAAGGATAAAGTCAAAGACGCAATAGTAAGGCGAATTATCGATTTGCATAGTCAAGGCATTGATTATAAGGATATTACAATATTGGTGCGTTCCAATAACGACGGTGCCGACATCGCAAATCATCTTGTCGCAAACGGTATCGAGGTGCTGTCGGCCGAATCGGTGCTGTTGCAGTCATCCGACAAGGTTCAGATGATTGTTAACACATTGAGTCTCATGGTCGATGACAAAAATCCGGTGACAAAAATGGCTTTAGGGTTCTATTCGGCGAAGACCGGATGCGAAGACGCTCCGCAAAGCGGATTTAATGCCTTAAATGCCTCATACAACATTTATGACTTGTGTATCCAAATATGTAAGTCATACAATTTCAATGTTTTAGAAGATGTCTTCCTGCAATATTTCATGAACATGATTTATGAATGGCAGAGCCGTCATAGTGCAGGAATCGGTGATTTTCTGGAGTTTTGGGATAAGAAAAAATCGAAACTTGCGGTGCAAATCACAGGTGACCTCGACTGCGTCAACATAATGACGATTCATAAGGCTAAAGGTCTGGAATTCAAGGTGGTGCTATATCCATACGCCGACACTGCCTTGAACGCAAAGTTCACCCAAAACGAGATTTGGATGCAATGCGCTGATAATGAAGACACTGAAGGCATCCCTTATCTCGACGCTTTTTTGTTGAAACTATCCAAAGAAAAACTCCTTGGCACTAAATATGAATATCTTGTGAAAAACGAGGAAAACAAGACAAAACTCGATGTGCTCGACATCATGTACGTCGCTATGACACGTGCCAAAGATATGCTTTTTGTCTATACCAACGATAAAAAACCTTCGGAGAAATCGGACAACAGTTATAACCTCTTTACTGATTTCTTTTTGGATAATCTTGATATTCAACATGTTAGAGATGATGGTGAAGACTTTGGCTTTGACGATTATTTTGTGAAAAAAAATGAATTTGAAGTTGTGGAAGGCGAGGAGATGACATCGTATTACTATGGAAATATCACTGCTACCTTATTGAATATCAAAGAGAAAACCATAAAAAACAATGGTGTGGAGATTTTAGAGTCAAAAGACAACGACACTCTTCCTGCTACAATCAACTGGTTTGAAAAACTCACGGTTGACCCTGACCCGACTATGATTTGGGCTGAAAAAGGCACGTTCATGCCGGATGAATGGGGCTCTTTAGTTCATCAGATACTGTCGCATATCAAGACAATCGACGACGCCGAGAGAGCGTTGCGCCCTTACGTCAACGACGGGACAATCGACAAGGAACAGGCTTTGAAACTTCTCGACACTTTCCGTAAAGTGACTGATATTCCGGAACTTAAACCTGCGTTTTCTGATGACGCCATCGTGAAAAACGAGATGGATATTCATACTCACGATGGCAGAATAATACGTCCCGACAGATATGCGGAGACTCAAAACGGCGTTATTTTGATTGATTATAAGACCGGCAAAGAACATGACGAGTACTTTAACCAATTGCGAGACTATATGTCTGCGTTGATGCAAATGAATGGAAATCAAGAGATTAAGGGCTATCTCGTTTATCTTGGTGATGAAATAAAAATAAAACGTGTTCCGCTTGTCACTGAAAATGATGAAAAATAATAAAATTTTAAAATTTAATATCATGAAAACTAAATCATTGATTATCAGTATGTTGTTTGTGTTTGGCGCATTGTCGTCACAAGCACAGAATGAGGCGAAGATGCTGCGTTTCCCGGCTATTCACGGAAACCAAGTGGTCTTCAGCTATGCCGGTGACCTTTACACTGTTGACATCAACGGCGGAGTGGCGCGGCAATTGACCAACGACCCTGACGGGTTTGAGATTTTCGCGAGATTCTCACCCGACGGGAGACATATCGCGTTTACAGGACAATATGACGGCAACACCGAGGTTTACGTGATACCCGCCAATGGTGGTGAGCCTCAACGTGTTACATTCACCGCCACCCTCGACCGTGATGATTTGTCCGACCGCATGGGACCTAACAATATCGTTATGACGTGGAAAGACAACGAACACATCGTATATCGTTCACGCAGAATAACTTGGGATGATTTCGTGGGGCAGCTCTTCGTGGCTGACATCAACGGGGGATTGGGCGAACAACTGCCGTTTGCAGAAGGCGGCTGGCTAAGCTATTCGCCTGACGGTCAGAAGATTGCGTTCAACCGTGTGATGCGCGAGTTCCGTACCTGGAAATATTATCGTGGCGGCATGGCTGACGATGTCTGGATTTTCGACTTCAACACCAAAGAGCTTACAAACATCACCAACAACGATGCTCAGGACATCTTCCCGATGTGGGCGGGCAACAAGATTTATTTCTGCTCCGATCGTGACAGAACTATGAATATCTTCTGCTATGACCTTGATGACAAACAACTTACGAAAGTCACTGACTACACCTTGTATGATGTGAAATATCCTTCGCTCGGCGACAGTGACATCGTTTATGAAAACGGCGGTGAATTGTATCGTTTAAATTTGAAAGACAATTCAATACACAAGATTCCGGTGCAAATCATCGGTGACGGCATCAACGCAAGGACAAAATATGTTGACGCATCGAAATACATCACCTCATCTGATGTGTCACCCGACGGTAAACGCCTCGTTCTGAGTGGTCGCGGCGACATCTGGACGGTGCCTGTGGAGTCAGGGATTACAAGAAATCTTACCAAATCCGACGGTGTACATGACCGCAACGTGGCATGGTCGCCGGACGGTGAATATATAGCTTACATCTCCGACCGCACCGGCGACGACGAGCTGTACATCCAAAAACAGGATGGAAAGGAAGATGCGATACAACTCACTGACCCTCAAAGAGTTTCGGCGACATACAAATATCAGCCGGCATGGTCGCCCGACAGCAAGAAAATAGTTTGGTACGACAAAATGAACCGCCTCATGATGATTGACGTGGCATCTAAGAAAGTCACCGAAATAGCGAGAAGCCAAGCGGGAGAGATAAGAAACTTTACCTGGTCGCCCGACAGCAAATGGATAGCATTCGTCAATTCAAATATGTCTGAATTTAGCCGTATCTTTATCTATAATGTTGATAATCAGAAGACTGAACCGGTAACCGATACCTGGTTCAACTCATCAAACCCGACTTTCGACAAGAACGGAAAATATCTGTATTTCACCTCAGAACGAGATTTCAGACCCAATTACAGCAATGTGGAGTGGAATTTCTCATACGATGAGATGAGCCGTATCTATCTTGTGACCTTGCAGAAAGACACTCCGTCGCCATTTATGGCAAAAAATGACGAGGTGTCGATTGACAAAGACGAGGTGAAAGATGAGCATCCGTCGAAAGGCAAAGACAAGAAAAAAGAACCTAAGAAAGATGATGTTAAGCCGATAAAGATTGATTTTGAGGGCATTATGAACCGCGTAGTGCCGCTTCCGGATATGAATGTGGCATATTATTATAACCTTCAGGCTGTCGAGAACGGGCTTTATTATTCAACTTGGGGCGACAAACGCGGACTTTATTTCTATAATTTAGACGATAAAGAAGCTGCCAAAATAGGTGATTTCAATGGTTATACCCTTACTCCCGACGGCAAGAAAATGATGGTAAGAAGTCGTGGCAAGTATATGGTTATCAACGCTCCGAAACGTGAGACCAAAGGCATGGATAAAGATGCCGTTGACCTCTCAAACATGAAGAAATGGGTTAACCTGCATGAGGAATGGGCGCAGATTTACACCGAGGCGTGGCGCCAGATGCGCGATTTCTTCTATGCACCTAACATGCACGGTAACGACTGGCCGGCTATCCATGATAAATATTCTGTCTTGCTTCCGTATTGCGGCGACAGAAATGACGTCAACTACCTTATAGGTGAGATGATTGGCGAGCTTAACATCGGACATGCCTATACAGGTGGTGGCGACCGCGACCCCGTGCGTCGTCTCAAGACTGGTCTGCTTGGTGCCGAAATGGAACGTGATGGTAGCGGTTATTATCAAATCAAGGAGATACTGAAAGGGGAGAGCTGGAACGAAAACGCCATCTCGCCATTGGAGGAGATAGGAGTGAACGCCAAGGCAGGCGATTTCATCGTGGCTGTTGACGGCGTGCCTACAAAAGACATGACGAACATCTATGAGGCTCTCATTGACAAGGCAGGTAAGGCTGTGGTGCTTTCGTTGAACGACAAGGCTTCGGAAAAAGGTGCGCGTGAAGTGGTGGTGAAGCCCATAGCAAGCGAGAATGCGTTATATTATTATAATATGGTGCAAAAAAACATCAAGAAGGTGAACGAAGCTACAAATGGCCAGGTGGGTTACATTCATATCCCTGATATGGGTCCGGAAGGCTTGAACGAGTTCGTAAAATATTTCTATCCTCAGCTCACCAAGAAAGCTTTGATTATCGATGACCGTGGCAACGGTGGCGGCAACGTCTCACCGATGATTATCGAGCGTCTGCGACGTGAGGCGTCGATGTGGACGGTGACACGCAACGGCAGTGCGGCAGAAATCAAGCCCAACCAGATGATGAATGGCCCTAAAGTGCTGTTGTTCAACAAATATTCAGCATCAGACGGCGACTTGTTCCCATGGCAGTTCAAGCATTATAAGATTGGAACCACCATAGGCACACGTTCATGGGGCGGCGTAGTGGGCATCCGCGGCAGCTTGCCGTTCATCGACGGCGGCACGCTGAACCGTCCGGAGTTCGCTCCATTCGACCAAAACGGTAATTGGATCATCGAAGGTCATGGCGTTGACCCCGACATAGTTGTCGATAACAACCCATACGATGAATTTAATGGCATTGACGCCCAATTGGATAAGGCAATCGAGGTGATTCTGGAACAGATGAAGAGCTGGCCTCAAGAGCCTTCAGTACCGGAGTGGCCGGATAAGACGAATATGAAATAATAATTTCTTTCGTTACTTGATCCAATAAACATAGTTGTCTTTTCTTGGCTTGGCTTGAGGGTAGTCGCCTCTCACATAGCCGAGGATGCAGTTGCCGATTCCCACGTATTTCGTGTCATCGATGCCGAGGTCACGAAGGATGGCTTTGCCTTCTTCGGTCTCGAACACCTCTTTGGCGCGGTGAATCCAGCAAGAGCCGAGTCCTTTGGCGTGTGCCGCATTGAGCAGGTTGCTCATCACGAGAGAGCCGTCCTCCTTCCAGGTGTAAGATGCCGTGGTGTCGGCGAGAACAACTAAAACCACAGGCGCGCCGTAGAATGGGTCACGGTCGTTGTCGAGACCGAACACTGCACCGTTAAGCTTGCTCATGCGGTCACGTACCTCACGGTTTGTCACCGCAAGGATGATAGGGGATTGTTTGTTCATTCCCGTCGGGGCGTATGTTCCGGCCTCGCAGATTTCTTCAATAACCTCAAAAGGAGGCATCTCGTCGGTGTAAGTACGTACACTTCGACGTGTCAGAAGGTCTTCCATTGTAGTATTCATGGCTGTTTTGTTTGTTGTTTCCTTGCAGCATCCGCCTAACATCAGCATCGCCGCGATGATTAATAATACTTTTTTCATTTTCTTAAATTTTTACACCGCAAAAATACAAAAAAATAAAGGTCTGACATCTTTAAATAATTTTATCAAAAAACTAACGTCTAACGTCTAAAGTCTAAAGTCTTTTTATTAATTTTGCATCGTTTTTTCAAATGAAAATGTCAATATCGTTTTATCATATTCTCGGACTGATTATAGCAGTTGTTTTAATCGAGACGGTTGGTATTCTTTCGGTTAGAAAAGTCAATAACGCCAGCGACTTCAACACCGGAGGAGGCAAGGCCGGGACATGGGTTGTGGCCGGAGCCATCATCGGCACCTTGGTAGGCGGACAATCGACGGTAGGCACAGCGCAGTTAGCGTTCAGCTTCGGTATTTCGGCCTGGTGGTTCACCATGGGGATGGCTCTCGGATGTGTAGTGCTTGCGATTGGCTACGTCGCACCTCTGAGACGTAGCGGAAGCACCACTTTGCTTGAAATTGTGAGAAAAGAATACGGTCGCAAAGCCGAGATGACAGGCTCTGTGCTGTGTTCTGTAGGAATGTTCATCAGCATCATCGCGCAGGTTTTGTCGGCGTCGGCATTGTTGATGACGCTCTTCCCCCTGAGATTCTGGGTGGCTGCGGTGATTGCCGCGGTTATCATGACGCTGTATGTGGTCTTCGGCGGACTATGGAGTGCAGGCATAGGCGGAGTGGTGAAAATCATACTTCTATGCCTGTCGGCATTGTTGGCAGGCGTGGTGGTCTTAGCTCTCTCAAAAGGCTATTCCGGCTTGATGAGTTCCATTAATCATATCTTGTTACATACTGATATTCAATCTGTTGAAGGATTCGACACTATGGGCGACGTCAATGCGAGATACCAGAATATATTTGCCCGAGGGGTCTCAAAAGACGTGGGTTCGTGCCTCTCGGTGATTCTCGGCGTGCTGTCAACTCAGACCTATGCGCAGGCTATATGGTCGGGGAGAAGCGACAGCGTGGCGCGCAAAGGTGCCATGATTTCAGCTTTGATTTCCATCCCGATAGGCTTCGCTTGCGTGCTTGTCGGCATGTATATGAGAGCGCATTATATCACTGTTGAAGAGCTTAACACCCTGATAGTCATGGGGAAAGATATCCCGCAAGGTGTCGCTGTGATGACAAGCTCAGCGCAGGCGTTCCCGATGTTCGTCACCAACCATCTGCCGAAATTCATAGGCGGATTAGTGCTTGGCACACTGCTGATAACCATCATCATTGGCGGCTCCGGCTTGACGTTGGGAATTTCCACTATTTTGGTGAAAGACGTACTCAAACCTAAAAAAGACCTCACGGTGTCGCGCCTCACCATAGTGATGATTCAGATTATAGCCGTCATCATAGCCTCCTCATTCTCAGGACGTTATATCAACGACTTGGGATTTTTGTCGATGGGTCTGAGGACAACCGCCACCTTCGTGCCGCTCACTATGGCATTGTTTTTCCCAGGCAGATTCAAGTCCCAATGGGTCTTCGCCTCAATTATTTTCGGAACGGCATGTCTCGTATTCGCAGAATTAGTATCTTTGCCTGTCGATTCAATATATGTGGGATTGCTCGGCTCAATTATTTGCTGTTTAATAGGATTTAAAGATGAAAAGAGGATTCGGAAGTGACAACCATTCGGGCATCAGTCCTGAGGTTTTGAAAGCTATCACCGAGGCCAATGTGGAACATGCTTTGGCTTATGGTGATGACGAGTATTGCGCTCGTGTGGAACAATTGTTTAAGCAACACTTTGGTAATCAAGCAGTTGTGTCATTCGTGTTTAACGGCACCGGCGCCAATACCTTGGCCATAGACGCGATGGTACGCTCGCATGAGGCTGTGATCTGTGCAGAGACGGCTCATGTCAATGTTGATGAATGTGGCGCGCCCCAGCGCATAGTAGGATGTCGTATGCTTACTATCGCCACCCCTGACGGCAAACTTACACCGGAATTGGTGAAGACACGTCTGCATGGCTTTGGTTTTGAGCATCATTCGCAGCCTAAAGCGATAACGATAACGCAATCAACAGAGCTTGGGACGCTTTATACTATCAACGAAATCAAGGCATTAGCTGACTTGGCGCATGAATACGGCATGTATCTTCATGTCGATGGCGCGCGGCTGGCTAATGCAGCAGTGGCTCTGAACCGCACCTTTAAAGAGATGACTGCTGATGCCGGCGTTGATGTGCTTTCGTTTGGCGGCACCAAAAACGGCTTGATGATTGGAGAATCGGTGGTGTTTCTGAATCCTGAACTCGCTAAAGACTACAAATATCGCCGCAAACAAGGGCTTCAGCTGTGCTCAAAGATGCGTTTTCTCGCAGTGCAATTCGAAGCATATCTCAAGGACGGATTATGGCGCAAAAACGCAGAGCATTCCAACCGTATGGCGCAGCTTTTATACAATAAAGTCAAGGACGTCCCGCAGGTGGAGGTGGTGTATCCCGTGCAGGTTAACGGCGTCTTCGTGAAGCTTCCTCGCAAAGTGTGGACCGAGCTTCAGAAACAGTATTTCTTCTACGACTGGGACATTGACAATGATGTCGTCCGCTGGATGTGCTCGTTCGACACTACAGAAGACGACATCAATAATTTTGTCAATTCACTAAAAACACTAATAGCTAATGGCTAATGGCTATTTCAGATAGGTATCCAACCAATTCTTAAATCTTCTCTGCCACAATATTCCGTTCTGGGGCTTCAACACCCAGTGGTTCTCATCGGGGAAGTATAGGAACTCAGCCGGAATGCCGCGCAAAACAGCAGCGTTATAGGCCTGCATGCCTTGCGTGAAGCAGATTCTGTAATCCAAACCGCCGTGTATCACAAGAATCGGAGCGGTCCATTTGTCAACAAAGAGATGCGGAGAGTTTGCGTATGACCATTTCACCACAGGGTTGTCTTTGTCCCAATAAGGTCCTCCCAAATCCCAGTTCACAAACCACATCTCCTCAGTCTCAAGGTATTGAGCGTCAAGGTTAAACATGCCGTCGTGGGCTATGAGAGCCTTGAAACGTCCATCATGATGACCGGCGAGCCAATACACAGAGAATCCTCCGAAACTTGCGCCGACAGCACCAAGGCGGTTTTCATCGACAAACGGCTCCTGTGCCATGGCGTCAATGGCAGACAAATAGTCTTTCATGCATTGTCCACCGTAGTCGCCACTGATTTCCTCGTTCCATTCCTGACCGAAACCGGGCAGACCGCGTCTGTTGGGAGCCACTATAATGTAGCCGTTGGCCGCCATCTGCTGGAAGTTCCAACGATATGACCAGAACTGGCTCACAGTGCTCTGCGGACCGCCTTCACAATAGAGAAGGGTGGGGTATTGCTTCTTCTTGTCGAAATGTGGCGGATAAATGACCCATGTGAGCATCATCTTGTCGTCGGTGGTCTTAATCCACCTCTCTTCGACAGACGCAGTGGTCAACTGCTTGAAAATGTTGTCGTTGACATGAGTTATCTGTTTAAAGGCTCCCGTCGCCGGGTCGATGCTGAAAAGCTCTGTGGGACGGCTCATCGACTGCTGCCCGCCGATGAGTTTGTCGCCCGCGACAGCCAATGATACGAAATTGTGTTTGCCGCTTGTTATCTGACGTATGTCGCCGGTGGTGAGGTTGAGCTCGTAAATCTGGTCAGTGGCCTTGGTGTCGCTGATGAAATAAATCTTCGTGGCGTCAGCTGACCAAATCAAGTTGGTGGAGTTTTGGTCGAAGCCGATGCTGTAGTCGGTTTTCTCGCCGTTGGAGAGATTCATCACATAAAGTCGTTGTTTATCAGCCTCATAGCCTTCACGTTCCATGCTCTCCCATGCCATCATGTTGCCTGTAGGTGCCACCGACATGTTGAGGTCGTAACCCATCATGCCCTTTGTGAGGTTGGCTGTCTGTGCACTCGCGAGGTCGTATCTGTAAATGTCAGTGTTTGTTGATGTCGCATAGTCTTTCCCCTCTTTCTTGCGGCAGCAGTACAATATGGCACTGTTGTCTTCCGTGAAGGCGACTTGCTCCATGCCGCCCCATGGTCTGACCGGTGACTCCCACGGTTCGCCCAAAAGAATGTCTTTACCATTGGTAATCAATTCATTACCTGTTTTTGATATAAACAAATGGCTGTATGTGTCAACCCACTGGTCCCAATGACGGTACATCAGGTCGTTGTTGATTCTTCCCGACGACAGCGGAAGGTCGGGATAGATGTCGGCAACGGTCTCTTTCATCTTGACCTCGGCGGAATATACAAGCTGACTGCCATCCGGACTGTACTTGAATCCTGTGATACCATCTTGAACATCAGTGATTTGCTTGCGGTTCTTGCCGTTGATGTCCATCTCCCATAACTGCATGTCGCCCGACACAGCCGTCATGAACGCGATGTTGCCTGATGGCGTGAAAACAGGACTGTATTCGCTGAAACTGCCGCCGGTGAGACATTTTACGTTCTTGCCGTCAGAATCCATGATGTAGATGCGAGTGAAACTTTTGTTGTCGTCAATGTAATAGTCTGAGACATTGTACACAACGTTCTGAGCGTCAGGAGATACCGAGTATTCCCCTATGCGTCCCATGCTCCATAACACTTCGGGAGTGAGAACGTCTGATTTCAATTTTATTTTATCGCGTACCGGTGCCTTGGGCTTTGAGTCATTGCCGCATGACTGTAATATCAACAGTATCAATGCGATAGGTAAAAATAATCTTTTCATATCACTGAAATTTAAATTTTTCAATACAACACTGCAAATTTACAAAATATTTTTATATTTGCAAAAATTTTTCATCATGAAACACATGTTATCAATTTTGGCGTTATTCGCCACAATCACCGTTTCTGCACAACAACGCCTTGTGTATCAGTCATATATGCTCGGTTCTGACAGCGGCGACACATCTTTCCGTGAGGTCTTGCGTTATAAAAATCAATTGAAAATCAACGATATACAGGATTTCGACGGAATATTGATTCAGGGTTTGTCAACAGACTTCACTTTCGTTGACTATGACGCCGATTCAGCTTATTTTCAGATGAATTATCCTGACGGAGAATCGTATTTTTATTCTTATCCATTGAAAAACAATGATGTATCGTTTGAAAATGTGGGCGAGGAGAAGCTGAATGGTTATGATTGCAAAAAATATAAGACATCGATAAATTCAAACACAATTGAGGTTTGGATGACTGAAACTCCCGGCTATGACGCGTCGCCAGTGACATCACGAGGCTATCTTAAAGGCGTGATGGTGCGTCAGGCAATCAACGGCAACCGTATCATGGATTTGAAATCAATTAAGAAAGACAGAAAACTGAAAAAGAGCTTAATCCCTGATAATCTTGGCATTAGAAAAACAGGAAAAGAACTGAACAATATTAATAAGGAGAAGCTGATAATACGGACCAAGATTTTTGATGACGAGCAGATTCATTTCGCAAAAATCGAAAAATTCAAAGGCGAGATTCCGTTCGACACTGTGATTCATTTCTCATACGGAACCATCGTTGTGAAACGTGTTAATCTGCCGGTTTTACCTGAGCATTATCAGATTTTCGCTGAGCTGCGTCAGCACTCAAATGGCGACGCATACGACCGTACAGGCTCGGTTTTTGTAATCCCGATGGATAAGGAACTATCTTTAAGTAATGCTTTAATTGACAGCATTGAAGTCATTCCATATCAATATGATAGAAATGGTAAGAAGTATCAGGGAATACGTCTGACCGACAACTATATGCCCATCGTGGAGCTTGTTAGGTTTTTCACTCCTTTTGGCGTGAGGCATTTCAATGACAGGGTGAAAATCGACGGACTTGAATGGGAGGACGAGTCATATTACAAGATGGAGATTTCGGAGCTTTCCGACAGGCTCTCAGGCGATGTCTTGATTGGTGCTTTCATTGGCAATTACGACGGCGGCGGACATAAAATCTCGCTTGATTTGGTGGCGTATCCACAGGATTACGATGGCGATGTGTCGAAAAACAACCGCTGGAGCCTGCCTTTGTTCAACACCTGCAACGTGATGGAGATGTCGGGACAGAACTATGGCCGTCTGTTTGAAACCGACAGCTTGACAGTGGAGTTTGATATTCCTGAAGGCGTTGATAATCTTAGCCTTAGATATATAACCACAGGTCACGGAGGCTGGGGCGGCGGCGATGAGTTCAACCCGAAAGAAAATACTATCATCATCGATGGCGACAAAGTGTTCAAATACACCCCATGGCGTTGTGACTGTGCTACTTACAGAGAATACAACCCTGTTTCGGGCAATTTCTGGAACGGCGTCTCGTCATCAGATTTGTCGCGCTCCGGATGGTGTCCGGGTACTGCCACTAATCCGGTTTATTTCGACTTGAGTGACTTGAAACCGGGGCATCACACCATTACCGTTGCCATCCCGCAAGGTGCTGACGAGGGTGGGAGCTTCTCGCATTGGATGGTGAGCGGCATCTTGACGGGACTCACCCGATAAGGTGTCTTAAAGCTTAATAAACGCTTATCTCATCGACGAAAACCCAGGCAGGATAGCCATATCCGGCATGACCTTCGGGACAATTGAATGGCTCGATGACTATCTCCACGTACAGTGCCTCCACCGGCTCAAACTGCACGTTGACGGTGTAAATGCTCTCGGCAAAGTCGTCAGGAAGCATGCTGAAGTCTTGCTCGAAGACCTCCATGAAACGCAAACCGTCGTCAGAGACAAGCACTTTCACCGATTTGGCGTTGAAAATCCAATCCTTCATGTTAATGTTACAGTTGAACCTCACCTCACTGATTTCGGTGGGTTCTAACAGGTTTATGGTGGCATCAAGGGCATTGCCGAAGAATCCGAGCCAACGTCCGCTGCGGTAGTTGCCGCCACCTTTCAAGCCGTCAATCAGCACATCGGCACCGTTATAAGCGTAGTTCCTGTGAGGCTGCTCCTTCAAAATAATAGGCTTCATCGAGGATTTGCTTAAATCGAAGTCAGTGCTGAAGGTGTAACCCTTGCTTCCGTCGGTGTATATTACATAACACTCGAAATGACAGTTCTTAGTAATCCTCAACGGCTCGGTGTATTTTTTAAACTCTTGATGGTCAATGGAATACATCATGTCGCCATCTATCAGCTTCGACATGTTTATCTCAATGAAGCCCTCTTTAACGTTAGGGATGATACGCACGTCGATGTCGAATATATGCGTGGCATAGTTCCATTTGTACAAATCATATAGTTTGGTGAGGCGATATTCGCGCAGCACCCAGTCCTCGTAGTTTTTCTGCTCCGGCGAGCACCACTGTATCTCGGAGAGTGCGCCTATACGAGGCAACATCCTGTATAACAATATGTTAAGCTCGCTGGTATATTCTGTCCAGATGTTGGCTTGAGGACCAAGAATGTATTTTTCCTCGTCTTGACTCAGTCCATCGGGGATAGGGTCGTAGGAATACACCTTCTTAACGGGGTTATATCCGCCTATGGAACAAGGCTCGGCATCGGTGTCAAGTGTCTGATAATAATCGAAATAGAGGTAGTCGTTGGGTGTCATGATGACGTTATGGTGCATTTTCGCGGCTTTGTAGCCTCCGTCGCTGCCTCGCCAGCTCATCACGGTGGCGTTGGGGGCAAGCTCTCCATCGAGCATCTCATCCCATCCTATGATATGTCGCCCGTGATTTTCAATGAATTTCTCTATGCGTGACATGACATAGCTTTGCAGATAGTCCTCTGCAGAATGCTTGTCATCGCCCTTTAAGCCCAATTTCTTGATTTGAGACTGACATTTCGGGCATTCTTTCCACCGCTCTCTCGGCACCTCGTCACCACCTATGTGGATATATTCGCTCGGGAAGATTTCCATCACCTCAAGTAACACATTTTCAAGGAATTGCATCGCTTTTTCATTGCCTGCGCATATCACGTCTTCCGACACGCCCCAACGTCTCCAAACTTCATAGGGGCCGCCTGTGCAACCCAGCTCAGGATAACTCGCAAGTGCCGCCAGCATGTGTCCAGGGAGGTCTATCTCCGGAATGATGGTGATGTGACGAGCCTCAGCGTATGCCACGAGGTTTTTCAGCTCTTCCTGTGTGTAATAGCCTCCGTGACGGATGTTGTCGTATGCCATCGATTTGCCTATCAAAGTGCCTGAACGCCATGCACCTATCTCAGTAAGCCGTGGATATTTCTTGATTTCCACACGCCATCCCTGGTCGTCAGTGAGATGAAGGTGTAACTTGTTGACATTGTGCACCGCCATCGCATCGATATACACTTTGACAGAGTCAAGAGGGAAGAAATGACGACTCACATCAAGATGCATGCCACGATACGCAAAGCGCGGCCAGTCGTTGACTGTCACCGCCGGAAGCGTGATTTTGTCGTAGCCATCCATTATCGGAAGACTCTTTCGTAACGTTTGAATGCCATAGAAAACACCTGAAGTATTACTTGATATAATCTCTATATTCTTTTCATTTACAATGAGTTGATAAGCGTCATCATTGCGGAAGTCGCCATCCTCAATCTTAAGATTTATGGCATTAATCATGTAATTGTAGGTGCATTTCACACCGGGACGATAGCCCAAGATGTCTTCCATATAATCTGCGAGCAACTCGGCCTCATTTTGCAATTCCCTGTGCAATCTCGGATAGGTGATTACGGTTTTTTTGCTTAGCACAAAGGGCTTCCCATCTTGCAAATTTATCTCTTTAGGCAATGGAACTACCTGATAATCAATGGTTTCTGTTTTGGTTTGCCGGCAAGCAGTGAATGTCAGCGCAAGTAATCCGATTATGGTTAAGGTAAAGTTTCTCATTGACTTTAATTTTTAAAATTTCGGTGCTAAAGTATAAAAAAAAATAATACGATTGAAATATTTTTTGTAATTTTACAACCTGTTTTTCAATACGATGAAGATAATACACACTGCTGACTGGCATATCGGACAAATTTTTCACAATTATAGCCGAGAGGAAGAGCATAAGTTCTTCTTTGAACAGCTTAAGTCAATAATAATCAAGGAGAAACCCGATGTGATGGTTGTTTCGGGCGACGTCTTTCATACCGCCACTCCTACGATAGTATCCCAACGGTTATATTATAATTTCATTGTTGAATTGTCGCGTCTTGACGATGATTTACAGATAATTATCACCAGTGGGAACCACGACTCGCCATCTCGGCTTGAGGCACCGCGTCCTTTGTGGGAGGCTTTCAATGTCTCTGTCGTCGGAATGATTGATTATCAAACTGTTACCGCTGATAATGCTTTGAATTTCGATGCCTCGAAGATAGAGATTCCTATAACAAAAAAAGGGGAGATAATCGGTTGGGTTCTGGCAGTCCCTTATCTGAATGGCAATCAAAATATATATGACAAGTTGTTGGAACATCTGAAAAGGCGTCCGGAATACACTGATAATCAATGTGTTGTGGCAATGGGACACCTTGCTGTCCGTAGTGCTGACATCACAGGCCATAGCCCGGATATCATTGGCAAATTGGAAACCCTTGATGTTCAAGACTTTACAGATGTCCACGGAATCGATTACTGGGCTTTCGGACATATTCATTTTCCGCAGGCCATCAAAGGGATTGAGAATATGCGATATGCAGGCTCGCCATTCCCGATTTCGTTCAATGAGAATTATCAGCATTCAGTCGCAGCAGTAAATATTGAGAAAGGGAAGGCCGAAACGAGGGTTGTTCCGCTTAAAACACTGATTCCCATAGTCGATTTCCCTTTCAAACCAAAAGGTTACGATGACGCTCTGCCGTTTGAGACTGTCATGATGCAACTCATTGAAATTCTTGATGATAAGGCATACGTGCGGGTTCATGTGCAAGCGGACAAACCGCTCACACAGACAGAGACCGCCGCGATGTTGCAGGCTTTCGATGGTCACAACGCCATGTTTTGCGGCATACAATCTTATTTTCCTGACAAGGCGGAAGGTGATGAGCTTCAAGAAGTTAGGACTTTACATGAGTTAAAGGCGAAGAGTCCGTTCGAGCTTGGTTGTTCAGTATATCAGAAGAAAAACGGCTGCGAGATGCCCGATGAGCTGAAGGAAATGTTTAAAATAGTGTGCGAGGAGGCTCAAGATTTGCAATGAAAGTAGAAAAAATAATAATAGAGAACATAAACTCAATCGAAAACGCCGAAATAAGCTTCTCTGAAGGCGTTTTGGCCGCCGAGCCGTTGTTCCTTATAACCGGTGAGACGGGAAGCGGCAAAAGCACGATTTTGGACGCTATAACGCTCGCATTGTACGACAAATCACCACGTTACGAGAATACAAAGAACAAGGAGAAGACTGAAAACGGCATCACTAATATGCAAAGCACCACCAACGTGTTGCGGAAAGGTACCAACGACGGCAAGGCTGAGCTGTGGTTCGCAATAGGAAACGAGCATTATATAGCCACTTGGCAGATGCACCGCACACGTAATGGCAAATATGACATGACAAACCGCCGGAAGCTTGAGGTGACGAAAGGCGACGAAAGAATTGTTATTGAAACCAAAATTGATGCTGTAAATCAACAAATTACAGAATTAGTCGGACTGACCTACGACCAATTTGTGCGCTCTGTGATGCTCGCGCAAGGTCAGTTCAACACCTTCCTGACATCAGAAAAAGCAAAGCAAACGGAAATCCTCGAGATGCTGACAGGAACCGAGATTTACTCGAAAATCGCCGAGATTGTCGGAAGGAAGAAAAACGACGCAAAAAATGATGTCGATAAAGCCAATGAACTGTATAACTCGTTGAATAAGAATATCCTTTCAGCTGATGAAATGGCATTATTGAACGATGAGCTTGCTAAAAACCGTGAACTGTTGAACAAAAACGAACTTGAAACTAAAAAACTTGAGCAAGACCTCCGAAATCTTGAAAATCTTGAAAGACTACGTCTCGAAATAGACGAATATAAATTACAACTCGCTGATTTACAGGCATCTTATAAGAAAATGCTGGAAGAAAAGTCAACGTTGATGTCAAAAGCCGAAGAACTTGGTCGCAAAATTGACGATCAATCAGAAAATAAATCGATGTATGAGCAAATTACATTGATTGTCAATATTTTACAGGATGCAGAAAAGGGTGAGAAGAAAATTGATGAATATAAAAAAGAGAAGGTGGCTTTGCAAAATCAGAGGACATTAGTGGAGTCGGAAGGCTTGCAGATTGACGGACAATTGAAAGATGCCGAAAAAATTCTGAGAGATACCATCTCTGATTACGAAAAATTCAATGCAAAATTTGTGGAAGCTAACCTCAACAGGCTAATTTCCGACTATAACGCGCATAAAACGGAACTTGCTAATCAGGAGGGCAGAAAAACCAAATATTTGCGTGTGAAACAGCTCTTGGAAGATTATATCAATAAAAAACAAGTCATTGAAAATAAATCAAATGAACTGATTAACTTAAAGAATCACTTCAATATCGTTGAACAGGATTATCTTGCAAAGAAATCAGTCTATGAAGCCAAGGATCTGGAGTATCAGGCTCAGAAAAACATGGTGGGCGAGTACATGAAATCGTTGCGGTCGAAACTCGAGGATGGCAAACCTTGTCCGCTTTGCGGCAGCACCTCTCATCAGTATCATGACGAGAGAGTCGTGGATTCCTTGTTCGCCTCGATTGAGAAGTCGTGGAATGAGGCAAAAAATGATTTTGAGCAATCAAAAGACGCCAAAAACAAATCGGAAGGGGAACAGCGACTTATTAGTCAAAGCATTGACAATGAACAGAATATGCTTATGAAAATAAACGCTGAACTGACGAAGGAATGCAATGGCAAACCGATTTACGATATGGTGATTCTCGAAAAAGGTCTGAAAGACTGCGATTCAAAGATTCTGGCAGTGGACGCGTTGATAAAAGAAATAAATTCTAAAATTGTTGAAGCTCAAGGCATTCAAAATCAAGTTCAAACACTTCTGAAAATAAAAAATGAAGCAGAAAAAAGCTTCAAAGCCATTGAAAATAAAGCTAATACGCTGAAAAATGAAATCGCTGACATTGATGGAAAGATAAAAAATCGTGATGAGCTTGTCTCTCAGATTTCAAAAGACGTTTTTGAAAAGATAAATCATGCCAACGCGTTGATTGTCATCGAGAAATGGGAGGAACAATGGCGTAAGTCAAGTGCCGGCTTTTATCAGATGCTTTACAGACTCTCCGATGAATGGAAACGTTTGAATGACGAATTCACTAATATCGGTGCAGAAATCGCCGGAATTGATGATATTTCCAAAGGAATCAAGCGAATTGAAGGCATCGACAGGGTAGAGGAGTTTGGCGGTAAAATAGCTATCAGGGACAACATCGACAAAAACAACCTTATCAGTGGTTTCTCAAAGGTGGTTTTCAATCTGATTGAGAAGGATGAACAAGCCAAACTGATTGAGAATCAAATTGGTGATGATTCCGTGGAAAATTCTATGGCGAAGACTTTAAGGGAGTTAACGGAGTTAAGGGAGTTAAAGACGGCGCAAACTGCAACTATTGCTGAGCTTCACACCAAACTCTCGATAAATGCCCAAAACACCGCGTCAGCACAGGCTGCTAAAGACGATTTACAGGCAATGACCAACAAATTATCGTTATGGACTCAACTTGCCAATGCCATAGGCACCACCGCCACCGACAATTTCCGTGACGTTGCACAGGCATATACGATGCGTATCCTGCTTGACCAGGCTAATTATTTTCTTAGGAAACTGAGTCAGCGATATGAGCTTACGTGTTATTCCAACTCATTGGCTATCATGGTGATGGACAAGGAGATGGGTGGTGAGCTAAGAAGTGCCTCTTCACTGTCAGGGGGTGAGACGTTCCTTGTTTCATTAGCCTTGGCATTAGGTTTGGCGGCATTGAACGACGAAAACCTCAACGTTGATATGTTGTTCATCGATGAAGGTTTCGGCACCTTGGACGGTGAGAGTCTGGAGATGGCCGTGCAAGCCCTTGGTAACATGAAGAAATTCGGCAAGAAGGTTGGAATCATATCACATGTCGATAGTCTCAAGGAGCGCATACCTGCGCAGATAATAGTCACTAAACGCGGCAAAGCCTCAAGCAGCGTGGAAATCAAAAAAAGCTGACGTTTACGTCAGCTTTTTTTGTGAACTAGGCGGGAGTCGAACCCACAACCGCCTGATCCGTAGTCAGGGACTCTATCCAATTGAGCTACTAGTCCATTCGCGATGCAAAGATACAGCTTTTTTCAATACCCGCAACAAAAATTTATTTTTTTGTTCTCTACTCTCTGCTCCCTACTCTAAACTCTAAACTCTAAACTCTAAACTCTAAACTCTAAACTCACCGTGGGGGAGGGTGGACTCGAACCACCGAACTCATCCGAGGACAGATTTACAGTCTGTTGCAATTGCCGCTATGCGACTCCCCCTTTATTGCGCTGCAAAATTACAAAATATTCCGCTAATGGCAACAATTTTTTTAAAATTTTTTATGATTGCATAATAATTTATTTATCAATAGATTACGGAACATTGTCGCAATGATGAGGCATGGAAACACCCCACTGCCTTGCCTTCTGGATAGATGTTTGTGCGCACATTAGAGGGAGTTCCCATCATCGGATTGGTACCGGCACTTGAGGCGATCTCGGAGATATAATGCGCATAGTCGCGCGGTATCGACCACAAATCCATAGTGACGGTGTCGCCAGGATGCAACACCTGCAAGCTGTCGAGCTGATTTAGACCTTCTACAGGAAACTCGCCTGCAATGCTTGCCATAAACGGCCCGTTGAAATATATTCCCGCATAACCGTAAGTCTCGAAAAGTGAACATATTGTCAAAGTGTCTCCGCCAATGTCCTTGCCATTGATTTTAACCCTCGTCATGTAATATGTCTTCGGATTGTCGGTCGTTTGAAAATAAGGATATACTCCAAGCATGTCCTTGATTTCCAATGCGTTAAAGACGAAAGGCTTCACTCTGATGGAGTCTATCTGCTCAACATTCTCGTTCATTGTCGATTCAGAATAGAAGTGATGGCTCCCATTGTCATCGTTGAAATCGATGGAAAGATGATAGTTGTGATTAGGGACTCCGGCATATTCGTTTTGAGAGTAATAATAGCCAGGCATGTCGCTTTCCTCATACCAAACGGTGTCAAGGTCATCGACGACGAACACTATTGCGTTGGAAATCATTTCAGGGCTGCCTCCATAGAACGGCTCGGTAAAGCTCAGTATGACTTCATGTCTGATGTATTCGTCTGTGACAGAGGCACTTACACCAACAAGACGTTCGCCTTCCACAGCATCGAATCTCATTTTCTCGGTGCACGCCGTCAGTCCGATGATTGCTGATAATAATATGATTGTCTTTTTCATGTCTTAAAATTTGAAATTATATGATATTGAAGGTATTACAGAGAAGATATACATCTTTTCCGTTTCGATGGTGTTATTCTCTCCCGGGGTGAACACCACTGCCCAAGTGTTGTGACGCCCGTAAACATTGTATATTGAGGTGTTCCATTCGCCTTGCCAGCGTTCGTGCGGCTTGCATTTCCATGTAAGCGAAACGTCTAGGCGATGGTAGTCGGGATAGCGGCTTTGGTTGCGGTAGCCGTTGTAAATGGCGTAAGTTGAGCCGTGATCTGTGAATTTCCCATAGGGATATGTGACTGGCTGGCCGGTGTTATAAATCCAGTTTGCGGACACATTGAATCTGTCTGAGAACTCATAGCTCAGCACTATGCTGATATTGTGCGGGCGGTCGTATGGCGAGCGGTATTCCTCATCATGGCTGATGCCTTTCACGGTGCGGAATGAGCGGCTGTATGTGTATGATACCCAGCCTGTTAGCCTGCCGTAGTTCTTCCTGATGATAAACTCCGCGCCGTAGGATCGTCCCTTGCCGACTCTCACCTCGCCGTCGATTAACAGATTGCCGTAAAACTGCGCATCGTCAACAAAATCAATGACATCGGTGAGGTTTTTATAGAACAACTCAGCTGACGTCTCTATGTCGTTGCCTCTGAAATTTCTGAAATAACCCAAGGCGACTTGGTCGCATTTCTGCGGCTTGATGTTGGGGCTTGACGGGAACCACACGTCAAAGGGAAGGCCTCCGGTGGCATTGTTGGCTATCTGAGCATATTGCACAGTCCTTGAAAATGAAGCCTTTACCGATGATGTCGCGCTTAAACGATATATCATGGCGAGACGCGGCTCAAGGTTGATTTCGGTGTTGAAAATCTTGCCTGCGCCATACACTATTGAGTCGTTGTTGTAATAATTCTCATCAAACAAATACAATGTCTCCTTGCCAATATTTTGGTACATAGACAAGCGCAATCCGTATCTTATTGAAAAAAAAGGACTTATATCATGTTCATGTCCGTAATACAAAGCCGATTCAATGGCTTTTCTATAAACTTTTTCGTTGTTGTTGACGCCCAAGAACTGGGCCACGACGCCTGTCCTGTCGTGCAACTCACCCTGGTTGTATCTGTGAAAAGTAATGGCGGCACCGAATTTCGCGGTGATTTTGTCGGAAAGAAGCCAGGTGAAGTCATATTTTCCGGAATAGTCGTTGATGCCTGCAATAACGGTGAAATCGTATGGATTCATGAACACATCGATATCATATTTATAATCGGTGAAATGAAACGACAGACTTGATGTCAGCTTATCGTTGAAGATATGGTTCCATCTGCTTGTGACGGTGGTGTTTCCATAGCCTATGCTCATCATGTTGACGATGCCTATTTTGTCATAACCGTTATAGACGGAGATCTGGAGTCGGTTGTTTTTGTTGAACACGTGAGTTATTTTGCCGTTGATGTCATAAAAATATAGTCGTGTGTTTTTCAGGCTGTTAAACAGATAAGGTGTTAGCAGGCCTCCGTATGTCATGCGGCCGGCCATCATCACGGCGGTGCGTTGTTTGTTGAACGGCACATTTACCATGAGACGGCTGGTGATGATGCCGACACCTCCTGTCATGGTGAGACGCTCCGGTATCTCGTCTAATGTCTTGATATCCAACACAGAAGACAGGCGGCTGTCGTAGCTAGCGGGGATGTCGCCTTTAAACAGCGTGGCGTCTTTCACCGCGTCGTTGTTGAACACCGAGAAGAACCCGAGGAAATGTGATGCGTTATACACCGGCGCGTCGTCGATAGTGATGAGGTTCTGGTCGGGCGAGCCGCCACGCACGCTGAAGCCCGATGAGCCTTCCGACGCCGCCTGCACACCAGGCAGCAGCTGTATCGCCTTGATGACATCAACCTCACCCATGAGAGCCGGTATCTTCCTGATTTTCACCATCTCGAGTTTCTGGACACTCATGGCAAGCTCGCGAACATTGGCATCCCTCTTCTCACTCGTAACCACCACTTTGTCGAGCATCAGAGCCTCCATCTTGAGCTTGACATTCAAGCGTTTGCGTGAGTTGTCAACCTCGACACGTGTCTCAAAGGCATTATATCCGAGGTACGAAAACCTTATCTTATAATTGCCCGGTCTCAACGGCAAGTCGTAATATCCGTTGAAGTCGGTGGTGGTGCCGGTCTGAAGCGAGTCAACGTAAATGGCGGCTCCAACGAGAAGCTCTCCGCTGTCATCATCTTTGACGACACCGTACAGACCCGACTGCGCGACTCCATTCATGGCTGACAATATGATGAATATCAATAAGAAATATCTTCTTGACATAAACAAACGTTTTGTCTGCAAAAATATATTTTTTTTGTAAAAAAATGTTCTACATATCAAAAAAAATGTCAATTTTGCGGAAAATAATTTGAGAGGATTTTTATGAAGTATAATTTTGATGAAAGAATAAATCGTGAAGGCACGGAGAGTGTCAAATATGATTTGAGAGACAAGATATTCGGCAAGGCGGATGTCATCCCGATGTGGGTCGCCGACATGGATTTCCGTACCCCTGATTTTATAAGGAATGCCGTGATTGAGCGGGCGAAATACGATGTTTACGGTTATACTTTCCGTGAGGACGCGTATTTTGAGGCGATTGCCGACTGGATACGCAGGCGTCATCAGTGGGACGTGCAAAAAGAATGGATGACATACACTCCCGGCGTCGTGGCTGCATTCAACATGGCGGTGATGGGCCTCACGAAAGAAGGCGACGAGGTGATAATTCAACCGCCGGTATATCCGCCGTTTTTCCATGCAGTGGAAAGCCATAACCGCAAACTCATCCTTAATCCTTTAATCGACACCGAGGATGGTTTCGTGATGGATTATGAGCTTCTCGAGAAACAGGCAAAAACCGCTAAGATGTTGATACTCAGCAATCCACATAATCCTGTCGGAAGATGCTGGAGCAAAGATGAGCTGAGACGACTATGTGATATTTGCATGAAATACAACGTATTGGTGTTTTCTGACGAGATTCACTGTGACCTGGTGATGCCGGGATTTAAACACGTGCCTTTGGCAAGCGTCTCCAAGGAGATTGAGCAACATTGCATCACGGCGCATGCGGCGAGTAAAACGTTCAACCTTGCGGGAATGGCCACATCAACCATTATCATCGCAAACCCTGAACTGCGTAAGAAATACGTTGATTTTGTTGACAGTACCGAAGTGAACTTGGGCAACATCTTCGGCAAGATAGCCACTAAGACGGCGATGGAACATGGGGAGGAGTGGCTGCAACAACTGCTGAACTATATTCAGGGGAATATTGATTATGTTGTCGATTTTATCCATAAGGAATTGCCGAAAATCAGGGTGCATAAGGCAGAGGCTACATATATGTTGTGGCTTGACTTCTCTGCATACGGTCTTGATAACCAAGAACTTAATCGCAAAATGATATTCGACGCGGGATTGGGTCTCAACAACGGCAAGGAGTTTGGAAAACAAGGCGAACAATGCCTGAGAATAAATCTCGCGTGTCCGAGAAGCGTGGCAGAAGAGGCGATGAAAAGGATGAAAAGCGTTTTTTAGACAAAATTAATGAGTACAATACGAACTTTTTTGTATTTTTGCATTATAATTAAAAAGAATGAAAGCGAAGATTTACGGTGTCTTTATTCTCGTTGAGGCGTTCTTCATGCTGATAGCCTCGGGCGTGGCATTGTATTACAATGTACACAGTGGCGAGAAAGACGTGGTGTCGCTGCTCGCATCCACCATGATTACAGCAATCTTCGGCTTCATACTGCTGTCAGCCGGTCGTGAGAAAGCCAAAAAAGGCGATGACAGAGTGAAGAAAATCGACAACCTGACGATGAAAGACTCCTTTGTCCTCGTGACTGTTACCTGGGTGCTGTTTGCCATTTTCGGGATGTTGCCGTTTGTTTTCACAGGTGCCATCGACAATGTCACAGACGCCTTCTTTGAGTCTATGTCCGGATTCACCACCACAGGTGCCACCATCATGAATAACATTGATTCTCAGCCACATGGAATACTGTTTTGGCGCAGTATGACACAATGGTTGGGTGGCTTGGGCATCATCGTTCTTTTCCTCGCTATTATTCCGGCCTTGAACAAGAAATCCAACAAAACGACACTGTTTGCGGCGGAGATGTCGGGCCTGAGCGTGAAAAAACTGCATCCCAAAATGGCTGTCACGGCGCGGCATCTATACATTATTTATATGTTTCTCACCATATGCTGCGTCTTGGCTTATTGGGCAGGACCGATGAACTTTTACGACGCGGTGTGCCACGCCCTCACAACAATGTCGAGCGGCGGTTTCAGTACTCATCAGTCAAGCATAGGGTATTTTAACTCAAGCTACATCGAATACACTTGCGTCTTGTTCATGATAATGTCGGGAATCAACTTCTCGTTGTATTATTTCCTGTCAAGAGGCGATGTGAAATATTTTGCGAGAAACGAGGAGCTTCGTTGGTTTGTGGGTCTTCTCGTCATCATGGTGACTGTTGTAACAATCTTATTCTATTATGCGCCAAGTGTTTCCACTATCGCCACCGACACCTCGGCTTATCCTGCACCGACGTTCGAGTCACGATTCCGCGCCGCGTTGTTCCATGTGGTCACGATAGTGTCATCGACAGGTTACCAGGGCTCATATTACGATTACACTCTTTGGGGCGGCTTGTTCCTCTTCCCGACACTGCTTCTGATGCTGAGCGGATCCTGCGCCGGCTCCACATCGGGTGGCATCAAAGTCATCCGTTGGATGGTGTGCCTGAAATCTATCCGCAACACCATCAGGCAGTTCTTGCATCCCAACGCCGTCTTCTCAGTGAAAATCTCGAAAGAAGTGGTGTCAAACGACATACTTCTCAGGACGTTGAATTTCCTGTTCTTTTACGTGATAATATGTATCGCCGGTGTCATCGTGTTCTCTATCAGCGGATGCGATTTCCAAGAAGGAGTGTTTAACACGGTGACTGCACTCAGCAACATCGGTCCCGGCTATAAGGCCACGGGTCCGGCGACGACATTCTCCGACCTATCCGTCGCCGCTAAATGGCTTATGTCGTTCCTCATGCTCATGGGACGTCTTGAGATATACACCGTTCTGCTGATTTTCTCGCCCACGTTCTGGAACAAGAAATAATCTGTCTATTTGTCATTCAACATGTTAATCGAATACGACGAAGGCCTTTGATAGACTTTGAGGTCGAACTGATTGATAACCGCATAAATGTGGTCGAAGATGTCGTTTTGAATCGCCTCGTATGAGAGCCAGTCGGTTTTGGCACTGAAGCAATAAATCTGCATGGGGACACCGAACTCCGTGGGGTCTCTCTGTCGAACCAACGTTGTCAACTCGTGGTTCAAGTTGGGGTTTTGTTCAAGATATGCGAACAGATAAGCCCTGAAAATTCCGATGTTGGTCTGACGGCGCCCGTTGACGAGGGTGGAAGTGTCGATGTGGTTCAACTTGTTGTATTCCTCGATTTCCTTCTCTTTATTCGTGATATAATCTCTCACGAGCTGGATTTTCTTATATCTCTCAAGCATTTCGGGAGTGCAGAACTTGATGGTGTCGAGGTCGATGATGATGGAACGCGCTATCCGACGGCCTCCCGACTCACTCATGCCTCTCCAGTTAATGAACGGGTCGGAGATAAGAGAGTATGTCGGGATGGTGGTGATAGTGTTGTCCCAATTCTGCACTTTCACCGTAGTGAGACCGATATCGATGACGTTGCCGTCGGCATTGCCTTTCACAATCCAGTCGCCGATACGCACCATGTCGTTGGAAGTCAACTGTATGCCGCCGACAAAACCGAGGATGGGATCTTTGAAGACAAGCATCAGGACGGCTGAAATAGTGCCGAGTCCGATGAAGAGGTTTTGCAAATCCTTATTCGTGAGAATGCCGATAATCAACAGGGAGCAGATGAGTGTCACCACAATCTTCAGCACCTGGATCAGACCCTTTATAGGCTTGTTTTTCGACACGTCGAAGGAGTTGTAGATATCCATTAAAGCGTCTAATATCGAATAAATGATGCCTGCGTATGCCACAACCTCCGCAATCCTTGTCATCACAATAATGAACGCGTTCAATGTGTCAAGCCCCGGCGCGGCAACATAGATAAGAGATTTTATCATGTATATCGGGATGAGCATGGAGATGCGTTTTTCCAATTTCTTGTCGAGGAAAAAGTCGTCGTATTTGAATCTTGATTTCTTGATTATCTTTCCCGCGAATTTTAGAAGCAGTTGTTTTGCAATGAAATAAAACAAAAACGAGACTATCAAAAGTGAAATGAGCGCAACACCTTGAGCAAGGTCTTGAGCAAGCTCTGTTTCTATGCGCATGCCGAGAAACAGTTTTTCTAAGATGTGTAAGTATTTGGTAATCATATTATTAATGTTTTTATGGCAATAAAATATTCAATGATAAAGGATTAATCTCCACTATGAAATCTTTTGGCATCATCACGGCTTCGCCATCGAGGTTGACAATGTCTTCATTCTCTCTGATAATGTTGATTTTCTTTGCATTGTGTATCTCTACGGCTTTTGTCTTGTCGATTTTCCCGGTCATGAGACGTATCGCGATATATGGCACGTTGATCAACAGTGGCTTCTTGAATATGCAGACATCGAGGAGTCCGTCGTTTAGTGAGGCACTCGGTGACACGGTGGCGTTGAAGCCGAACTGGTTGCTGTTGGCGAAAGAGATGAACAACGGCCGGCAGTCGAGCGTCTCGTTGTCGTCAAGCACCAGACGGTATCGCTGCGGCTTGAAACGGAAATATTTCTCGAAAATGAGCTTGAAATATGTCTTAAAGCCTCTGTTGGGGTCTTTGGCGAAGTGGTCGGCTATGATGGCGTCAAAGCCCACTCCCGCGATGCTGATATATGGTACGCCATTCATTGTCGCCGTGTCAATCTTCGACTTCATCCCTTTGTTAATCACTTCGGTGATGACTTTCTCGGGTTTCAAAGGCAGATGCAGATGCCTCGCCAAACCGTTGCCGGAGCCGTATGGCACAATGGCGAAAGTCTGCCGCGCTCCAATCATGTTGGTGGCCACCTCGTTGATGGTGCCGTCACCACCCACCGCCACAATGACATCATAATCATTGTCAATGGCTTGCCTTGTCAGCTCGGCGGCGTGACCACCATATTCCGTCAAGGTGATGGTGTGGTCATATTTGTCCTTGTCAATCAATTCCTCAACAAGGGCGGGGAACTTCGACTTGTCGTGATGACCGGAAATCGGGTTGACAATAAACAAGATCTTTTCTTTCATTTGATATATAACTTGTTGTTAATCATTCTGTTGGTATATTGTTGGAGACGCATCTTGAACTTGTTGTCAAGCTCTTGCCAAGTCGTGTCATTATCTGTATAAATGTTATTTGTCAGACACGGGTCTGTAGTTATGTCAAAGACGGAAAGGATGTTTCTGCCATTGGACTGCATCAGGAACCTGCCGTCGGAATATTCGTAAATATTGTTGAGATAGCTGATGAAACACGGCTCTTGCACGCTGTCGAACACATTGTGGCCGAAGGAGAATATCGTGTCGTTGCATCCTACAGCCGCCAAGAGGCTTACTCCAAGGTCTATCTGCTGCACCATCTCATTGGTGTTCAACGGCTTGATGAAGCTTGGCGCATAAAAAGCCGTCACAATCTGATATTGTCCGTAACCATTGAGGTAGTTGTTGTAATGATGTTCAGGATTCACATGGTCGCCAACGATGACAAAGAGTGTGCTGTCGTACCAGCTGTATCGCGACATTGTCTCAAAGAACTCGCGCATGGAGTCGTCGGTGTAGCGCATGGTTTTCTCAAAGTCGGTTTCATAATCGCCTTCAGGCAATGTGTAGCCTTTTGGCAACTTGAACGGATGATGCGATGACAGAGTGAAAACACCGGCGGCGAAAGGCTTTCGCATCTCATTGAGCTTGTCGGCCGTAAACTGTAGGAACGGCATGTCGGAGATGCCCCAGGTGCCGTCATAATCTCTATCGTTGCCGTATTCGTCGCGCCCGTAGTAGCTGTCGAAGCCGGCAGATAGGGCAGAGGCGTTGAAATTCATCGTGCCGTTGTTGCCGCCATGAAAGAAGGCGGTGCTGTAGCCGTGTTTCTTCAGGATAGAGCCGATGCCGTCGAGACGGTTGGCGGCATAACGCGACTCCACATAGTCTTTCGTCATCAGTGACGGCAAGCCCGACATTATTGATGTGACGGCTTCGATGGACTGCCTTCCGTTTGCCATACCATTGAAACTCAAGCTCATAGAAAGCAATGAGTCAAGGAATGGCGTGATGGTTGACTCGCGCCGTTGGTTGTAAAAACTCAGCATTTCCTGCCCATGACTCTCCAAAATGATTATTAAAATGTTGTAATCTTTGGCTGTTTTATCAATAAATCTGTTGACTGTCAATTCGTTATGAATAGGAGTGTAGAGTCTCTCCATCTCATCGTCATCGAAAAACTCAATCTTAGTCAACACGTTGCCTGAATTGCCTCGTCCGATGGTAAATGGAGTGTTAAGCACCAAGGGCATATTCTGTGTCTTGGTGTAATTTGCCGCCGTAATGATGCTGATAGGCTTGTTTTGCAAGCCACCTCTCAATCCGATTACCGAGGCTGCCACCAAACATAAAAACATCAGTGAACGTGTTGTGTACCAATGCGTTGTGTTTGTTACAACCACGGGCTTGACCCTTGTCTTTCTTGTCAAAATGATTATTATCACCAAAAACACCAAAAATACTATTCCGATGTACCAGAAATCAAGGATAAACTGTTTTATCAAACCGCCTTGGTTGTCGTCAGTGTGTTGCGCAAAGCCAAACAGCTCTGATGTCATCCGCTTGTCGATGTAGCGGTAATAAATAACATCGATGAGATTGAGAAGTATTGCTATTGAATTAGTTATGATAAAAATAATGTCAACTACCTTGCAGTAAATCTTGTTGTATTTGAATTGAAAAGGTATTCCATAAAGCACCAAAAACGGCAGGTTGGCGATGATAAGCGTCCAAATGTCGAACCTCATGCCCACAAAAAACAGCCTAAACTGTTCGCCTGCGCTGAGATTCGGGAAGTTGCCCGTGTTGAAAATGTAGAGCATCCATCTGCTGAATGCAAGCAACAGTAGCATCAGTCCGAGACGGATGACGAATACTTTCTGGAGGGGCTGTTCCTTGTTTTTGAACATCGTTTTTATTTTTCGCAAAAATAATAAAAAACTTTTAATTTGGAGCCGCGACTTTCAATAAAATTATTATCTTTGTACATCAAAGATATTGAAGATGAGAATTAAATTTTTGTTTTGTTTTATGCTGATTGTCAATGTGTTGACCGCACAAGACAATGTCAGGTATCCTGTTTATCCCAATCCTTTGAAGATTCCGTTGTATCTCTCAGCCACTTTTGGCGAGTTGCGCAACAACGCATTTCACGCCGGCGTTGACATCAAGACGAATGGCAAGACCGGCTATAGGGTCTATTCCGTCGCCGACGGCTACGTAAGCAGGATCGGTGTCTCCCCATTTGGTTATGGCAACGTGGTGTATATCACTCATAATGATGGATTTATGTCGGTTTATGCTCATCTCGATGGCTTCAACAAAAAAATAGGTCAGTATGTACGACAAAAACAGTTTGAGAGCAGGTCGTTCAAACAGAACATTTTTCTTGAGAAGGACGAGATTCCTGTTAAAGTGGGTGATGTCATAGGTTATAGCGGCGACACCGGCGGCTCCGGCGGCCCGCATCTGCATTATGAACTGCGCGACGCCGAACAACGTCCTATGAACCCGTTCCTGTTCGGATTTAAAATCGAGGATGATGTCAAGCCGATAATCAACGGATTCGCGGTGTATCCGACAGAGCATTCGTCGGTTAACGGTGTGGATAAGAACGCCTTTTTCGACCCGAAAGATAATACTGAGATAATGGTGAACGGCACTGTGAGCTTCGGGATATCAACGGTTGACAAGGCAAATGGCTCGGCAAACAAAAACGGGGTGTATTCCATTGAGCTTTATGCTGACAACAGACTGATTTTCAACGTTTTATTTGAACGCTTTTCATACGATGAGACACGCTATATCAACAGCCTGATTGACTATAGCAAATTTTATAATGACAAGATTCGTTATGTCAGATCTGAAATCGATGAATACAACATACTTGGTTTATATGGCGAGAAATCCGGTTTTGTGACTTTGAAAGAAGGCGACAAGGTGGAGATGAGATATGTGGTGAAAGATTTTTACGGCAACACCTCTACCTTGAAGTTCACTTTGGTTGGCGACAAGCCTTTGGATGAATATTCTGATAATCAATATAGTAGGGCATATTATCGTGTCGATGGCAAAAATGAAGTCGAGGTGAATCTTGGCAGTTTCACGGCGGTAATTCCACCAAAGGCCTTTTATCGTTTTGAATATGTTTTGGCACGTCAAACCGACAATGTCAAAAACATAGCGTCAGATTATGCTTATATCTTAGGTGCCGAGGATATTCCTGTGCAGAAAAAGATAACATTGAAAATCAGACCATCCGAGAAATATAAATCGTCCGACAAATTGTATGTCGTATCGGTTTCCGATGATGGTACATTTGTGCCACAAGGCGGTACGTTTAAAGATGGTGTCGTCAGCACACAGGTGCGGGTATTAGGCACATTCGCCTTGGCGGTTGATAATGTCAGCCCTAAAGTCTCTCCTGTGAATTTCAAGAATAACACTAAAGTGATAAAATGCAAACGTCTGAATATCAAGATAAAAGATAACGAATCGGGTATTAACACTTACGACATCTACCTTAACGGGAAATGGGTCATCGGGGCATACGACGCGAAAAACGACATGCTGTATTATGATGTCGATGATAATCTGAAAATAGGTAATAACAAGATGGAAATTGTCGTCACTGATGCCGTTGGCAACAAAACGACCAGTGTTTACAATATCATCCGTGAACGCGCTAAAAAGTAGGCACAAACTGATATGCTCCGGCATCAGGTCTGCTGCCACGTTCCACGCCGTCCAAATCGAACTCAAGAGGCCCGAGCGTGTAACAAGGATTGCCGATGCCTATCGCAGGTGACAGGGTGTCGAGATGAAAATCGAACCCCATAGTGTTTTTGAACAATGGCTGCGTGTTGAACACACATGACTGATAATAGTTTTCATCCTCGTGTTGACGGGTGGTGCAAATCAGGCTGTTTTTGAAACGATATGTGGTGTCGGGAATAGCATAGAAATCAGTGCCGAACTCATTGTCTTTGTTGCCGTAAACGATGCTGTTGACGATGTCGCAGTTTAATGGTATGGCGTATGTCAGGCCATCTGTGGGGTCGGTGTAATAATTGTTAAAAAACAACGCCTCCGCCTTTCGTGTTGAGCTTGTCCAATAGTTGGCGATTGTGCCATGTGTGAGGCTGTATTCCCCGCCGCCTGTTAACGCCGCACAATAGTACCCGCAATTGTCAATCAGTAAGTTAGACATCAAAATGCTGTAGCAGTTGGCGTAAAGTCCTATTCCTGTATGGTTTTCAATGACGGTATTTGAGATATACGCAGGCTCCATATTGTTTTTAAACATCCTTTGAACTTGCAATCCGATGAAGCCGTTTCTTATTATTGCATGTTCTATCTTATGTCCGTGGCCTTCTCGTGCCTCCATCAACCAAATCCTGTCCCATTGCCCCGGCTGGTCTGCATAGAAGCTTTCGAGCCTGTCTCCTTGAAACACAACAGGGTTCTCTGCCGTTCCGTTGACGATGAGTTGTCCCTCGCTCCAAGCCCACAAACCGGAGCCGCCATGGAAATACACATGAGTGCCGGGTTCGATGGTAAGCGTGCCGTCAGAGTCGATAAGTGCCACATTATAAATGACATACGGCTTCTCAGCTGTCCAATGCACGTCTTTGTTTACCGAGTCGGTGATAGCGATGTAATAATTGGTGTAATTCCCGTTCTCGTCAGGGAAGATGCCTTTTCTACCTATTATATAATGTGCGTTTTGCCCGTAGGCTGTCAGATTTACCACCTTTTCATTACCGTTGGTGTTGAAAATCAGGCGGTCATTGACAAAAAACGGGTTGTTGTCGTCGTTAGGGTTTATCGTCACCTTGATGAACACATAAAGACTGTCGTTAGCGTAAATCTCCATGTCCTTGAATATCGTCCCGGATTGCCCGTCCACGTTGACGCTGTAAGGGGAGGAGCTGCCTTGTTCAAGACGTATCGAGTTGATTTTCAAGTTTTCGGAATTTTTGTTGTAAATCATCAGCACCCTCGTCGAGGAGCCTATGCTTGTGAAAACCGTGTCGAAAGCGATGGTGTCAGTCGATAAGCTGATGTTTTTCGACGGGTTGTCGGTGAATCTCTGCTCTTTTCGGCATGATATAGACAACAATATCACTGATAATGCAATGAAAACTAATACTTTACGCATCATTGTCCTTTTAAAAAGTCGTCATATTTCTCATTCAGATAAGCATCGCTTCCGAAATATTTCAGCATTGGTAGAAAGGTGGAGGCCTCTCTGTAGCCGGGTGCCACTGTTATCACACGCATGTCTTCATTCATGAACACGTATGACGGATACGACATTTTGCCTTGCAGCAATGCCGCCGCGAGCTGATGTGTGCCTTTTCGTCCATTCGTACCACCTTGATTCACAAAGGTGTAGCCCGAAAACACTATGGTGTCGCTCGTCTCCGCATCTAACTTCACGGCATAATAGTTCTCATTGACATAATTGACGACATCCTGGTTGACGAAAGTACTCTGGTCCATGCGCTTGCACCATCCGCACCATGACGTGTAAACGTCAATAAACACTTTCTTTGGTGTCGTCTGGTTCAATTCTACGGCTTCTTGGAATGTTATCCAATTGATTTTCTGAGCATTACCGAAAAATGGCAGTGCTGAAACCATCGCTAATGCTAATAATAGTTTTTTCATCCTTAATATCATTACGAACTTGTCAAGAAATCCTCTTTTGCAAAATACTATCGAATAAGAGGATTTCTCCACTTCGCTCCATTACATTATGCTTGGGTCGAAATGACGACCTGTTAATATTCCTTAATTTCTTTTTTGAATCCTTCTCTTTCAAACTATCTCTCTTGTCGTAAAAATGTTTTCCTTTCGCTAATGCTATCTCCATTTTCGCGAGTCCGCGCTCATTCACAAACATCTCAACAGGCACGATGGTGAAGCCTTTCTCTGCGCTTTTCGCCTTGAGTTTGCGCAGCTCTTTCCTGGTGAGCAGGAGTTTTCTGTCGCGTTTCGGCACATGGTTGTTGTACGTCCCGAAGGCGTATTCAGCTATGTGCATGCCTATCACATAAAGCTCATCTTTTATGAAAGAACAGTACGAATCCACGAGACTCGCCTTGCCTTCGCGTATGCTTTTTATTTCCGTGCCTGTCAGGACTATGCCTGCTGTATATCTGTCGATGAGGAAATACTCAAACGACGCGCGCCTGTTTTTTATGCTTATTTTGACCTGTTTAACTTTATTCGCCATTATTTTATATCTCCCAAAATCAGCGGCATGCCATCTTTGCTGTTGCCGACAATCACTATTTTGGTGTTTGGTGACTCGGCGAGTTTAAGTGTGGCGTCGATACCTTTCTCGCGCAAAATCTTGTCGTTGATACTTGCGCTCACGATGTTGTTGGCTCTTGCCTTGCCTTCTGCCTCAACACGCTGACGCTCAGCCTCTTGCGATGCTTTCTCAAGCTTGAACTCGTATTCCAAAGCCTCTTGTTCCTGTTTCAGCTTGCTCTCAATTGCTGATTTGATGGTTGGAGGAAGCGTCACCGAGCGGATGAGCACCTGGTTGAGTTGTATGTGCTTGCCTTCGAGAAGGTTTTTCGTCTCAATGAAAATCTCTTCCTGGATGGCATCGCGTTTTGTGGAGTATATCTGCTCCGGAGTGTATCTGCCAAGCACGCTTCTCGCCGCCGAACGCATGGCTGGATAGACGGCACGTGTCAGATATTGTGTGCCGATGGTGGCATGAAGATAACCCAACTCCTGCCATTTCGGTTGATACCATGTGGAAAATTCTATCTTGATTTCCAATCCGTTAGATGACAGCGCGCTCATCTCCTCGTCGGCGACCTGCTGACGTGTCTCGTAAAGCGTCATGCTGTTCCATGGTGCGATGAAATGGAAGCCTTCCTCAAAGGTCTTCGAGGTGTCAATACCGCCGCCAAACAAACGGTAAAGCACTCCGCCGTGTCCCGCAGGAATAGTGACGGTGATGCGGCTCCAGAAAATGATGAGTAACAACACTAACGCACCTATCAGGATAATCGGTCCGTATTTTTTTCCATTCGATGGCTTGTTCTGTTGATAATTAGATTGTTGCGTGTATTCCATGTCTTAAAATTTTTAATTTGTTAATTTTTGCAAAGATACGAAAAAATTCAATAATTTTGCAATTCATAACGAAATAAAAATTCAAAAATTATAATAATGAAAAAATTTGTCATGGTATTAAGTATTGCTGGTCTTATAACTGCCTGTGCATCATGCGGTAAGAAGGCTCAAAACGGAGAGTTCAAGTATCTGGTCGATGAGTTTGCCGACCTGAAAGTGATGCGTTATCAGATTCCCGGATGGGATGAGTTGACGCTGCAACAAAAAGAGTATATTTATTATCTCGGTGAAGCGGCGAAATGCGGCCGCGATATTCTCGCCGACCAGAATTTCAAGTATAACCTCACTGTGCGCAAGACACTTGAGGCTGTGCTGAATTCTTATAATGGTGATAAGAAATGCGCTGACTATCAGAACTTTGTGGTTTATGCGAAACGCGTGTTCTTCAGCAACGGTATCCATCATCATTATGCCGAGGATAAGATGTTTCCTGAGATTTCCGAGGAATATTTCGCACAGCTTGTGAGAAAATCTGACCCGAAATTGCTGCCATTGGCCGAGGGTGAGACTGTTGATGACTTCCTGACGTTCATCACCCCTGTCATTTTCGACCGGGATTTGTACAAGATGCGCCGCAGTGGGGAAGAGGATATAATCCAAAACTCATGCGTCAATTTCTATGAAGGTAATATTAATAAAGGTGATGTCGAGGCGTTTTATGACGCTCAACGCAAGCCTGACGACGAGTACCCCATCTCTTACGGTCTCAATTCCAAGCTCGTCAAGGAAAACGGCAGACTTCGTGAAGAGGTGTATAAGGTTGACGGTCTTTACGGCAAGGCTTTGGAACAGATTATCGGCTGGCTGAAGAAAGCCAACGAGGTGGCTGAAAACGACGCTCAACGCAAATATACTGATCTTTTAATCGATTATTACACAACGGGTTCGCTTGAGAAATGGGACGAATACAACATCGCATGGGTTGAAGACTCTCTTTCAAGAATCGACTTCGTGAATGGATTTATTGAGGATTACAACGACCCGATGGGCATGAAGGCCACATGGGCGGCCATCGTCAATTTCAAGGACGAGGAGGCGACGAAACGCTCGGAGATAATCAGTGCCAACGCTCAATGGTTTGAGGATAACTCGCCTGTTGACCCGCGCTTCAAAAAGAAAGAATGCAAGGGCGTGAGCGCAAAGGGTATCATCGCCACCACCCTGGGAGGCGACAACTTCCCGGCACCTCCTATTGGCATCAACCTGCCTAATGCCGACTGGATTCGTAAGGAACACGGCTCTAAGTCGGTGACAATCACCAACTTGATGGACGCCTACGACAAGGCCGCCAACGAGTCGCCGAAGAGCGTCTTGGCTGAGTTCGCATATTCTAAGGAAGAAATAGAGCTTTGTAAGAAATACAGCAGCATAGCCGACGTGTTGCACACCGACTTGCATGAATGTCTCGGTCACGGCTCGGGACAGCTGCTGCCCACCACACAACCCAACGCCTTGAAAGAGTACAGCTCGGCTCTCGAAGAAGCACGCGCCGACCTCTTCGGCCTGTATTATTGCGCCGACCCTAAGATGGTGGAGCTCGGCATCCTTCCTAATATGGAATGCTATAAGGCACAGTACGCCGACTTCATCCGCAACGGTCTCATGAGTCAGCTCGCGCGTATAGAACTCGGCAAAGACATAACAGAGGCTCATATGCAAGACCGCGCCCTCATCAGCTGGTGGTGCTATGAAAAAGGCTTGAAAGACAATGTCATAGAGAAAAAAGTACGCGACGGCAAGACGTATTTCGTCATCAATGACTACGAGAAACTACGTGGCTTGTTTGGTGACCTTCTCGCTGAGATTCAACGTGTTAAGTCGGAGGGCGACTATGAGGGCGGAAAATATCTCGTCGAGACTTATGGCGTGAAAATCAATCCGGAACTTCATAAAGAGGTCAAGGCACGTTACCAGGCTCTTGGACTGAAGCCTTACGGCGGATTCATAAATCCTGAGATTGTCCCTGTAATGAAAGGCGGTAAAGTCGTTGATTATCAAGTCAATTATCCTTGCGATTTCTTGCAGCAGCATCTCGACTACGGGAAGAACTACAGCTTCGTGGAGGAAAATCATGACGCCCCGGCGCATCTCATCGTTGACATGCTTTACGACTTCATCGACGGCACCTTGGCCTGCGGTAATGCTGAAAATGCAGTGCATGAAGTCGTAAAATACATCAATGCGCATCCGGACGAGAAGGTGTTTTACATCACTGACTATCACCCATTTAACCATAGCTCGTTTAAGGATTACGGCGGCATCTGGCCGGTACATTGCGTTCAGGGAACACATGGTGGAACTATCCACGAGGCGTTCTACAACGACATCATCAACCCGGCAAACCGCCCTGACCCGCAGAGAAACATCTTCCGTAAAGGCGAGGAAGTTGACAAAGAACAGTATTCAGGATTCGAGTCAGTGGGTCCAGACGGACGGCAGCTGCATGAGGTGGTTGCGACTAAGAACTTGGTTATCAGTGGAATAGCAACCGAATACTGTGTCAAAAACACCCTGATGGAGTTCTATGATGACGGCAGAAACATCGAGCTGTTGCTTCCTGGCCTCGGCTATGTTGACAAAAACGGACACATCGAGACAATGAAAGAACTACGTAACCTCGTCACTGTCATCGAATAACCCACTAACGTCTAAAGTCTAACGTCTAAAGTCTAAAGACTATTATTGTTTCTCCTTTGCCTGTTTGCGTTGAAGTTTTTTCAACTGCCGAGCGACAGCTTTGTCATGGAATTTAGGGTTATCGCCCGTGTAGCGGTACTCTTCTCGTTGCAGAGTTTCGAGCTTCTCGTTGAACACATACGTCAAGCGGAAGGTGAAGAGGTTGTTATACTGATTAAAAATGCCTTGCGACTCACCTTCGGTGTTGAAAAATTCACGTGTCCTTATCGAATTTAATGAATAGGAATATCTGACACCAAGCTTCCATCTCTTATAGATGCGGAGCTTAACATCAGCCAAGATATTGAACTCGTTTTGGTTAAATTCGCCACTTGTAGCGGTGACGTCAGTCTTTACTCCGTGTTCATATTCTGACAGTCCCATCAGTCGGGCGTAAGAGACGCCGACACCGGCGGAGACGAGTTTTTTATCGGTGAAATAAACCATGAAGGGTACTTCGCCATATCTCATCTTAAGATTGTATTCTCCCGTGATTTCAACACCCGTGACAGGGTCTATCTGATGGTCGAAATATTTCCTGCCTTGTTTGGCGCCCTTCTGGTTGTACAGCACCTCTATCGACAGTTCGAGGCTGAAATTGTTCTTCGTCCAAACAGGCGTCAACACGCCTACTCCAACGTTGATGCCCGGCTGAAAATAGCCCATAATCTGGTCGCCGTCAACTTGGCAGATGTTGTACCCGACAAAGGCTTCTCCCAAGAAAATCTGTGACTTGGCGATGTTCGACAGCATTGTCAAAGCAAGCACTATGCCGATGATAAAGCTTTTCTTCATGTAGTATCATTTTAAATCCATAACGTCGCTGTTATGAATTTATTTTATTTCATGCTTAAACTAATGCGTTTGCGAGGGATATCAACGTCGAGAACCCTGACTTTCACCTTCTGGTTAAGTCTTACCACCTGATTCGGGTCGTTGACGAAGCTGTTCGACATCTCGCTGATGTGTACGAGTCCGTCCTGATGCACCCCGACATCCACGAAACAGCCGAACGCCGTGATGTTGGTGACGATCCCCACGAGTTGCATGCCTTGCTTCAAGTCATTGATAGTGCGGATGTTTTTGTCGAACTCAAACACCTCGAACGACTTTCTCGGGTCACGGCCTGGTTTCTTAAGCTCTTCGATGATGTCGTTTATTGTCTCGATTCCGAAGTCTTTCTCGATGAACTCTTTGGGATTTATCTTAGCTATAAGTTCTTCATTTCCAATGAGTTCCTCTACTTTCACACCGAGTTTTCCCGCCATTTTCTCAACGATATGATAACTCTCCGGATGCACCGCGCTGGCGTCGAGAGGCTGTTTTGCCCCATGAATCCTCAGGAATCCCGCACATTGTTCAAAGGCTTTGTTGCCGAGACGCGGCACTTCAAGCAGCTGTTTACGGTTAGTGAAGCCTCCTTTTTCGTTCCTGTATTTGACGATGGAGCTTGCGAGCTGAGGTCCCACGCCGCTCACATACGACAGCAGCTGCTCGCTGGCGGAGTTAAGCTCTACACCCACGGCGTTCACGCAACTCTCGACAACGGTGTTAAGCTCGTCGCCGAGCATCTTCTGGTTGACATCGTGCTGATATTGTCCGACACCTATCGACTTAGGGTCTATTTTCACAAGTTCCGCGAGCGGGTCCATGAGGCGACGGCCTATGCTCACAGCGCCACGCACCGTGATATCGTAGTCGGGAAACTCGTCGCGCGCCACCTTGCTTGCCGAATATATCGAGGCGCCGCTCTCGTTGACCATCACGGCGGTGATGTCACGGTCGAAACGGATGCTTTTGATGAAGTCTTCGGTCTCGCGTCCGGCGGTGCCGTTGCCGATGGCTATGACATCAATCTTATAGGCCTGCACCAGATGTGCTATCTTAGCCGCAGCCTTGCCATGTTCGTTTTGTGGTGGGTGAGGGTAGATTGTCTCATTATGTATCAAAGCTCCAAATTCATTAAGAATCACCACCTTACAGCCTGTACGGAAGCCTGGGTCGAGGGCAAGGACACGTTTCTTGCCCAATGGTGCCGCCAAGAGCAGCTGTCGGAGGTTCTCCGCGAACACCCTTACCGCCACTTCGTCGGCTTTTGCTTTGTAGATAGCGCGTATCTCCGTCTCGATAGACGGCTCCAGCAGACGTTTCCATGCGTCGTCGATGGCGTCTTGCACCAAGTCGGTGGAGGCATTGTCGTTCTTCAGGAAGATATTGTCAAGCACGTTGAGGGCATCGTCAGCGTTGATGCTGAGCTTCACCTTCAGAAGTCCTTCATCCTCAGCGCGAAACAACGCCAAGATACGATGTGAAGGTGCTTTGGCTATAGGCTCGTTGAAGTCGAAATACTGTTTGTAGGTCTGCGCCTCGGTCTCCTTGCCCTTCACCAAGGTGGATGATATGACACCCTCCTTATGGTAAATCTTACGTATCTTGTTGCGTCCGTTGATGTTTTCGGAGATCCACTCTGCCATGATGTCGCAGGCACCTTTCAAGGCCTCGTCTTCATTGTTCACGTCTTTCTCCTTGTTGATGAAGCGTTTCGCCATGCCGTTCACGTCGTTGTTGTTCTGCGACATGATGAGTCTCGCTAAAGGCTCTAAACCTTTCTGGCGTGCTATCTCAGCCTTAGTGCGGCGTTTCGGCTTGTAGGGGAGGTAAAGGTCTTCCACGTCCTGTAACGTCTCGGCGTTGTTTATCTGTCGCTCAAGCTCAGGCGTCAGTTTCTCTTGCTCGGCTATCGATTTCAACACAAACTCCTTGCGTTTCTCTATTTCTTCAAGCTGTTCGAGGCGTTTCTTGACTTCAAACAACGTCTCTTCGTTCATGGTGTCGGTCATCTCCTTGCGATAACGGGCAATAAAGGGTACCGTCGCGCCCTCACTAAGCAACATAATCACATTTCCGGCGACTCTTGACGTCACCCCAAACTCTTTAACTATCTTACTAATAAACTCCATAATCTAAACTAAAACTTTAACTCCATCTTTCCACTCTCAACTAACCACGCCAGATCTTCCATGCCGCTTCTGCTTGTAACTTCAACATTTTCAATCCGTTGAACACATTTGCACCATGTTTTTTGGCTTCTCTCATAAACATCGTCTCTTCCGGATTATATATCAAATCGATGAATACGTCGCTATTGTTTGCCGTGGCGTATGGCAAGTTGAGCATCTCTTCAGATTTTGGATACATACCAACCGGTGTAGCATTGACAATCAATTCGTTGTCATGGAAACCGTGTTCATTGAGGCACTTATATGAGTCGTTTTTTCTTGACAAAACATCAAAACTGATATTCTTTCTTTGCAAGACGAATTTCACGGCTTCTGACGCCCCGCCGGTGCCGCAAACGTATGCCTTGGTGATGATTTTTCTATCTACAGCCTCATCTAAGACACCTTGGAAACCAATGTAATCGGTGTTATATCCGATGAGATGTCCGTCATTATCGACTTTTACAACGTTGACTGCCCCGATTTGTCGGGCGTTATCGTCGATGTCATAAAGGTATCTGAAAATCTCTTTTTTATAAGGATGTGTTATCGTAAAACCATGTAAATCAGGATATTGGATAAGGATGTCATTGATGCTGTCGAGCTTCTCGATGTCGAAGTTCACAAAAAAGCAGTCGAGGTCTTCGTTTTTGAATTTGTCTTCAAAATAAGCCTTTGAGAATGAATGGCTTAATGGGTGTCCGATGAGTCCGTAGTATTGCATTTTTAATTTATTCCAAATATTGCGCCAAAACCCAAAGTGCAAACCACGCCCACAATGACGCTTGCCAGCACCACGCCTCCCACGACGGCTATGACACTTTTCTTGAATCCCATGTCTAAGAAACTCGCTGCGAGTGTGCCTGTCCACGCTCCTGTGCCGGGCAACGGTATTCCAACGAAAAGAACCAATGCCCAATAAAGGCCTTTGCCTGCTTTGGCTTGCAGTTTCTTACCGCCTTTCTCGCCTTTTTGGAGACACCATGTGAAAAAACCGCCGATGTACTTTTTGCCCTTGCCCCATTCAAGCACCTTGCGGGCGAACAAGTAGATGAAAGGCACCGGCAGCATGTTGCCGATGGCAATGATGACGTAGCTCCACAGCAGGTTAAAGTCCGGGTTGGCGGCGTGAATGCCATAGGCTACGGGAAGAGCACCACGTAACTCTATCAGAGGCACCATGGCGATGAGAAATATGTAAAAGTAGTTTTTCATGATTGCTTTTTCCGGTATTCTTCAATTAAATCCATAATGTTCGGGTTGCTCGTCAGGTTCTCCGCATCGAAATTCAAGAACTCGATATGCCCGTTGTAATCAGAGTCAAGAGCCATCTCAAGCGTTAGCAGTCCCGACTCGTCTTTTTCTTGGGCGAAATACAGAAATGCCTTGCGATAGAGGAGAGGCGCGTTGTTGGGAAGGATGAGCAGACCGCGTTCCAATGCCTCCATCGCCCTTTCGGGGTCGTCCTTGAGGACATGGCACTCCATCATGGCGATGTAAACGTTTTCATCGTAAGGATTCAACTCCAGAATCTCATTGACATACTTCATGGCGTTGTCGTAATCCTCAAGCTTGTTGTATTCCTCAACGATGACATACATATAGTCGGTGTTGTACGGTGACAGGGTGTGCGCATGTTGAAGGAATTTTATCGCCGACAGCGGGTCGCCCTCGTCGCTGAGCAGAAATCCGATTCCGGCATACGCCTCAGGAAGACTGTCATCCATTCCCATGGCTTTTTTGAAAAACCGTAAAGCCTCCTCTTTGTCGCCGAGTTTGGCTTTAGCCTCACCATAAAGGCACAATAGCAATGCCGTCTCCGCGTTGTATCTCAACGCCTCGTTAACCAAGTCGATGGTGTCTTGAAAACGGTCAAGCTCATTATATGCCGTGGCGATGTCGATATAGGCTTTTTTATAATGCGGGTCGATGGCGATGGCATACTCGAATTGTTCGATGGCGTTGTCAAGCATACCCATGCGCCCGTAGCAGTTGCCGAGTGCCATCCATGCCGCTATGCTGTAGGGGTCAAGGTCTATCTCATGACGGAAAAAATCAACAGCCTCGTCCATCTTTTGCAGTACCGAGTAGCAGTTTCTTATCTCAAAATATTGATTCTCAATGTCTTCGGCACCATTCAACCCCAACTTCAAGAATTTCAAGGCATTTTCCATGTCGCTCAAGCACTGATACTCTTCCGCGATATAGTTGTAAATGTCTTCACAATCTTTGAAATCAAATTCCTTGGCGGCTTTCATATAGGCGTTGATGGCTTTCTGATGCTCACCCAAGTCGGAATAACACACTGCCAAAGTTATCAGATAATCGGCGTCGTTGCGGTCAATGTCAGCGTTTTTCAAGGTCTTGAGAGCCTCGTTAGCTTTCGAGTTCACCAAAAACTGCTTCGCCTTGATGATGTTGACAAGCGGATTGTTGGGATGGTATCTGACGGCGATGTCGGCAGCCATGTTGGCTTTCTTTACGTTGTTATGACGCAGATAATGCTCCAAAATGACGTTCAACTCATCGGCGTCGAAATAGCATGACCTATGCTCCTTGACCATCTCCTCAAAACGGTCAACAAGCTCCTTTACGTCCATGTCGTCATCCAAAAAATTGTCGTCGTCGAACATATCCTAAATTTTTGCAAAAATACGAAAATTAGTTATATCACTTGTGGTAAAAATGAAAAGTTTTTATTGTCAGGACTTTATTTTTCACACTTTGCCAAAAAAAATGACCAAAAACTGAAGATAATGTATCGAGACTAAAAAAAATTATTATTTTTGCAGAACTAAATTTTGAATTATGCCATTGATAAAATCAATTTCCGGATTTCGCGGCACTATAGGCGGCAGGCCGGACGACGGACTTACTCCGATTGATATTGTAAAGCTTACATCAGCGTTTATTTGTTTAATCAGGCGTGGCGGCGTCAAGCGTCCCAGAATAGTGGTAGGTCGCGACGGACGGCTCTCCGGGACGATGGTCAACCGGCTGGTATGCGGCAACTTGCAGGCGATGGGTGCCGACGTCATCGACATCGGGCTTAGCACCACGCCTACAACGGAAATAGCTGTCACCGAGCTGAAAGCCGACGGCGGCGTGATCCTTACCGCATCGCATAACCCGAAAGAGTGGAACGCCTTGAAACTTCTTGACAACAAAGGCGAATTTATCGATGCGGCAGACGGCAAATGGCTTCTCGAAAAAGCAGCAAAAGATGAATACGAGTTCTCGCCAATCGACGAGATAGGCTCTTACACCTTGGCGGATGGCTGGATTGAACGTCATGCCGACATGGTGTGCCGACTGCCTCTCGTGAAGAAAGAACTCATCGAGAAAGCCGGCCTCAAAGTCGTCGTTGACGGCGTAAACTCTACCGGAGGCATCGCCATTCCGTTGTTACTCAAGAAGTTGGGCGTAAAGAATATCGTGGAGCTTAACTGCGAGGTGACAGGAAGATTCGCACATAACCCTGAGCCGCTGGCGGTCAACTTGGTTGACACATGCGCCAAAGTGAAGGAATGCGGTGCCGACCTCGGCATCGTCGTGGACCCTGACGTTGACCGTCTCGCATTTATTAATGAAAAAGGTGAGATGTACGGCGAGGAATACACCCTCGTGACAGTGGCATCATACATCCTTGAGCATCAGAAAGGCAACACCGTGTCAAACCTCTCATCCACACGTGCTTTACGCGATGTGACCACTGCCGCCGGAGGACAATATTCAGCAGCCGCCGTGGGCGAGGTCAACGTGGTGGCAAAGATGAAGGAGGTGCATGCTGTTATTGGCGGCGAAGGCAACGGTGGAGTGATTTATCCTGAGATTCACTATGGACGCGACGCTCTCGTGGGTGTGGGATTGTTTCTGACATATCTCGTTGAAAATCAATGTACCGTATCTGAACTAAAGAAGAAATTCCCACTGTATTTCATGTCGAAAAACAAGATACAGCTGACACCTCAGACCGACGTTGACGGAATCTTGGCGAAAATCGCCGACAAATTCAAAAACGAGCAGGTTACAACCATCGACGGCGTGAAGATTGACTTCGCCGAAGGCTGGGTGCATCTGCGTAAATCGAACACCGAGCCTATCATACGCGTTTATTCCGAAGGCAAGACGGAAGCCGATGCCGACAGATTTGCTCAGATGATGCTTGATGAAGCGAAGAAACTTTTATAAGTGTAAGAGTGAAGTGTTGAGAGTCGGGTCGGAATAATGACATTACTCTCCACACTCAACTCCCCACTCTCAAAACTATATTATGAAAAAGAAACATCACCGTAGAAACTACAAGTATCATGCGATAACGTTCAAGTTGTCGCAAGGGCAGTACAAATCACTCAAAAACTACTGCAAGGCGCGTAAAACGACGCCAATCAAGCTGATAAAAAAGAACATTGAGCGATTCATCTCGCATTACGAATATGGTGTCCCGCCAGAACTATATCACTGTGAGAATCAACTGAATTTGTTTGACGAAAATACTGATTGAAATCATAAATTGCACAGAGATTTGTCATTTCTCGCCATCGAGTGATGAAAAAAATTGTATCTTTGCAAAAAAATAAGCTATGAAAAGATTTGTCATATATTTGGTCAAGATACTGCTGTTTTTGCTGCTGATGTTCACCACCATGCGTGTGGTGTTCATCGTGAACTACTGGCATCTCGTGACCGTTGACCAAGTGCCTTTCCTCGAAATCATTCGCGGATTCTTCAAGGCTCTGCCTCTCGACATCTCGACCGCCTGCTTCATGATACCGCTGCCGGCTCTGATAATTTTCATCTTGACATGTTTTAACCGCAACGTCAGCTATCGCTGGATACGCTGGTATTTCTACATCATTATCGCGGTTTATATCCTCATCGTGATGGGTGAGATCGGCATCTACGGCGAATGGGGTACCAAGCTGAGTGTCAAGGCGTTGGCATATCTTGAGAACCCTTCCGAGGTGATAAACACAGCCTCAACGCAGCAAACCGTCCTTCTTATCTCACTATGGGCTTGTTTCACGCTGCTTTTCTGCTGGTGGTACGTGAAATGGATAGAGCCATCCAATGGCGATTATGTTCGTGACAAGGCTCATCCGGTAATGTATGCCGTCGTTTTCGTGCTGTCATTCGGACTAATGTTCATAGGTATGCGTGGCGGTCTCAATGAAATACCAATCTCCACCAGCTCGGGTTATTTCAGTAACTATAAGATTGTCAATATCATGACGGTGAACCCGGCATACAACCTTATGGAAAATATCACCAACGACATCAATGTCAGCGATAAGGCCCATTTCAACTTTATGGATGTTCATAAGGCGGAGGAGATTACCAAGGAGACACATCAAACTGATTGTGAATCAACGGTTAACATACTGAAGACTGAGCGTCCTAACATTTTTATAGTGCTTCTTGAGAGCTGGTCGGCCGACCTTATCGAGTCGCTGGGCGGTGATCCAAGCATTGCTCCTAACTTCCATAACCTTGAGAAAGACGGGCTGCTGTTCACCAATTTTTATGCCTCGGCGAACCGCTCCCAACAAGGCATCGCCTCAATATTAGGCGGTCTCCCGGGTCTTCCCGTGACCACCATCACCAACCATCCAGAGAAGTATTATGCCATTCCATCGATTGTGCAATCGCTTGATACTCTTGGATATTACTCAAGTTTCTACTTCGGGGGAGAACTTAATTACGGCAATATCCTGTCGTATTTGAGATATAATAAATTCGACCGTGTCGTTGAAGGCAATGACGTGACAGAGCGTTTTCATAAAGGTAAACTTGGCATTCAGGACACCGATATGCTTCCATGGGTGGCCAAGGAGGTCAACAAACAGCCTGAGCCGTTCTTCACCACTGTCTTCACCCTGAGCACGCACTCGCCTTACGATTATCCAAAGATTTTTGATGAACTTGAATGGCCTCAGCTTGAGAAGGTGTATGTCAACTCGGCAAAATACACCGATATCGCCATAAAACTCTTCATCGACAGGGCAAAACAACAGCCTTGGTACAGCAACACTTTGTTCCTCTTCATGGCCGACCACAGTCATCCATCTTACAAGAACCATCCAATGGAATCATTTGATTATCATAGGATTCCATTATTGATATATGGTGAGCCTCTGCTTGATTCACTGCGTGGGACAACATTTGACAAGATATGCGGCAACGCCGATATTCCGGCAACGATTCTATCGCAACTTGGCGTCAGTCATGATGAGTTTTTCTGGAGTAAAAACGTATTCAACACTTGTTATAAGCCTTTCGCGTTCTTTGAGTTAAACAATGGTCTCGGTTGGAAGACAGACGAGGGAGAGTTTGTAATGAGCAACAATAACGTGTTGAAAAACACATTCCCTGAGGAGCAATCCGACAGCCTGACACGACAAGGAAAGGCTTATATGCAATATCATTTCGATTTGTTTAACAGGTATTAAAAAAAATTGTAAATTTGCGGTTCGGAAAATTTAGATAAATATAGATATGTTTGAAGGCTTAACCGAGAAATTAGAACGTTCGTTTAAAATCCTTAAAGGACAAGGGTATATCACCGAAATCAATGTGGCTGAGACAGTTAAGGAGGTGCGCAAGGCTCTGCTTGACGCCGATGTGAGCTATAAAATCGCAAAAGATGTCACCAACGACATCAAGGAGAAGGCTATCGGCCAGAAGATTCTCACGTCAGTGTCGCCAAGCCAGCTGATGGTGAAAATAGTGCATGATGAGCTTGCTGAGCTTATGGGAGGCGAGCATTCAGAGATTAATATAAAAGGTAATCCCGCAGTGGTGCTTATAGCCGGTCTCCAAGGCTCAGGTAAGACCACCTTCTCAGCGAAGCTCGCTAACTTCTTGAAAAACAAGAAAGGCAAGACCGTGATGCTTGTGGCATGCGACGTGTATCGTCCTGCCGCCATCGACCAATTGAAGGTGCTTGGCGAACAGGTCGGCGTTGAGGTGTATTATGAGGACGGCAACAAAAATCCGGTGCAGATTGCCCAGAACGCCATCGCGAAGGCTGGAAAAGACGGCAAAAACGTGGTTATCATCGATACCGCTGGTCGTCTCGCTGTCGATGAGGAGATGATGGACGAGATAGCAAAGATCAAGTCAACGGTGAAGCCCCAGGAGACTCTGTTTGTGGTCGATGCCATGACAGGTCAGGATGCGGTGAATACCGCCAAGGCTTTCAACGACCGCCTCGACTTCGATGGTGTGGTACTCACCAAACTCGATGGCGACACACGCGGTGGCGCGGCTCTCACGATACGCACCGTCGTGGAGAAACCTATCAAATTCGTGGGTCTCGGCGAGAAAATGGATGCCTTAGACATCTTCTATCCACAACGTATGGCCGACCGCATCCTCGGCATGGGCGACATCGTGTCACTCGTGGAGAAGGCACAGGAGCAATTCGACGCTGAGGAAGCTGCCAAACTCAAGAAGAAACTTGCGCAAAACGAGTTCAACTTCAACGATTTCCTCAAGCAGATACAACAAATCAAGAAGATGGGAAGCATCAAAGACCTCGCTAATATGATTCCGGGCATGAACAAAATCAAAGACGATGACCTCGATGACGACGCTTTCAAGAGCATAGAGGCTATTATTGGCTCAATGACACCGGAAGAACGCGAGAACCCTAAGATTATCAACGGAAGCCGTAAACGCAGGATAGCACTCGGCTCTGGCAACGACATCAGCGAGGTGAACCGACTCATCAAACAGTTTGAAGAGACATCAAAGATGATGCGCATGGTCTCAACCGGCGGCGCCAAGAAAATGATGCAGATGATGCAACAAACGAAACGCAGAAGATAGTTAGTCAGTTTAACTGAACAACTGAACAACTGAACAACTGAATAACTTTAAAATTATGAATATACCAGAAAACAAAATCATCGACGGCAAGGCCATAGCTGATGCCATGAAAAAAGAGATAGCCGCTGAGGTGGCCGAAATGCTTGACAAAGGCATGGATGCACCGCATCTCGCTGCGGTGATAGTGGGTGAAGACGGCGCCTCCAAGACGTACGTCGCCTCAAAAGAGAAAGCCTGCCAGTCGGTGGGCATGACAAGCTCTGTTTACCGTCTGCCGTCTAACACCACAGAGGAAGAGCTTCTCAAACTCATTGATTTTCTTAATAATGACGAAGAAATAGACGGTTATATCATACAGTTGCCGTTGCCGAAACATATCAACGAGACCAAGGTCATACATAGCATCAATCCGAAAAAGGATGTTGACGGTTTCACTCCTTTCAATATCGGTCTGATGCAACTCGGAGAGCCTTGTTTCTTGCCTGCAACACCTGCCGGCATCGTGGAACTGCTGAAACGCAGCGGCATCGAGACAGCCGGGAAACATGTGGTGGTACTGGGTCGCTCAAATATCGTGGGAACACCAATAAGCGTTATGCTTTCGCGTAAAGGTGCCGACGCTACCGTGACAATATGCCACAGCAAGACCCAAAATCTCGCGGAGATAACACGTCAGGCCGACATTATAGTGGTGGCTATCGGTAAGCCATTGTTCCTCAAAGCCGACATGGTGAAACCGGGTGCCGTAGTCATCGACGTGGGAATACATCGCATCGCAGACCCTACAACAGAAAAAGGCTATCACATTGAAGGTGATGTCGATTTCGATGAGGTGGTGAAAGTGGCGTCAAAAATCACTCCGGTGCCGGGCGGCGTAGGCCCGATGACAATAGTGGAACTGCTGTACAATACTTTGCAAGCGAAAAAAAGAAAATAGCCATAACTACAAATTACTATAGTAAGATATTGATTGTCAGTGTATTAGGACTGACAATAGTTTCGTTTTCGTCTTTGTCGGGTAATGCTCAAAATCTTGGAGGCAATATTAACACTGAAGGCGACGAATACATCAACTACATACTTCCTGAAAGCAAAGGCATTGTTTTCACACGAAGAAATATCACGGAGTTCGTATATACATCGGAGATAGTCGATGACAATTTCATGCCTGCAAAACCATTGAATATCAATTGTTTATACGACCGTGGTATCGGAGCCGCATGTTTTACATCCGATTTGCAAAGAATGTATTTTGTTGGCATCGATTATCCCGATGGATTAGGCAGAGGTGATATTTATTATTCCGATTATATTGATAACCAATGGGTTACCCCTGTCAACATTGGAAAACCAATCAACTCTGTCACTATGGAGTCACAGCCATATCTCAGTGCCGACGGCAAGGAGCTTTACTTTGTCCGCGACACTCGGCAATATAAGAGCAACCTTTATTTTAGCAGGTACTCACAGGGGGAATGGAGCGTCCCAACAGCCATTGGCGTGACGAACACAAGGTTTGGAGAGATGAGTCCTTTTGTCAACAGCAAAGGCACCATTTTATATTTTGCCTCTGAAGGTCATGATGGGATGGGGGGATATGATATTTTCATGTGCAGGAGATTGTCTGATGGCTCATGGGGCGAACCTGAGAACCTCGGCGAGCCGATAAATTCAAGCAAAAACGAGATTAGTTTCAGAGTGAGTGCCGACGGCAGAAAATGCTATGTCTCATCTGACCGTGAGGGCGGCATTGGCGGTTTTGACATATATATCTTTGATTTTCAAGAAGTTGACGTACCGACAACTATTGACACAACTCCTTTCGTGATGCGAGACATACACTTTGAGTTCGACAGTTCCACACTTATGGAATCGTCGTATCTTTCAATTGATTCTCTTGCTAATTATCTGAAAGACAATATGTTTGTGAACATTCACATCTCCGGCTTCACTGATGACAGTGGCACTGATGAGCATAACCTCAAGCTCTCGGTGGCGCGTGCCGAGTCGGTGAAAAACGCTCTTGTGAGCCGAGGTGTCGCCGATTCGAGGATTAGCGTCGCCGGCTATGGCGCCGAACATCCTGTCGCGCCAAACGACAACGAGTCTGACAAGGCTAAAAACAGAAGGGTGGAAGTCAGTCTCCTCCTTGGTACATCCTATTAATCACATCTTGATATTTCTGAAGAATCACTGAGCGTTTCACTTTCAGAGTGGGGGTGAGGATGCCGTTGGCGGTGCTCCATTCGTCGGAGATGAACTTGAACCGCTTGATTTTCTCGGTGTCGCCGAAGAAACTGTTGATTTTCTGCACCTCTTTCACAAGACGGTCTTTCACCTCCTTAAGATTGATGACTGACTCATTGGTAGTGAATTTAATGTCGTGTTTCGCGCACCAGTCCTTCACAAAAGAGAAGTCGGGCACGATGAGTGCGGCGGCGAATTTCTCGTTTTCGCCGAACACCACCACGTTTTCGAAGAAACCTGATTCTGTGAACTTATTCTCTATAATGTCGGGGTTGATATATTTGCCCAACGATGTCTTGAAAAGGTTCTTCATGCGTCCTGTGATGCGCAGACTGCCGTATTTGTTGAATTCCCCGAGGTCGCCTGTATGGAACCACCCGTCTTGGTCGATGACTTCTGCTGTCAGCGCAGGTTGTTTGTAGTAACCCATCATCACATTGTGTCCGCGGCAAATAATCTCACCGTTTTCCGTTATTTTCACCTCCACTCCCGGCAATGCTGGCCCCACAAACCCCGCTTCCCTCGCATGAAGCAGTCGCGAGCTTACGCAAATCACGGGAGAGCATTCCGTCATGCCATAGCCTTCAAAGACAGGCATCCTGATGGCGGAGAAGAACGCGCTGATATTCTTTTGTATGCTGGCCGCCCCGGAAACGACGATGTCGAAACATTCCGCACCTAAAGTCTTGCGAATCTTGCGGTAAACGAGCTTGTCGGCAATCCAACGTTTGAGATTGTAGAACAAACTGCGTCCGTCAACGGTATAACTGTCGGCGATGTTCATCGCCCAATAGAATATCGCCTTTGAAAGTCCTTTTTGCTTTTGTCCGGATTGTTTCACCTTGATATATATCTTCTCCAGCAGACGAGGCACGCATGACATCATGGTGGGATGTATCTCTTTCATGTCATTGGCGATGGTGGCGACACTCTCAGCATAATAAACTGACATCCCAAGATATTGATACAGATAGACTAACATCCTCTCGTAGGCGTGGCATATCGGGAGGAAACTCAACGCGCGCTTTGAGGTGGGTGATGGTGTCTGGCGCAGATTCTCGATTTGTCCGAGAATATTGGCGTGCGACAGCATGACGCCCTTGGGTGTACCTGTTGTTCCCGAAGTGTATATGATGGTGGCGCAATCGTCGCTCCCCACCGACTCTTTCCGTCGCTCTAACTCTTCAGGATTCGGATTTTCCCTTCCTAATGCGAGCAAATCGTCCCAAATAGGGTGGTCGCCACGTTTTACGAAAGTGTAAATCATCTTCAAAGAAGGTATATCGTTGATGATGTCCTCAATCTTATTCAAAACGCATAATCCTTCAACCATCACAAACTTAGCCTCACTGTTGTTGATCACCACGCGGTAGTCTTCTTTGCTGATAGTAGGGTAGATAGGTACTGTGACGGCACCGACTTGCTGAATGGCCATGTCCAAAATATTCCACTCGGGACTGTTGCTGCTTATTATCGCGACCTTGTCATCTTTCTGGATTCCCAATTTTATCAAGGCATAGCTGATGATATTTGTGGTTTCGACGTATTCTTGTATGCTGTATTTTCTCCAAATGCCATTGTCTTTCTTAGCAAGAGCGATGTCTTGTTTCGGATACTTTTTCAAATAGGTCGTAAGAATGTCAAAAATGCGTTTCTCTTCCATCATTTTAGCTTTTAAATCGCCACAAAATTAAATATATTTTTAACCCACAAAAAATAAAGGGATGAATGGGGTGAAAAATGGGATAAAAACGCCTATTTAGGGATGAATATGCCGATTTTAGGGGTGAATGAATTAAAAATAATACATAAAATGGGGTGAAATATCCATTTTAGGGGTGAAAAAAATTCTTCTTGGGGTGAAATTTAGGCACCAAAATCATCAAAAAGGATATTTTCTTTCGGTACACCGAGATTGTCGAGCATGGCAAGCACAGCGTTAGTCATCATCGGCGGGCCGCACAGATAATACTCGATTTCTTCAGGCTCGGGATGGTTTTTTAGGTAATTCTCGAACAACACCTCATGGATGTTGCCGACATATCCGCTCCAATTATCTTCAGGAAGAGGTGATGACAAGGCGATATTGAACTTGAAGTTTGTATTTTCATCCTCGATTTTTTTGAAATCGTCGGTGTAGAAAAGCTCACGCAAGGAGCGTCCTCCATACCAATACGATATTTTTCTCTTGGTGTGCTTGGTAAGGAACAAATCCAAGATATGCGAGCGCATTGGGGCCATTCCCGCGCCGCCGCCGATGAAGATAATCTCACGTTCAGTGTCTTTGATATGAAACTCACCGTAAGGACCGCTTATTGTGACTTTGTCGCCGGGCTTAAGCGAATATATGTATGATGAGCAAACGCCGGGGTTGACTTTCATGAAACCGCCGTTTTTCCTGTCGAATGGAGGTGTGGCGATGCGCACGTTGAGCTTGATGATGTTGTCTTCGGCAGGATAACTTGCCATGGAATATGCCCTGAATTGCGGCTCGTTGTTGCGCATGATCAGGTCGAACATGTGATATCTCTCCCAGTCCTGACGGTATTCTTCGTCCACTGCAATGTCATTGTAATTGACAACACATTTTGGCACGTCAATCTGGATATAGCTCCCGGACTGGAATGTAAGACGTTCGCCCTCAGGCAATTGCACCACAAATTCCTTGATAAATGTGGCGATGTTACGGTTACTCACGACAGTGCATTCCCATTTTTTGATGCCGAATATCTGAGGGTTTATGAATATTTTAAGGTCTTCGCGCACCTTAACTTGGCATCCCAACCTCCAGTTGTCGAGTTGCTCTTTACGGCTGAAAAAACCTTTCTCTGTTGGCAGAATGGAGCCGCCACCTTGCAAAACTCGGCATTTGCACATGCCACAGTTGCCTTTGCCGCCGCAAGCCGATGGCAGAAAAATCTGTTGTTCGGCAAGAGTCTGAAGCAAAGTGCCGCCCGGCGTGACATCAAGTTCCCGCTCATCGTTGACACTAATCCTGACATCACCTTTGGGGCTGAGACGTTTTTTCACGAAAATAAGTATCGCCACCGGAATCAGCACCGCTATGAGAAACACAATGACGCCTGTTAATATGATTGATGATGTGCTCATTTTAGATATTTATTCCGAGGAAAGCCATGAAAGCTATTCCCATTAAACCTGTGATAATGAATGCGATACCGGTGCCTTGCATACGTTTCGGTATCTTCGAGTATCTTATTCTCTCTCTTATGGCCGCCATGCCGACAATTGCCACAAGCCAACCTATCCCTGAGCCAAGTCCATATGCAAGTGATTGACCTACAGTGACATAATGTTTTTCCTGCATAAAGAGGCTGGCTCCCAAAATGGCACAGTTGACGGCTATCAAGGGGAGGAAAATCCCTAAGGCGTTATATAAAGTAGGGCTGTATTTCTCAATTACCATCTCCAGAATCTGTACTATAGCTGCTATTATGGCGATGAAAATGATGAAACTGAGAAAGTCGAGCGACACATCTGCAAATGCCGGACTTATCCACGACAACGCGCCTTCTGAGAGGATATATTTGTCGAGGAGATAATTCACCGGCACAGTGATAACCAGCACTACGGTTACGGCCACACCAAGCCCGAATGATGTCTTCACGTTCTTTGAGACGGCGAGGAAAGAGCACATGCCGAGAAAGTATGCGAAGACCATGTTGTCGATGAAAATCGAGCGGAAGAAAATGCCTAATGTATCCATCATCTCTCCTCCTCCGACTTTTGTAGCCAGATTATTATCCCTATGATTATCAATGCCATAGGAGGTAATATCATCAAGCCGTTATTGATATATCCGAAATCATACAGTCCTTGAGGTATGACTTGAACACCTAACAGCGTCCCGGAGCCGAGAATCTCCCTGAAAAACGCCACTATGACGAGAATCGAGCCATAGCCCAAGCCGTTGCCTACGCCGTCGAGGAGCGACTCCCAAGGGTTATGCGACATCGCAAACGCCTCCAAACGCCCCATCACAATGCAATTCGTGATGATAAGACCCACAAAAACAGACAGTTGCTTACTCACATCATACATGAAGGCTTTCAGAAACTGGTCCACTAAAATCACCAAGGCGGCTACGACAATGAGTTGTACGATGATACGAATTTTTGATGGTATGCCTTTGCGCAGCAATGAGATGACGAGGTTAGACAAGGCTGTCACCACCGTCACTGACAATGCCATTACTATGGCGGGCTTAAGTTTCGCCGTGACTGCCAGCGACGAGCAGATGCCCAATATCAGCACTGTGACCGGGTTGGCTTTGCGCAAAGGAGCCGTTATCAGATTCCAATTCTTACTCATTGCATTCAAAAATTGTCTTATATTCTTCTAAAGTGTTCTTTATCATCAACTTCACTCCGTCAGAAGTGCGTGTCGCGCCTGCAATGGCATCGACTTCAACGAAATAATCGTTGCCATTCTTTTGAAGTTCTTTTCCTGAGAACTGTCGTTGGAAACCGTCGGTGGTTATCTCGGCACCCAGGCCAGGTGTCTCTGATTTATGGTCGAAGACGGCACCCACGACTGTCTCAAAATCATCAGACAAGCCTATGTAACCCCATATTGGTCCCCACAGGCCGTTGCCGCGCATTGGTATGACGGTGATTGTGTCATCAATGACGTAATAAGGAAGGTTGCCATCATGCTTGGCGGTGCAATGTTTTTGAAAAAGAATTTCCGCATTATTGTCGTTAACATCAGTAATTCCGGCCGCTTTCAGGATATTGACACGTTTTTCGTTAAGCTCGTTGCGTTTCTGGTAAGGTTGGAGCCACATCGCGGCAGCGGACAGCAACACCGACACTATCACGACAAGGATTGTGATATAACGGAAGATATATCTGTCGCTCATTTCGACCTCCTTTCCGCCGCAGCCCAGCGTTTTTTGCGTCTGCGGATATTGAGAGCCACCACGCACCAGTCGATGAGAGGCGCGAAAATATTCATCAACAGTATTGAGAGCATCATTCCTTCTGGATAGCCGGGATTTGCCACACGAATGAGCATCACTATTGCTCCGATGAGGAAGCCGTAAATCCATTTTCCGGGGTTAGTCTGAGCTGCAGTCACGGGGTCAGTCGCCATAAAGAAAGTGCCAAACATGAAACCGCCCATCAACAGATGTTGGCATATCGGGACATTGAAAACCAATGCCATGGAGATCGCGCCCAAGAATGTTGAAACGACTATCCTACAACTTGCCAATCCATTGATTATCAGTATAATACCACCTATCAAGATAGCTATTTTAGATGTCTCGCCAATGCTTCCGGGGATGGTGCCCACAAACATATCCGTCAATGAGGGAAGCTCGTTGACTCCGCCACCGTTGAGTATTGTTCCGAGAGGTGTCGCGCCTGTGTAAGCGTCAGCTTTATCAGCTATCCACACGCTGTCGCCTGTCATTTTGGAGGGGTAGGAGAAGAACAGAAACGCCCTCGCCAAGAGTGCGGGATTCACCACATTCATGCCGCTGCCACCGAAGACCTCTTTCCCTATGATTACCGCGAAAGCCACGGCGAGGGCGAGCATCCAGAGCGGCACTTCGACAGGCATGATGAGCGGGATTAGAAATCCGGTGACGAAATAGCCCTCATTTACATCTTCATGACGAATTTCCGCAAAGACGAATTCAATTGTCAGTCCTACGATGTAACTCACCAAGTAGAGCGGGATGATTTTTAAAAGTCCGTAACCAAATGTGTGCCAAAATGTTACGCTTTCACCATAAGACAGAAAATGCTGGTATCCAATGTTCCATGTCCCGAATAGGAAGCAAGGAATCAGTGCTATCACGACAGTAATCAGGTTGCGTTTCATATCCACGGTGTCACGGATATGCGAGCCGCTCGTCGTGACCTTGTCAGGGGTGTATAAAAACGTCTCAAAAGCCTCGAAAGTCGAGTGAAACCTGGCATATTTCCCGCCCGTCTCGAAGTTTGGCTTGATTTTATCAATATAGTTCCTTAATCCCATCAGTTCGTCTCCTTTCTAATAAATTCAAGTCCTTCACGGATGATTTGCTGAATAGGCGTTTTTGACGGGTCGATGACTTCACAAAGCGCAAAGTCTTCAGCGTCAATCTCATAGATGCCGAGTTCTTCCATCTGATCGATGTCTTTGATGAGGCAAGCCTTGATGAGCTGCATAGGGTAGATGTCGAACGGAAAGACCTTCTCGAATTTTCCTGTCATAATGTAAGGACGTGTGTCGCCATGAGTGTTGGTGTCGGTGAAACGCTTGAAAACCGGTCGAATCCATCCGAAAAGTTTGTATTTGTCGCCTTCCGGTATCACAGTGACTTGAGAATCATGGTAACCAAGGAATCTGTCATCAGTTATGTTGCTGCCTGTCAACACGTTACCGCTTATAATACGGCTGTTTTCGTCAACATTCAATATAGGAGATATGTCGGCTCCGATTTTAGTCGTATAATAATGCGGGTTTCTTATCGCCGAGCCTGATGTGGCGATGATGCGGGTGCTGTCGTATTTTCCTGTGAGGAACAATTTGCCGATTGTCATGACATCGCAGGGATAGCAATACCACACGACTTCACCTTTGTTTATTGGTGATATGGCATTTATCTGTGTGCCGATATTACCTGCCGGATGCTTGCCGTCAAATTCGACCGCTATTATATCATCATTCCCGACCTGATTAGATAACTCTTTGCATATCAATGAATTATGCCTGATACCCATATAAACTTTACCATCAGTAAACCTTGACAACACCTGCAAGCCTGTCTTTATCGCATCAAATTGATTTTCAATGATATAATCATTATCTATTGCCAAAGGTGCTGTGTCGAACATAGAGACAAAGATATGTTTGGGAGCATCATTGGGATTGGCTATAGTGGCAAAAGGACGTTGTCGAAGCATTGGCCATACACCGCTACGTAACATTTTGTCAATCAGTTCATTACGAGACAATGTATTGGGATTTGCCGCCCCGAAATCGATGGATTCGTTCTTGAAATCATTTTCGATGACGACACGTAAAATGGCGCGTTTTTCACCTCTCACTATGGCTTTCACCTTGCCGGAGACAGGAGAAGTGAATAAAATTCTCTCATTGTTTTTATCGTGAAACAGGGCCGAACCTATTTGCACCTCATCACCCTCGATGACGTGCATTTTGGGTGAGATACCAATAAAATCAAGAGGTTTGATGGCACATAAAGTCGGCTCAAAACATTCCATTTCATTTGATGGAGTGCCCTCAAGATGTATATCCAGACCTTTTTTTATTTTGATTTTATCCATTTCCCCGTTTCGTTGCCCACTTTCCAGAAATACAATCCTGTTGCGAGATTCTCAGTATTTATCGTGGTGATAATATCGTTGATTTCCTTTTCAATAATCATTCTGCCTTGAAAATCAAATATTTGCAATTTTGCGAAATTATAATCTGAAACGACGACATTCAACTCGTTTTTACCTGGATTCGGATACACCGTGACATTTCGGATGTCATCAGATACTTCAGAAACATCAAGGAACTCGATGTGTGTCGGCGGCATATTTATGAAGTCGATTGATGCCGATCCTTCATCAGCATGACTCTTTCTTACGAATGACCATTTAAAGAGATGAGTGCCTGCATTTAACGGCATTTCAAAATATTGCCATTCGTCGCCGTTCAGCATAAAGGACTCAGTGTCCAATGTGAACTTGAATTCATCGGAGTCATTGGCGGAACCTTTGTAATAGAAAGAAACCATGTCGTTAATCTCAGTAACAGCTGAGAACGCGAATTTGGAGGTACTTCCTGTAGATGACGAAAGTCCGGTGAAACAATAATTGCCCTCGTATGGGTCGTTGTCGTCTCTAAACCATTGCACCGGACTTGATAAATTCCAAGTAAAATCAGAGTTAAAGTCTTCATCCTCAAAGTCTTCTGTGCAATTTCCGAGCATAATCTCCGATTGATAAACGTTTTGATAGCCGTTAGAGCTTGTTGTCATGATTCCATCGAGGATGGCACCTGACGGCGAGTTGTCAAGCACCGTTACCACAAAAGTGACATATGTGCTGTCGTTGGCAGCCAGGCCATCGATGGTGATGTCTTGTTCCTGATACGTTATGACAGGAGCCTCTATATTAAGGTTGTTGTTGATGCTATTACTCAGGCTATGTCCTTGATTTTTAATAGTATAAGTCAAATAACCCGACTCGCCCTTATATAACCTGTTTGTTATGTTGTTGTCAGCGTCTTTTATGCAGAGATTAGTGACACAAAAATCAGGGGCATTGGCAATAAGGACGAAATCGTCGGAATATGAACGATTTTCGCTGTTCATCGAAAGATGGAACCTTATTTTTGTCTGGTCCGGGACATCATCAGTCAATTTTATGGAGAAAGCGTTCTCTTTATTTACAATCTGATTGGCTTCGAGTAAGTCGTATGTCGTTGTATTTGAATTGATTATAACGTATGGCGATTCTGATGTCAATTCGACATCAACATTTTCGATGCTTTCAAAGCCAACGTTATGAATCGCGACATTCAAAGTAGCCTCTTCGTTGAAATCGAGCTGGTTGTTATTATTTTGGTCATTTAACTCACAGTTACTGAAAATGAGGTAAGGACCTTCATCAGGTATTACGGCGATATTGCGTGTATATCTATAATAATTTTGTTTTGTCACCGTCAGAAGCACCCCATTTCCAAGGCTTTGTGGTGTTATCTCCATTATTTGCGGCAGACCTGTCGCCGTGGCAAGACCTATTATCTCATTGCCGTTTGAGAGGCATATAGTGGCATCAGCCGTGGCTGTTATCTCGAATTGCGCTGACCCTTCCACGATGACTGGAATAAGAGTAACATCAAGGTCTTGCGGCATTTCGGTATAAAGATTCATATATACGTCACCATGATGGTGGAAGAGGTAATATGTTATCTCTTTACAATAGTCGTCAGTCCAGTTTGACTGTTGCAGGAAAAATTTTCCCGAGGCGTTGGCATAGGCCGGCAGTATGAAATCCGTCGGGTGTTGGGTGCCGAAGTTAGGCATGAAATCAGGCCACATATTGTCGTAAGCACCCCAGACATACACGTCGTTGACGAAAGAATAAGACACCTGTGTGGCTGCTATGATGCCCAACGCGCCGTACTGATGACGATGGAACGCCTCGGCGAAGCATGCGCCGTTGACACCGCCGTAGTTGAATCGACCGGTCAGGCAGTTGTTCGACATCACAAAAGTGAGGTCGGGGTTGACGAGGCGGTTGATATAGCCGATGCTGTATGACGGCTCGCCCCACAGCTCCTCGGCACCATGGTCGCGGTGCTGCAATATGAATGCGCCTGCATTTATCGCCTCATTGATTTGATTGCCGGTGCCATTCCATTCGGTGAGATGCGACATCGTCTGAGGTATATAGCCTAAACCGTTGGGGCCGAAGTAGTTGACGATAGTGTTGGTTTTTTGTGCCGACGACCAGCTGCTGCCCGGCGTTCCTTGATAAATGGCGTTGACTCGCACAGGTTGTTTTCCCAACCCATATTCCCAGAAACCGTTAACCACCTCAGAGCATAGCTGGAACCATCTTTCGAGCTGGAATCCCATCGCTGTTATAGGCCTGTTATAGAAACGCGCATTGGTGGAAGGATGACGCTCAAACTGTAAGTCCTTGTTAATCATGTGATACATCTCCTCGTAATTGCGTCCGGTGATGCGTCCCATGATTACTTCCGGAAGATGATCTCCATTGACGTCAGCGTATCTGTTGTCGGAGATATAAGGGTTATAGCCTTCGCCGCCAGGATGGTTGTTCATCGTATATGAGACTATGCCCAGCGTGCCGTCGGTGTTATGGTCGCCAAGCAAAAGCACCGCCGAGACAGGGATGTCCCAGTTGTTGTAGGCATTCTGAATATAGCTGCGGATGGCTGTCTGGTCGTTGCCGCCGCATTCCGACACCGTCACCACATCAGTGAGTATGCCTTGTTGGTTTCTGAACAGCTTGATGCTGTCGGCGAGCTGGATGAACTCAGGGTTGTCGGGCGTGATGATGAGATATTCGCATCCTGTATCACGATGTTGTGCCGCATCTTTTATAATGCTTTGATAATCAGCATCAGGCAAGATGCTCTCGTTGATGACCATATCACGGATGATGTGGTCCCATGCAGCACTGCGATAACGTGGATCACCACCGAAAACACCGTTGCCTCCCTCAAACTCGACTTCGAGGTCAAGCTCTTTCGTGACGACAAGCTCTTTGCTGACCGGATTGTATTGGAATGGCGTCACGCTGATGATGACGACATCAACATCTCTGATTTTCAATGGCTTAGAGGTGATTATAGGCTCTGCAGGATAGAAGGCGTCAGTTGAATAAATCTGCTCATCGCGGATATATTGCATAGGGGTGTCGTTGTTGTCCAACGGCAGCGCGGGAGCCGGCATGAGGTCGATGTCATAGAGCGTCTCTGTGACTTTGTTTATGACGTTCACCGACACATTGGCACCTCGTGGTATCGCCACATAACGCGAAACGACAGGTAAATCAGGCGTTCCGGCGACGTTGGGAAGGAAAATGCCGCTTAACACAATGGATTGTCCCTCAACACCGTCCTGATAACTGTCCTCAAGACTGTATTTGTCGATGCGAAGACTTAACTCAAGGTTAGATTTCGTGCTGTTGACGACTTCCAACGTCTGGCAAAATGCCGTTAATGCCGACATCATCATGACCAATGACATCATTATTTTGAGGAATGTCTGTGATTTTTTCATTGCATCAATTGTTTTTTATATACCTTCTTTTTGAATAATCATTTTAGCGGCTTCAGCAGAGCTGACGAACCAAACGACATCATTGCAGTTGAAAATCGTTGATGCCGAAGGACTTAGGATATAATCATTGTCTCTTTGTATGGCAATGACCATTGCGTTGTATTTCTCTTTGAACATCGAGTTGAGCAGCGAGACATGGCATATCGAGCTTTGTTCTGACAACTTGACCGAATGCAGACTCATGTCGTGTTCTTGTCGTTCTCTTATCAACTCGGAGTCTTCCACTTCGATTATCGGCCGTAGTTTGTTGATGTTTTCGTCGTCTCCAACCAGTGTCACGATGTCGTAGGGATAAAACGCCATGTCTTTATCGGGCAGATCATAGATGTTCTTTCCACGCTCGATACACACCACGCTCACCTTATAATCTCGACGGAAAGCGGTGTCTTTCAGCTGTTTGCCGACGATATGGCTTAAGGGACTGACCACGACTTTTTCAAGATGGAAGTTCTGCTGAAGCACTTCCGGAACGATAAACGACGCCTGTTTCTGACGTTTGTTGAGATTCTCCATGAAGTCTTTCTCCAATTTCTCATAAAACTTCATGATGCCGTTCGACAAGGCGAGAATTATGGATACGCCGACGGCTATTCCGAGGGCGGCAAAGAAACTGAGACTTAAAAAATGCCTGATTACGTAGGTTATTATGGTGATTGCGATGATATATCTCAAAACAAAAATGATGGCAATCACATGACGTTCAAAGATATTTTTCGTTATCAGGCGGGAATTTGTCAGTGAGATTTTGTATTTGAACGCCATCGCCCAGATGAAAGGCGACAACACCGCCAACGTCACCGCGATGGATATCAGTCCGCCCCAGATGCCATGTATGTGATTGACAATGAACGGACCTATCGCCGAGAAGCATATCAGGGCAAGAGCTAAGATGATGCAGCCGTAGATGAGCATGTTCTTAAACTGGTTGATGACAAAAGTCCTGAATGTCAAGGTGGTGTTATCGTTGACCTTAAACCCTTCGGAATAATTTGTCATGGCCTGCTTCCATTTCTCAGGGATGCGTGGGTTGAGCCAGTTATATAAGGGGTCGGCGAGACGTATTATATAAGGTGTGAAAAACGTTGTGATTATCGAGACGGTGACGATGATAGGGTAGAGGTATTCGTCAATGACTTTGAAACTCAATCCAAGCGATGCGATGATGAATGAGAACTCGCCTATCTGACAGAAGCAGAAGCCTGCCTTCAGCGAGGTATGGATGTCCCTTCCTGAGATAAGCATTCCCGCCGTGGCACTTAACGTCTTGAAAACCATCACGGTAAGTGCGATGATGACAACCGGCCATGTATATTCTAAAAGGATTTTCGGGTCAACCATCATTCCGACGGAGACGAAGAATATGGCGGCGAAGAGGTTTTTTATCGGGGTGATAAGTTTGTGGATGATGTCGGCTTCCAGCGTCTCGGCAAGGATGGAGCCCATCACGAAGGCGCCGAGAGCCGAGGAGAATCCGGCATAGTTGGCGAGCATCACCATCATGAAACACAAGCCTATCGCTATGATGACAAGCGTCTCTTCAGTCATGAATTTTCGTATCAGACGGAGGAACGACGGGATGAGATAGATGCCGAAGACGAACCATATGATCAGGAAAAACATCAGTTTAACCATGCTCAGAACTAACTCTCCACCGTCAAAGGTATTGCCAACCGACAATGTGGACAATATTACCATAAGTATGACGGCCACGAGGTCTTCCACCACTAAAGCCCCGATGACATGAGTGGTGAATTTCTCATTTTTCAGCTTCAAGTCGTCAAAAGCCTTGACGATGATGCTGGTGGAGGAGATGGACAGCATACATCCGAGGAAGATGCAGTTCATCTTTTGCCATCCGAAGAGTTTTCCCACAAAAAAGCCTGTGGTGAACATTATGATAAGCTCTGTCAGCACCATGATAGCGCCAGGGCCGCCCACCTTTTTCAGTTTCTTGAAGGAAAACTCCAAGCCTATGGCAAACAGAAGGAACACCATTCCTATTTCGCTCCACGTCTCAACGCTGTTAGTGTCGTTGATGACCGGGAAATACGTGAAATGAGGTCCGATGAGGAATCCGGCCACGATATATCCTAATACCAATGGCTGCTTCAACCACTTGAATATCACCGTGGTGACACCCGCCGTGATGAGTATCAGCGCCAAGTCGGAGAATAATGCCGGTATTCCTTCCATTGTCAAAAAATGTTATCTCTTAACAATCTTTTTAGTCCATAAACCCTCATCACATCTCACTTGAAGGATGTAGGTTCCCGTTGAAAGTCCGTTGAGGTCGATTGTGATATTCAAACCGTTGTCACAGCTCTCTTGTGAAGTGTAAACCACCTGACCCACAGCGTTATAAATCGTCATATAGGCATCTGATGAGATATTGTTGACAACAACATTGATGATGTCTTTTGTCGGATTAGGATGAATGCTGACGGTAGTGGCATCAGGAGTGTTGACATCGAGATGTGAGAAGTGCACATCGACATTTTGCTCGTATGTCTTGTAACCGCATCCTGTATAGGTGGCTGTGAGAACGATGTCAACAGCCTCAAAATCGTCGTCTGTCGGATGATACATCGTCGTCAGATTGTGACTATTGCTGAATGAGCCTGTTCCCGAGGTACTCCAGCCGATGAATCTACCCAAGTTGTCAATCTCAAGTCCGATTTCAAATGCCTCGACATCAAACTGCAGATATTCGGTCTCGCCTGCAACGACAGGCTCTTCGATGAAGGTGACCACCATATTGTCTGACAACATCTCGGTGTCTTGATAAGCTGTCAGGGTGAGAGTCACCGCACCGTTTGCAATGTCTTGACTGCCAGGTGTATAGACCGCGTTGATGATGGTAACATCGTCGAAAGTGCCGTCTCCGTCGGTTGACCATTCCATAGATGTCTGGTTAGCGGCGAAACCGTTGAGTTGTGCGTTTTCATCGGCGCATATATTGATATCAACACCCGCGCTGACGCTGAGGTTCATGTCAACAGGAAGTATCACAAAGTCAATCCATGCGCAGTCGCTGCCGCTTGATACGCTGGTGTCTTTCTTATATTTCCACATGAAGGTATGAGTGCCGGCTGTCACAGCGTATTGTGCTCTTGTCCACCCAATGTTTCCCGACCAGTTGTTCTTTTCCTGACCGTCGATATAGAAATACAATTTGTCGTAATTAGATTCTGACGACACCTTGTAATAGAATGCTATAGAGTCGGCCGCGCCGGCTTCGTATGACATGGTGACTGATGTCTCCTGGTTGTGGTTTATTTGTCCCGACTTGATGCAATAGTTGCCTTCGTATGGGTCGTCAGTCACAAACGTCCAAGGATAATTCATGTCGTTGGTCCACATCGAGGCGTCCAACACGCCCAACTCGAAGTCTTCGACATTGAGGCCGATTTTAGATGTGTAATCTCTTGAGGCCGTGTAAACGCCTGATTCTGCGTATAAAGCATATTCGGCCAGAAATCCTGATGGCGCTCCGCCAACATATATATCATACTCGATACTCGCCGACGAATTGACTCCGATGCTGTTGATGGTAAGCGTTGGCTCGCTGGTAATCTCCATGAACGGGTTGTTGATTTCCAATGACACGTAGGTCTCCCATGAGGCTGCGTTGCCTTTGTTCATTACAGGGAACCTGAGTCTTGCCATCTCGCCAGGGTCGAGGCGTCCGTTGCCATTGCCGGTAAGCTCTATGACTGTAACATTACCTATCTCGAAGACGGGAGCGTAGGCCTTCAAAATGATATGATTTTCGTAAGTGTCTGAGCCACTGGTAATTGTCACCACAAACTCGATATTTGTCTTGTTAGGCACCTGATCAGATACGGTGAAGCTGAAGGCGTCTGACAAATCGATGGTGTTTTCAGAGCCTATGGCATTGAACTCGACAGAGCCGTTTGTTATTGTCACATATTCTGATTCTGATGTGAGTGTCATCGAGCCGGCCGGTGCTTGGGCGTTACCCACGTTCTTAAGCTGGATGCTAAGTCCCGAGTTGTCACCGAAGTTGAGTTGTGTCGCCTCGTTGCTGAGGGCATAGTCGTTGATTATGATATATGGTCCGTCAGCGGGGATGACGTCAATATCAGCTTCATAGCGCAGGTAATTTTGACCCGTCACGGTGAGTTTTAGTACTGTTGGAGGCACTTGTGAGGCTATTTCTATGCTTTGGATGCTACCGGTAGCTTCTGCCACGGCCACTATCTCAAGATTCTCGCCTTCACCTTTTGTAAGAGCTATCGTGGCTCCTTCCGGCGCAGTGATTTGGAATGTCTGCAGGCCTGCGAGTTGCACGTTTTGATGCTGTACCGTCATAGTCTGCGGCACCTCGCTGTAGAGACGGAGGAAAGCGTCGCAGTGTGCGGTGAACATCTGATATGTGATATATTTGTTGTCGGTATTATATGGCCATGATGTCGTTGATAGGAAGTGTTTTCCTGCCACGAGGCCGAAAGCCGGCAGCCAGTTGCCTTCGTTAGGAGCGTAAGGCCCGAAAGTGGGCATAAACTCCGGCTGGAAATGGTCATAGATACCCCACACAAGGGCGTCGTTGACAAAAGAGTACGACACATGCGTCGGGCAGATGAGACCCACGGCACCGGCGTTTTGTCCGTTGTAAGTGCGGCGTATGAAAGCCTCGGCGAAACAAGGTCCCGAAGAGAGGTTAAACATACCTGTCTCGCAGTTGATGGAGAACACGAATGTCATTTTACCCACGTTGGTAAGCTGTGCCACGTGTGTGTTACGGAAAGCCGGCTCGCCCCAGCCTGTCTCTAAACCGTGGTCACGATGCTGCACGAGCATGGTGCCCGCGTTGATGGCCTGGACAATCTGCTCAGGTGTGCCACCGTTGAAACCACCAAGCTGGTCGGGCGTCTGCGGGATGTAGTTGGTGCCAGACGGTCCGAAATACGACACCACATCTGTTGTGTTTTGTGCTGACGACCATATAGAACCCGGCGTGCCTTGATAGATGCAGTTGACGCGGTAAGGGTTCTTGCCGTGTGCGCGGAAATAGCCGCCCACCACCTCTGAACAGAGCTGGAACCAGCGCTCTGTCTGCCATCCGAGAGCCGTTATCGGCACATTGTATGTGCTGGCATCCATATTGGGATTGGTATATTCGTACTCTATCTGCTTATCGGCGAGCATAGCGGCTTCCGTGGCGTCAGCGGCGACCAGACGTGAGAAAATCATCTCAGGAAGATAGTCGCCTGTGACATCAGAATACTGGTTGTCGGTGATGCAGTTTCCGTAACTTGGTGAGTGATAAACCTCCTCTGCAGGAATGCCCTGACTCATGTTAGTGTTGTGGTCGCCAAACAGAAGCACCGCCACCGGCTTGATTGTCCAGGTGTTATAGGCATTGTGGAACCATGTCTTCATCATGGTGGTTGTCGTGGCCGGTATCTCGTCAAGACGATACACCTCGGTGATGATGCCTTGTTTCATACGATATTCTTTCAGTCTCTGTGCCGGCTCTGCCCATCCGTCGTTGTTAGGCGTGATGATGAGGTATTCCGCACCGTCAGCACCGTCTCGCAACCACTGTTGCATCCTCGCCTCATAGTCGATGACCGGCAATGAGTTGTAATTCAGGATGTTTTGTGCCAGGATAGGGTCGAAATATGGCGAGCGGAAGCTGTCGTCACCGAAATGTCCGTTGCCGCCAATGAATTCTACTTCAAACTCGATGTTATGATAAACGACGGCTTCTTTCGTGACGGGGTTGAATCTCACAGGGCTGATGCTCACGTTGACGACATCCACCCCACGTATTGACGATGGCGCGCTTATTGACGCAAAGTCGGCAGGGTAGAAGGCGTCTTCAGAATACACCTTCATGTCTTTTGTGAAGTTCATGTCAGGCTCCGAATTTTCATCTTGGATGCCCAACGACGGCTCAATATTGACATTTTTGATAACCTGCTGTTCATAGCTCTTCACGTTGAGTACAGCTTGTGCTCCTTGCGGGATGGCGATGGTGCGGCTGTAGCTCGGCACATTGGGCAGGCCTTTCTCGTTGGGCAGGCTGATGTCGGCAATGCCCACCGACTGCATCTCTTCTCCGTTGTAAAAGAAGGATGTGAGACTCATCTCATCAATGTTGTACGTGAGTGCCACATTACCTCTTGTCTGTCCTCTAAGCTCGATGCCGTTCTTGCCTTCATGGTTGAAACTGAACGTGCGTACCTCCTGAGCCATGATTGTGAATGTAAAGCCCGGCATCAAAAATGCCAAAATGACTAATCTTAGAAAGTTGCTTTTTTTCATTTATTTAATTTTAATGGTTATTACTTCAACATTTTTTAGTTTCTAATTTATAACCGGTAACTAAACCAGCCCTCCGAATCCCATGAACGCCATGGCTAAGATGCCTGCTGTTATCAATGCGATAGGCGTGCCTTTGGTGCCTTCCGGGGCTTCCATCAAGTCGATGTGCTCGCGTATGCCGGAGAATATTATCAACGCTAAGGCGAAGCCGATGGCTATACCTGCCGCGTAAATGACAGCCTCTCCCACGTTGTTGCCGTAGATGAAGCCTTCGCCGACGACTTTCAAAGAGACGCCGAGTACGCAGCAGTTGGTGGTAATCAAAGGTAAAAACACACCTAAGGCGGTGTATAGCGACGGGCTTATCTTCTTCAAGATAATCTCAACCATCTGCACCAAGGCGGCGATGACCAAGATGAACGCTATGGTCTGCAAAAACTCCAGTCCGTGTGGCACCAAGAGGTATTTGTTTAACAGATACGTCACTAAGGTGGCAAGGACGAGTACGAAGATGACGGCGGCACCCATGCCCACGGCGGTGGATGTCTTCTTGGAAGTGCCTAAAAACGGGCATATTCCGAGAAACTGCGCCAAAATGACGTTGTTGACAAATATTGTCGAAATAAGTATTATTATGATTTTCATGGCACTTTGTTATTTAGTTTTCTTTAATCTGTTGACTATTGCGATGAGATAACCCAAGGCGATGAAGGCTCCCGGGGCGAGTACGAAGATGAGGATCGTCTGCGCGTCTTCAGGCAGGAATCTCCAGTTGAAGATGCTGCCGCTTCCGAGGATTTCGCGGATTGAGCCGAGTACCGTCAAGGCGAAGGTGAAGCCCAAGCCCATGCCGGCACCGTCAAGGATGGACGGCCACACTGGGTTCTTCGAGGCAAAGGCCTCGGCGCGTCCAAGCACTATGCAGTTCACCACGATGAGCGGGATGAACAGACCTAACGTCTCATAGATATCAGGCACATAAGCCTGCATGACTAACTGCACCACCGTCACAAACGAGGCTATGACCACGATGAAACATGGGATGCGCACCTTGTCGGGGATGAAGTTCTTCAGTAATGAGATTACCAAATTCGACATTATCAGAACGAATGTTGTCGCAAGTCCCATTGACATTCCGTTGATGGCACTCGTCGTGGTGGCGAGGGTAGGGCAGCATCCTAACAAAAGGACAAGGATAGGGTTCTCCTTGATAAATCCTTTGGTGAAAGTTTTCCAGTTACTCATTGTTTCCTCCTTTCATGAATTGGTCTTTGTTTGACTCAAAGCCTCTCACGGCCAGGTCCACGGCCTCAGAGAAGGCTCTTGAACTTATTGTCGCGGCTGTTATGGCATCGACATCACCGCCGTCTTTCTTCACCTTCAGCCTGAAAGTGGCGGGGTTCTTGCCGTCGAACTGTCCTTTGAACTTGTCGTTGACCATGTTGGCACCCAAACCGGGTGTCTCGGTCTGCGACAAAACCGACACCTTATTAATATTACCGTTGGCGAGCATGCCGACCATCAGCTCGATTCTGCCGCCAAAACCGTTCTTGGAATAAGTCTTGACAGCCGCTCCGATGAATTGTTCGTCGGCATCAAACGCCAGGTTGTACGTCAAGTCGTCAATGACTATGGTCTCTGTCTTCGCTATTGCGACATCTGTCTTCAAAACCTCGTTGATGGCTTTGATGTTCTTATTGGCCTCAACCTGGTCGATGGCAGGCTTCGTAAGGCCGTAGATATATCCGAGCACTCCGCCCGACACTATGGTGATGACCATCAGGGCGATGAGCATGTTCTTTAATGTTGATTCTTTCTTTGCCATAATTTCAAAATTTTAAGATTCAACAACTACACTCCAAAACGTTTTGGTTTGAAACCTTTGTTGATGAGCGGCACCACTGCGTTCATGATAAGAATCGCAAACGACATCCCTTCAGGATACTGACCCCACAGACGAATTATGATGGTGAGCAGACCCACGCCCAAGGCGAAGATGCACTTGCCCGCTATCGTCATCGGTGATGTCACCATGTCGGTGGCCATGAAGAAGGCTCCGAGCATCAAGCCGCCGCTGAGGATGTGGTACAACGGGTTGACGTATGTGCCAGGGTCGATGAGCCAGCAGATGCACGACACCAACGCCACCGTGGCGATGATGATGACAGGCGTCTGCCAGTCGATTATCTTCATGATGATGAGGAACAGTCCTCCGATTATCAAGGCGATGGCACACATCTCACCGAAAGAGCCGCCGGTGTTGCCGATGAGCATGTCCCAGTAGTTGATGTTGCTCACTGCCTCCGCGCCGCCTTCTTTGAGAAGACCCAAAGTGGTAGGACCGGTAATCACATCAACCGACCAGAAGTTTTGTCTCGGCACCGGCCATGTCGTCATCGCGACAGGGAAGGAGATGAGCATGAACACACGGCCTACCAATGCCGGGTTGAACGGGTTCTTGCCCAAGCCGCCGAACGACATCTTGGCGATGCCTATGGCGACGATGCCGCCGACCACGACCATCCACCACGGGATGTTGCTCGGCACGTTGAAAGCCAACAAGATACCTGTCAGGATGGCGGAGCCGTCGCTGATGGTGCACTCGCCCTTCATGAGATATTTCTGGATTAAGAACTCAGTGAGCACACATGTCGCCACTGAAATCAAAGTCACTCGGATTGCGTTAAATCCGAAGAAGTACACTGAGACAGCAAACGCCGGCATGAGGGCGAGAATCACCATGTACATTATTTTTTTAACGCTTAGCTCTCCGTGAACATGAGGAGAACCTGATATTGTCAACTGATTCATAGCTATTTCTGATTACGTGAACGTATTAATTGTCCTGTCTTCGTCTTGCCGTAACGGATATAGTCGGCGAGCGGGATGTTGGCAGGACACGTGAACTCGCATGAGCCGCATTCTATGCAGTCCATGATATTGTGTTTCTCCGTCTCCTCGAAGTTGTTCTGTCGTGCCAGACGGTTAAGCAGATATGGCTCAAGCCCCATCGGGCAGGCACTCATGCACTTGCCGCAGCGTATGCAGTTGCTCACCTTGCGGGGCTGTGCGTCTCTCACGTTGAGCATCAAGATGCCTGATGTGCCTTTGATGGTAGGGAAGGTGGTGACGCTCACCGACTTACCCATCATTGGGCCGCCGTTGATGAGGTTGGCGGTGTCTTCCGGGAGTCCGCCGGCCGCCTCGATGAGCAGATTGGCAGGTGTCCCTATCCTCGTGAGGAAGTTCGACGGCTTCTTTACCGATTTTCCCGTCACGGTGACGACACGATATACTAATGGTTTGTTCTTCTGCACCGCCTCGTAGATGGCGAATGTGGAAGCCACGTTGACCACCACGCAGCCTGTCTCGATAGGCAGCTTGCCTGACGGCACCTCGCGTCCCGTGACCGATTTGATGAGTTGTTTCTCGCCGCCCTGTGGGTATTTCGTCTTCAACGGCTGAATCTCAATACCCTCGAAGTAGCTGTCGTTCTTGACGATCTCGTCGAGTTTCTTTGCGGCTTCAATCTTGTTGACCTCGATGCCGACCACGCCTTTTGGTGCGTTGACAGCCTTCATGATAACTTTCACACCCACGAGGAACTCGTATGGCTTCTCGAGCAGCAGACGGTTGTCGCAGGTGAGGTAAGGCTCGCATTCCGCCGCGTTGATGATGACGTACTCGGCCTTCTTGTCTTTCGGTATCATCAACTTGACATATGTGGGGAATGTGGCGCCGCCGAGACCCACTATGCCGTGTTGTTTGATGCGTTCTATAATCTCTTCGCTTGAGAGTGTGATATCTTTTATTAAGGTGTCGCTGGTGTCGATGCCTTCGAGCCACTCGTCGCCGTCCACGTCGATGAAGATGGCGGGCTTGCGATAGCCGGTGTGGTCCATCACCTCGTCGATCTTGTTGACAGTGCCGCTCACTGACGAGTGTACGTTGGCGCTGATGAAGCCTTTCGCCGTGGCGATGAGCTGTCCCACCTTCACCTTGTCGCCTTTCGCCACGATAGGCTCTGCCGGCGCGCCAAGGCATTGTCCGAGCGGGATGATGACCTGTTTGGGTATCTCAAATGTTATGATGGGCTGGTCCGACGAAAGCTTGTTCTCTTCCGGATGAACGCCACCTTTGGGAAATGTCTTAATCGGATTCATACGTTATTCTTTACTTTCGTTTGGTTGTACAATTTTTTCTGCTGTTTTCTCTTCCGCAGGTGTCTCCACCTTCGGTTTCCTTGGCGGGAAATTCACCTCATGGATGCTTCCGCGAGGGCATGCCTCGACGCACTTGCGGCACTGTTTGCATTTGGTGAAGTCGATATAGGCGAGGCTGCCACGCATCTCGATGGCCTCAAACGGGCATGTCTTGAAGCACTTCTGGCAGCCTATGCAGCTCACCTTGCAGTTCTTCATGGCGATGGCACCTTTCTCGATGTTGTTGCACGCCACATAAACCCTGCGGTTGTTCTTGCCTTTGGCGCGAATCTCGATGACGCCGCGAGGACATGTCTTGGCGCAGGCGCCGCAGCCCACACATTTGTCCTCGTCAACCTCGGGAAGACCCGTCTCGGCATTGATGTGAAGGGCGTCGAACTGGCATTTCTTCACGCAGTCGCCCAAGCCTAAGCATCCGTTAGGACATCCGTTCTCGCCGGCATACAAGGTGTTGGCAAAGCCGCAGATGTCGGCACCTTCATAATGCACCTTCGACGGTGCGTTCTCACAAGTGCCGTTGCAACGAACCACAGCAATCATAGGCTCGGCAACGGTGACGGTAAGCCCAAGCAATCCGGCTACCTTCGACATGTCGGAGCTGGGACAGTTCAAGCCGGAGAGACTCCTTTTCTCGGCAGCGGCTTTCACACATGCCTCGGCGAAGTTGCGGCATCCTGCGAAACCGCAGCCACCACAGTTGGCTCCGGCCAATGCCGACTCCACCTCGTCGATGAGAGGGTTCTCCTCAACCTTGAACTTCTTCGCGACGAAGAACAATATCACCGCCGCCACTCCTCCTAAAATTCCCAGAATCACAAGGGACCATAGTAAAATGTTACTCATAAAACAAAACATATTTTTAGCGATGCAAAATTACTGAATTTATATTAATTATACAAGGAAAATTTTACAAAAAATGCAAGTCGTTAATAAAGAAAGACAAAGCGGGCGTTTTATATGAAATATGGTCAAAAATGGCGAAATGTCTCGCAGTCCTCATCGTTCGTTTACGACGCCGATATTTGAGCCTGCGTTATTGCGTAAATTTGAAAAAACAGCACGATTCATTTTTATGAAATCCTCATCGTATCTCGTAATGGAACTCCTTCCAAAGCTTGTCTCTGAACAGATAAACAATCAGGTAGTAAACTGCGAAAGACCCTATGCCGATAAGAGCTGCGAGCCAGTCTTTGAGGTAGCCGCATAAGATAACCGTCACCATGATGATTATCAAAGAGGGGATGAAATATGCTATCAAAGCCGCTTTGTTGCCCATCTTAGTGCTCATGACGATGCTGACAGGCTGACCCACAACGAATTCCTTGTCTGAGGGCTTGGGCGCCGTCACACGTTTCTCCTGCATCTCCGACATGCCGCATGCCGACTTTATGCCGCACGAGCCACATGAGCTTGCGCTAAGTATCTCTATTTCAAGGTCTTTGTCGTTGATTCCAACCACTACACCGGGATGTGAGACGAGCTTCTCCATATCAAAAAATTTTTCTGCAAAGATAGTAAAAATTTTATAATTTTGCGTTTTTAAATATCGGCAATGAAAATCAACATTGGAAAATACAGGCGCAAAGCCAAATATTTGGAGGTTAAGGCTGTGCGATGGCTGAAATCCATCACGCTGCCCGGGTTTCATGGCAAGCCTATTTACGACGTGCTGTGGTATTTCATCAACGGTTTCTCGAAGGGCTACCTCACCGACCGCGCCGCAGCGGTGGCATTCAACGTGATTTTGGCCGTGTTTCCCGCCGTCATGGTGCTTTTCACCTTCATACCATATCTCCCTCTCGAAGGTGTCCGCGACATGATAGTCGGCATGATCCAGGAGTTTGTACCCACTAATATCGCCGGAAGGGTGGTGTATGCCATCGACGAGATAATGTCGCGACAGCATAACACCCTGATGTCGATAGGTATCATCATGGCGTTTTACTTCAGCTCGGGAGCCGTCCGCGCCTTCTTTCGCGGATTCGACATGGGCATCAACCATTTGGGAAAGATGTCGTTCATCCAAATGCAGACCAGAGCCTTGCTCGTCACACTGCTCATCGGACTGCTTCTGATACTGTCAGTGGTGCTGATAATCATCGGAAACGACGTGCTGCCTTGGTTTTTCAATAAGATACACTTTTATAATACATTCATTATCACTCTGATAAACATATTCAGATGGCTTCTGATAGTGTTTGCGTTGCTTGTGGCCATTTCGGTGCTTTATTATTATGGAAACCCCAATAAAAACTGGAAATTCCGCTTGTTTACACCTGGAACGATAATGTTTACCCTGCTTTTCATCGTGGGAACCGTCGGATTTAATTATTACATCGTCAATTTCTCAAGATACAACGCACTCTACGGCTCCATCGGCGGTATCATCATCTTCATGATGTGGATTTACATAAACTGTATCATAGTGATGATTGGCTATGAGCTTGACGCGTCGATATTCTTGGCTGAAAATAAGTTGTTGGCGGAAAAAACAAATAAACCGTTAAACTATTAAGCTATTAAACTTTTTTTTCGTACTTTTGCAAAAATTTTGTATAATGCGAAAGATTGTATTTATCGGAAGCGGTGCCATAGCGACGGCGATAGGCGATGTTCTCGCAGCGAGAAATAAAGATGAGATATTTCTGTTATCCATTGAGGATGAGGTGATTGAGATGGTCAACACCATGCACGTCAACACCTCTTATTTCCCGAAATGCAGGCTTAATGAAAACCTGCGCGCCACCGGTGACAAGAGCGTCCTGCATGAAGCCGATGTAATTTTTCTTGCCATTCCCTCGACGGCCGTGGTGGGCTACCTGAAGGAAAACAAGGATTACATCAATCCGAAGGCTCTTATGATAAATCTGGCAAAAGGCTTCGGCAACGGCGATGACATCATTCCGGAGAGCATCAAATCATTCATTTTCAATCCTTTTGTGACACTGAAAGGTCCTTCTTTCGCTCGCGAGATAATCAACCGCCAGGACACCGGTCTGACGGCGGCGTCAAAAGACGAGGAGCTGTACCGGATAATCACCGACATATTTGAAGGTACCGTCATCCGCACCGATTTCACCACTGACGTCACCGGCGTTGAATACGCCTCCATCTTGAAAAACATCTACGCCATAGTCATCGGCATCGTCGATGCCAACTTCGACTCGGCGAACCTGCGTTCCATCTTTATCACCATGGCACTCAATGAGATGCGTCAGCTGATGACATTTTTCGGAGGCGAGGAACGCACCATGTACAAATACTGTGGCTTCGGCGATTTCTCACTAACCGCACTCAACGACATGAGCCGCAACCGCACACTCGGACTGCTTATCGGCAAAGGATTCTTCAACGCGAGCATAGGTCAGGACGTGGTTCTCGAAGGCAGGATAGCAGTGGATGTCTTCTATAATAAAATCCTTGACAACCAATTGGATATAGAATGTTTCCCGTTGATGAGGGAGTTATATCACGTCCTCAATGACGAGAATTATCCGACACGCAACTTCATCAAAAATATCTTGAGAAACAGATGGGCATAGTAGTACGACAGAGCATCAAAGGCACGTTGATGAACTACATCGGCGTCGCCGTGGGGTTTATCACCACCTTCTTCGTGATGACAAAATATCTCACGCAGGAGGAGATAGGTCTCACCCGTGTCATGGCAGACGCGGCATTGCTCTTGTCGGGACTCGCCGCTTTAGGCACCAACACCTCGGCGATGCGCTATTATCCGTATTTCAAGGACAGTGACAGCCGCGACCATGGCTTCTTCGGATGGACAATCATCGTGCCTGCAATCGGCTTTGTTGTTTTCACAACACTGTTTTTTGTCTTTAAAGACTTCATAATCAACAAGTTCAGCAATGAATCACCACTGTTTGTCGATTACATGTACCTCGTCATCCCCATGGCGTTTTTCATGATGTACATGACGGTGTTTGAGACCAACGCCAACCTGTTGATGCGCATCGTGGTGCCGAAATTTGTCCGCGAAGTGGGAGTGAGGCTGCTCACCCTCGGCGACTATATCTTATACATCACAGGCGTCATCAGCTTGGACGGTATGGTGATAGGGCTATGTTTGGTTTATCTTGTCGCTACACTTTTGAATATCATATATTTACTGAGTTTATCTCGAATTTCCTTTAAGATTGAGAAAGGCTATGTGTCGAAATGGCTGCGCAAGGATTTCCTGTTTTACACTCTGTTTCTCACGGTGGCGGCCGTCGTAGGCAACATCATCCCGAGCCTTAACACTTTCTTCATCTCAGCCAAAATGGGACTTGCCATCACCGGAATTTACACCATAGCGGCGTATATGGCTAATCTGGTGGAGATGCCTTACCGCTCTTTGTCGGCCATTTCTCGCCCGATAATCTCGCAGTCGATGAAAGACAATGATACTCAACGTGCTTCCATGATGTGCAAGAGCGTCTCACTGCACCAGCTTATTGCCGGGGCATTAGTGTTTTTCATCATATGGATAAACATCGACTTGTTTTTCGAACTGCTACCGAATGGCGACAAATATGTTGACGGAAAATGGGTGTTTTTCCTGTTGGGACTTGCGAAATTGGTCAATTCATCGCTAAATATCGGCGTCACCGTTCTAAGTTATTCAAGATGGTATTACCTTCAACTGGTGTTCACTGCTATTCTGACAACAATAGCTATCATATTGAACAACAAGCTGATACCGATTTTAGGAATGACCGGTGCGGCCTGGTCGTCAATCATTTCATTCTCAATTTATTACCTGCTTCTGCTGTCGATGATAATTTGGAAAACAAAAATATCGCCATTTTCATGGAAGGAGTTGGTCGTAATCGGCATGATGATTGTTATGTTTGTATTAAATTGGTTATCAACGAGATATGTCGCAGGCTATATAATCAGCCTTCTTGGAGACGGAATGATTGGCGAGATTGTGGAGGCAGTCTTGAGAACCGTAATATTATTGGTCATAGGATTGACAATCATATACTTATCAAAAATTTCCAAAGAGGTTAATGAGATAATTGAAAAGTTAATAGGTTTGAAAAGAAACAAATGATTTGCTGATTAATTGAAATGAAAAAGTCAGTGTTGACATCGGTTTTCGCCTTGTTGAGCGCGTTTTCGTCGGTGGCGCAGGTCATGGGAGTCGTCAAAGACACCCAAGGCAACGCACTTGTGGCGGCCAATGTTGTGTGGAAAGGCACTAATATCGGCGTGATGACCGATGGTGACGGTAAATTCATTTTAGAATCACAACCTGATGTAAACGAGATAGTTACGACGTATGTAGGCTATAAAAACGACACCACCCTATGGAACGGCGCCGACTTTGTGGAGATTACGATGATTGCCGGCGTTGACTTGGACGATGTTGTTGTGAAAGCCTCGCGACCGGGCATTATGAAAGCAAAAGGAGCCCAGAATATCGAGATAATTTCCAACACCGAGTTGGTGCGCGCCGCCTGCTGCAACCTCGGCGAGAGCTTCACCACCAACCCATCTGTTGACGTGAACTACACCGATGCCGCCACCGGTGCCAAACAGATAAGACTCCTCGGATTGTCAGGCACTTACGTGCAGATGATGACGGAGAATGTGCCGGCATTCAGAGGCGCCGCAGCACCATTTGCGCTCGGCTATATACCGGGACCCTGGATGCAGTCGATACAGGTGTCGAAAGGCGCCGCCACAGTGAAAAACGGCTATGAGTCGGTGACAGGACAAATCAATGTGGAATACCTTAAGCCTCAGTCGGAAGAGACACTCGATGTGAATCTTTATCTCGACAGCCGGCTGAAACTTGAGTCGAATATTGAAGGGAACCTGCATCTTAATGACAAGCTAAGTAGCGGATTATTAGCGCATTACGAGAATGCCTTCCTTGAGCATGACGGCAACGGCGACGGCTTCATGGATATGCCGAAAGTACAGCAGTTTGACGTGATGAACCGTTGGATGTACCGTACACCCCATTATATAATGCAAGCCGCCGTGAAAGCCTTGAAAGAAGACAGGACAGGCGGTCAGATGGAGGACGCACATAATCATTCTAAAACCTTACTCATTGACAATCAATTGTATAGGATAGATATCGGGACGGAACGCTATGAAGGATTTTTGAAAAACGCCTTCATAATCGACGACGCGCACAACACTAATGTAGCTCTGATTTTGTCGGGTTCGTATCATAATATGAATGCGTTGTATGGTTTGAGGCGATACGACGTTGAAGAGAACAACGCATACGCGCAGCTGCTTTTCGAGACCGATTTCACGCCGCGGCACAACCTCTCGGCAGGATTGTCGTTCAATCATGATGGGTTTGACATCCTGAATGACGAAAACGTGGGCGGTGCCTATGCGCAATACACTTTCAACCTCGACGAGAAACTTGTGCTTATGGCAGGTTTTCGTGGTGATTACAGCGATATTTATGGTGCATTTTTCACACCTCGCACCCATGCAAAATGGACTGTCGATGAGCACCTGAAACTGCGTCTTTCGGCAGGTAAAGGCTATCGTACGTCACGCCCTATGCTCGAGAACCACAACCTTTTGGCAAGTAGCCGTCAAATAATTGTTGACGACAATCTGAAACAGGAGGAGGCGTGGAACTATGGCGCAAGTGTGTCTCTTGACTTTGAAATCTTTCATAAGGATTTGAATATCAACGTGGAATATTTTTACACCGATTTCATGAATCAGGTCGTCACCGACCTCGACAGTGATGCTCACGAGGTGCGTTTTTACAACCTTGACGGAAAATCGTTCTCGCATACGCTGCAAATCGATGCGAAATACCCGTTTTTCGAGGGCTTCTCACTCTTGGTAGCTTTCAGACTCAACGATGTGCGTACAACTATCAACGGGATGCTTCGGGAGAAGCCTTTGACAAGTCGTTACAAAGGCTTGCTGACGGCTTCGTACAAAACCCCGCTTGAGATATGGCAGTTCGACGTCACATTGCAGTTAAACGGCGGAGGCAGAATGCCGGAGCCATACGGCGATTTTAAACCTTATCAGATTCTTAACGCACAGATAACCAAATGGTTCCGCTGGGGTAACATCTATGTGGGTGGGGAGAATCTCACAAGTTTCAAACAGAAAAACCCTATCGTTGGCTGTCATGACCCTTGGGGCGACAACTTCGACGCCACGATGATCTGGGGTCCGATTGACGGCATCATGGTGTATGCGGGAGTAAAATGGAAAATGACAAAATGACAACAATATGAAAAAATTAGTTTTATTAGTGTTCGCGATGTTTATGGCTGTCTTGGCAAACGCTCAGACAAAGAAAGAAGTGGTGTTCTCAACAGAGCCTGAGATGCACTGCGAAAGCTGCGTGAACCGCATCAAAAACAACATCCGTTTTGAAAAAGGTGTTAAGGCTATCAACCCTGATTTGAAGACAAAACTCGTTACAATTCAATATGATAGCGAGAAGACAGACATCGAAAAGCTTCAAAAGGCATTTGAGAAAATAGGGTATAAGGCGAAAGTTGTGGAGAAGAGTGCTGAGAGTGGAGAGTTGAAAGTTGAGAGTAAGGAGTAAAGATTTTAAAAACAAAATAGATGAAGATTGTCATTGTGGGTTCTTCGTATCCTTATCGTGGAGGGATTGCGGCTTTCACCGACAGACTTGCTACGGAGTTTGTCAGGGAAGGTGTTGATATTGAAGTGGTTACGTTTAAGCTTCAGTATCCTTCATTCCTTTTTCCGGGTAAGACGCAATATTCTGACGCCAAAGCTCCGCAAGGCTTTGAGATTTCACGTAAAGTGAACAGTGTCAATCCGTTGAACTGGATAAAAGTGGGGAAGGAGTTACGCAAGAAGAATCCCGATATCGTGGTTTTCACCTATTGGATGTCGTTCTTCGCTCCATGTTTCGGCAAGATAGCGCGATTGATAAAGAAGAACCGTCATACGAAGTGTATTGGATTGATACACAATATGATACCACATGAGAAATCGATTCTCGACAAGATTCTGCCTCCATATTTTGTGAAGTCAATGGATGGCTTCGTGGCACTGTCACAGTCGGTTCTTGATGATGTGAAATCGCTTGACAATCAAGATAAACCTAAGTGTTTCGTACCACATCCGTTGTACGACCACTATGGAGAGACGATGGACAGAACGGTGGCGATAAGACATCTTAATCTCGACGAAAGTTATAGTTATATGCTGTTTTTCGGTCTCGTGCGCGCATACAAAGGCCTTGACCTTCTCATCGACGCTTTTGCTGACGAGCGGCTTCGCAAACACAAGGTGAAACTGATTGTCGCCGGTGAGTTTTACGATGACCCTAAGCCTTATCTCCAACAGATTGGACAACATGGGCTGAATGAATTGGTTATAATTGAAAATAAATATATTAGCGATATTGATGTAAAGTATTACTTTAATGCTGCTGATATTATCGTGCAGCCTTATAAATCGTCAACGCAAAGTGGTGTGACACAGGTGGCTTATCATTTCGAGAGACCGGTTCTTGTGACTGATGTCGGCGGACTGAAGGAAATCATCCCCAACGGCAAAGTAGGATATGTTGTTGAGCCTCAGCCCATTGCGATAGCCGACGCTCTCGTTGATTTTTATGAAAACGTCAGATACGATGTCTTTGCGGAAGGTGTTCGTGACGAAAAAAAGAAATATACATGGTCAAGTATGACCGCTGCCTTAAGAGAATTACTATGAAAAAGTTAATCGCTTTATTTACAAGGATTTTCCCGCGTCAGACGCTGATTCGCCTCAGCGGGCTGTTCAGTTTCCTGATACGTCCGTTTTACATCGGTGACAAGGTGGAATGTCCGGTGTGTGGCGGACATTTCCGGAAGTTTTTGCCTTACGGTTACGGAGTGGCGATGGCAAACCGTATGTGTCCGCGATGTCTGTCGCTTGAGCGTCATCGTCTGCTTTGGCTGTATCTTCACGAGAAAACAGGATTTTTCACCGATAATCTGAAGGTGTTGCATTTCGCGCCTGAACAGCCCTTCATTAAACGCTTTAAAACCCTGAAAAACCTCGATTACACCACCGCCGACCTCGATTCGCCAATAGCAGACCTTCATCTCGATGTGACACATATCAATTTGCCTGATAATCAATATGATGTGGTGATTTGCAACCATGTGCTGGAGCATGTCGATGATGTCAACAAGGCTTTTTCTGAGATAAAACGCGTCATGAAACCCGGCGGCTGGGCGATACTGATGGTCCCGATAAATCCTGATGTTGACACCTGGGAAGACCTTACGATCACTGACCCTGAAGAACGCAAACGCTGTTTCGGGCAATACGACCATGTCAGGCAGTTCGGCCGTGACTATGCGCAAGTGCTGGAAAAAGCCGGCTTCACCGTCGATGCCGACAGGATTTATTACGAACTCTCTGATGAGCAACGGCGACGCATGCGACTCGCCCGTCCCGGAGAGGAGCTGATTTACAAGGTGATAAAATAGAAATCGAAAATATTTGCCGCATCTTACGTCAAATGTAAGACATCCTTAGCGATTGAACGGCATCCGGTTTGTTATCGAACGTCCCAAAGTTACCTCATCGGCATATTCCAAGGCATCGCCTACGGCGATGCCTTTAGCTATCGCGGTGACCTGTCCCTCAAAATGTGTTAACATCTTGGAAATGTAGTAGTTAGTAGTGTCGCCTTCGATGGTGGCGGGCAACGCCAAGATTATCTCCCGAAAACTCTCATTAAAGCTTCTGTCAACCAACTCCTTGATTCTCAAATCATTGGGTGAGATGCCGTTTATCGGGTCGATGACACCTCCGAGCACATGATAGACTCCATTGTAAGAGCCTGTGCGCTCGATGGCCATCACATCGCGCATGTCGGCAACAACGCACAGTAAACCATTGTCTCTCTTAGGATTAGAACATATCGAACAGTACTCACTATCACTTATGTTATAGCATTTCTTGCACAAAACGATATTGTTGCGCATGTCGAGCAACGATTTTGAAAGCGCATCAGTGACCACTTTCTCCTCGCCAAGGAGATGCAAGGCGAGCCTCAAGGATGTCTTTCGTCCTATCCCGGGTAATTTGGCAAGCTCATCAACGGCCTTTTCTAACAAAATGGAAGAATATTCAGCCATGTCACTCGTAATAATCGCAAAATTTCACGTAATCTGTCATATTCTCACGACCATATTTTTCGGCTAATTTGAAATAATAACACGCCATAGAGTTGTCGTTGTGCATTTTGTAAATCAATCCGATGTTGAAATATGGATTGGGGTAGTCGGGTTTTAGCTCGATTGCCTTGTTCCAGTCCTTCAATGCCATATCGTTCCTGAAATTGTTGCTGTAAGCGCATCCGCGATAATAATAAGCCTCAAAGTTGGTCTCATCACACTCGATGGCCTTGTCGAAAAACCCTATGGCCTCGTCAAACTGCGAAGCAAAAAGATAATCAATGCCTTTGTCAAGATAAAGCCTCGATTTTTCCGGATTGGGACCGCAACTGAGCATCAGAAACAATGCCGTCAAACTTGTAAAAAACAATGTCTTTTTCATAATATCTACCTTTTAAATCAAAAGCATACCTAAAAATAAATCCAATGCCACGCAAAATCTCCTTTCGAGTTATATTCTATCGCAGGAAGCGGCATCTTGAAGATATTCAATACTTTAAACGTATATTTTAAAAATTTATTGTTTGTCGGGATTCTCGTGAAATCGATGTCGGGAGAGAGATAGAGCTGTCGGACTCTGTCATAGTGTGGGATAGGTTCTCCATTGTGTTCCAACGTGTTGTCGAAAGCACCTGTCATGCCGGTGGCACCATAGCCCACGGCGATGTTCAGCCACGCAGGGAATTTGCTTTCCTTATTGAGAAACAACGACTTGATATTAAATGAAGCCCAATAAGTCTGTCCGTTATAGTCTTTTATCGTTTGTTGAATCAAATTTGACCCTAACAAATCCGGACGATAATCCGGAAACTCTGTAGTATGGAATGAGTATTTCAAGGTGACACGTTGTTCATGCCAGAGCAACTGTTGACCGATGAACATGGCCGAGCCTAAGGTGTTGGCAGCCATGTCGCCCCAAGAGAAGCCCCATCCGTCGGAAAAACCGTCGAAAACCTCCACACTTGTGAGGAAAATCAAGCCCAAAGTACCTCCAAACCATATGGAACGTCGCTCATCGAGACCTGCATGACGAAGCAGCTCATAGCCATATAAACCAACGAGATACGATGTCGTCCCATGTCCGATTTTATCCATCTGCAGCCACTCGCCATTGTCGTTGTAGAAATGGAATTTTGATTGAGGATAGTCGGCATACCATGCGAAATAAAGCCCTGTCATGGACGCGGCATACAATGCCGCCTCTGTGCCAAGCACAATGCTCACATTCCTCCTCACGCGCGCGTCGTCTCTCAGAGTATCTTGTGCCGATACATATAATGTACTGAAAATCAATAATATAACAGTGATTTTTTTCATTTCTTCTTATAATCCCCAACTAATCGCTAATGGCTAATGGCTAATGGCTAATGGCTAACAATCCCCTCACCGTTTTCACAATTTCATTCAACTTCTCCTCCGACTTTGCTTCAGCTAAAAATCTCAAATATGGTTCAGTGTTCGAGGGACGGATGTTAAGCCACCAGTCATGATAATCAAGACGATAGCCGTCGAAATCGAGGAAACGTTCAGGTGTCTCGACACTCATGAAATAATCGCGCACGGCATCCATGGCTTCTTTTTTCCTCTCTATTGTGAAATTAATCTCGCCGGAGTTGTGATAAGGTGATATTTCTTTGATAATCTGCGACATACATTGACCATTCGCCTTGAATTGCGACAACAATCGTAGCACTAACATGGCTGCCATTATTCCTGAATCAGAGTAGTAGAAGTCGCGGAAGTAATAATGTCCGGCCAGCTCGCCTCCAAAGCATCCGTCGAGCTCACGGAGTTTCAGGGCTGCATAGGCGCGTCCCACACGCCATGTCTCGACCTTGGCACCATAGAGCCTCCCGAGATATTCCTGGATGGCTCTTGACGACCTAATGTCTTGAAGCACAATGCCTTTCTGTTTTTTCTCGCCAAGGAAATAATTACCTAAGAAAGCGATAATCAGGTCAGGAGAGATGAACTGTCCCTTCTCGTCAATGAATGTGATGCGGTCGGCGTCACCATCGAAAAGGAGACCGATATCACATTTATGTCTCAGCACCATTTCCTTGATTTGTTCTTGATTTTCAGCCTCTAACGGGTTTGGCTCATGCCCGGGGAAGCGGCCGTCGAGAGTGTCATTAATATAATTAGGTGTGTCGCCAAGCAATTGTTTGATGAATATATTGGCGGCTCCGTTGCTGCAATCGACGGCGACTTTCAAATTAGTGATGTCACCAAGAAACTGTGTCTGAAAATCAACATATTGTGCATATACGTTGATGTCTTTTGTAATGCCTCTTTGTGCCGCCACAACGGTTTTTTTGTCCGATTCAACAAGTTTCTCAAGTTTGTTCAGTCCGGTGTCATAGCCAACAGGTTTAGCATCTCTCGCGCTGATTTTAAACCCGTTATGGTTCGACGGGTTATGCGACGCTGTAATCATCACCGAGGCATCATAGCCGTATCTCGCTGTAGTCCAATATATTAGCGGGGTAGTGGAGAGTCCCACGCTGTCAACATTGACGCCACGGTCGTTAAGACCTTTAGTCAGCTGAGCGAAGGCTGAGTCTGACGACAGCCGCATGTCTCTGCCCACCAAAAAAGTCTTGGCGGGCAACACTTCCGGAAGAAAATAACCTATTCTGTATGCTATCTCCTCGTTGAGGTCGGTACCCCAGACACCTCTGATGTCGTATGCCTTGAATGCTTTCATTTGTATATTTTGTTTTTGTTTAATGCTCTTCTGTATTTCTCGGCGTTTTTGTTGTGTTCGGTGATGTTTTTCGCAAACACATGGTATCCCGAGAGATCGTCTTTGGCGCAGAAATAGAAATAATTATGTTTCTCCGCGTTCAGGACGGCGTCGATTGCCGCTATCGAGGGTATGCATATAGGTCCCGGCGGCAAACCTGCGTATTTGTAGGTGTTGTATGGCGAATCAATCTTTTTGTGCACGTCAAGGACGCGCCTGATGCTGTAGTCGCCCAAGGCGTAAATGAGTGTCGGATCGGCTTGTAACGGCCAGCGTTTTCGCAGACGGTTGAGATATACGCCTGCTATTGTGGGCATTTCCGAGACCTTGGTCGTCTCTTTGTCAATGATTGACGCTAAGATGCTGACTTGCCGAGGCGTCAGTTTGATGTCGTTGGCTTTCGTCAGTCGTTTCTCGTTCCAAAAACGATTATGTTCTGCCACCATTTTTTCGATGAAATCATCGGCATCTGTATTCCAATAAAACTCGTAAGTGTTTGGTATAAAAGTAGTTGCATCAACATCAGCATTGTTATTGATAGCCGTGATAATTGATAATGAGTCGGCCTCTATCTGCTCGCCTATGCGTCCCGCAAGCTGCTCAACGGTGCGAATATTGTGAAACCTGACTTTCACAGGCGTTTGGTATCCCATTCGTAACATGTTGATTAGCTGTTGGTTACTCATCCCGTCAGTCAAGACATATCTGCCTGGATGCACATTCTCACTATAATGTGATTTTTTTGCGAGCCACTCGAAGGCATTTTTGTTTTTAAGTACTTCAAGCGACGATAACTCATTTATAACATATTGATAATCAGAGCCTGTCGGGATATAAAGCGACACATCTTTTCCTTCTGCCGTTTGTATGATAGGTCTTGAGATATAAAGATAATTTCTTGCATAAAAAGCACATACGGCACAGGCTATCACCAAAACTATCATTATGACAATGCGCAGCTTGCCATTTTTTCTCTTTCGGTCGCGATATGTTTTATAGCCTCTCATTTTTTGTTAATATATTGATATTCAACCTGATCGATAAATCCCTGTGATGTTTTATACCATTGTCTTTTAAGTCCGCACCGCTCGAATCCCAGCGACTCGAACAAGATGTTGCTTTCCACATTCGTTGCCAAAGTCAAGACATATATCTGATTGAGTAACAATGTGTTAAAACAATAATCCAAAAGTAATGTTATTGCGTTTTTAGCATATCCTTTGCCCCGATATTTCTTGTCTATCAAAATACCGAAACCGGCGCGTGAGTTGAACTCGTCGTAGTCATAGATGTCGATGCAACCTACAGAGTCGTTGGTTTTTGCGTCTTCAACAATGAAACGGAGTTGTCGCTCACTCATCAAGTCATTGTTATTCAATAAAAACGCCTTGATTTGATGCAACGAGAAGGGGACGCGTGTCTCGCTGTCGCGCCACACCTGCATGTCGTTTTCCCAATTGCATATTTTGTCGGCATCATCGGGTTCCGCCATGCGCAAAGATACCATGTCATTGTTTATAAACATCATTTTGCAAAGATACAAAATCCGTCGAAAACATGAGTCGCCGGACCTGATAATATTATGTTTTTTATTGATTTACCAAACAATTCAAGCCTCACATTAAGGGTTGCTATAGTCGTTTTGATGTCAATATTGTTGCCGCCGTACCACAATGCCGCCGCTATCGCAGAGGCTGTCACACCGGTGCCGCATGCCAAAGTCTCATCTTCTACGCCACGCTCAAAAGTTCTTATATAATATTGATTGTCAATCACTTCCATAAAATCGACATTGAGACCGTCTGCGGAGATGGTCTTGTCGTTTCTGATTGCGGCACCATATTTTCTAACATCATAGTTTTTCAGATTCCCGACTCTGGTGACATAATGCGGTGAGCCTGTGTCGATTATGAGCCGTTCATCGCTCAAATCATAGTTCCCGATGTCGCGCATCGTGACGGACACCATGTATTCTTTGTCTGAATTTTTAGTCACAAGAGCTTTATGCAAGCCATCAACAGCCTCATATTCAATATTTTGCGATGCCAATCCTTCTTCGACGGCGAAAGCTGCCACACATCGGCCACCATTGCCGCAGAAAGTACTCTCGTGCCCGTCGCAGTTGTAATATTTCATCCTGAAATCATGTTTTTCGGACGGCAAAACCATGATTAATCCGTCGGCACCCACGCCGGTTCGTCGGTCACAAATCGCCTTCACCTCATCATCCGACAAAATGACAGGCTTTTCCACAGCGTTTATCATGACAAAATCGTTGCCCGCGCCATGATATTTGCTAAATTTAATTCCTTGATAATCAGTATTTTGCATAATATTTACCAAATAATTCGCCAATGACTGAAGTTTGGCAAGAATTTTGTTGTAAAAATAGTATAAATTTTTGAGAAACGATACAAGAATCTTAAAAATTTAGCGTTAAAATGAAAATAACACTAAAACTCAGTAAAATGAAAAGGTTTTTTTTGATAATCGGAATAATGTGTATGGCTCTCACTTTGAGGGCTCAGGTTGATTTTACGGAAGCTGCGGAGAAATCTATAAATACGGTGGTTCACATTCGCGCGGAAATCGTGACAAGAGGCAACAGCTACTATGATTTTTTCGGGCCATTGCTCGAGCAAATATATGGCGGAAGGATACAAGTGCCTGACAATGTGTCAGTTGGTTTCGGTTCCGGCGTGGTTATTTCTCCAGACGGATACATAGTCACAAACAACCACGTGGTGGAAAACGCAAGAAAAATAGAGGTCACGTTTAACGACAAGCACAAGAGGGAGGCGACGATAATAGGCTCCGACCCGACCACCGACATCGCGCTTATCAAGGTGGAGGCCGACAATCTTGAATATCTCTCTTTCGGCGATTCCGACAAGGTGAGAATTGGCGAGTGGGTGCTTGCCGTCGGTAACCCTTTCAACCTGACATCCACTGTCACGGCCGGCATTGTGAGTGCCAAAGCACGGAATATCAACATTTTAGGTGAAGGAACCATAGAGTCGTTCATCCAAACCGACGCTGCCGTAAATCCTGGAAACAGTGGCGGCGCATTGGTGAACACTAAAGGCGACTTGATTGGAATCAACGCCGCAATAGCCTCACGCACAGGCAGTTATGAAGGATATTCTTTCGCGATACCATCAAATATCGCAAAGAAGGTGGTCGAGGATTTCTTGATATACGGCTCTTTGCAACGCGCCTATCTCGGCATCTCAATGATGGAGATAACCGAAGAGTTGGGCGATTACAAGGGTCTTGACTATTTGTCAGGTGTTTACGTGGCTGAGGTCTTCGACGGTGGCGCGGCACAGAAAGCAGGCATCAAAAGAGATGACATTATCTTGAGTATCAATGGGTTGACCATAGATACACGCGCACAGCTGATGGGCACTCTGGGGCAATATCGTCCGGGCGACGTCGTGGATGTTAAAATAAAACGCGGAGAAAAAGAAAAGGTTATTAAGGTTACTCTGACGAGTTATCTGCAATGATAAAAAACAATGGTTATGAGACAGCTAAAGATTTCAAAATCAATAACTAATCGGGAACAGGGTGCGCTTGACAAATACCTTGCCGACATCGCCAAAGAGCCGATGATAACCCCGGAGGAGGAGGTCGAACTCGCCCAAAAGATAAAAATGGGAGACCAGATAGCTCTTGACAAATTGGTCAGAGCTAATCTGCGTTTTGTTGTATCTGTCGCAAAACAATATCAAAACCAAGGACTTAGCCTCGCCGATTTGATTAATGAAGGCAACGTGGGGCTTATCAAGGCGGCTCAACGTTTCGATGAGACGAAAGGCTTCAAATTCATATCATACGCTGTCTGGTGGATTCGTCAGGCCATTTTGCAGGCAGTAGCCGAGCAGTCAAGAATGGTGCGTCTGCCACTGAATCAAGTGGGTTTCATTGGTCGCGTGAAAAAAACCGTGTCATATCTTGAACAGCTTTACCAGCGTAAACCGACCATTAAGGAAATAGCCGACGAACTTGACATGACTGAAGAGAAAATCGAGGCCATACTGAAAATAAGCTCCAAAGAAGTGTCAATGGACGCCCCCGTCAGCGATGACGACGACCTGACATTCATCGACACCTTGGTGCCTGAAGACAACTACGATACCGACAAACAGCTGATTTCCCAAATGGAGTCAGATGAGATAAAACGCTCATTATCAATACTTTCTGAAAAAGAAAGAAACGTGATAATTTATTATTTCGGTCTCGATTCAAACGAGCATCCATACACCTTGGAGGAAATCGGCTATATGTTGGACATGACACGTGAACGCGTGCGGCAGGTAAAAGACAAGGCTCTCAAGAAACTGAGGTCCCGTTCTAAAAAAAGTTTGCAGAATGTGCTAAACGATGACTAAAAATTCGTATTTTTGCGCCTTATTATCGAAAATATTTCACTATGAATAAAAACTCGGTTATTGGAATTATCCTTATTATTGGAATTTTTATCGGATGGTTTGTCTGGATGACACCGTCGAAGGAAGAGATAGAAAGACAGAAACATGTCCAAGACTCTATATATCAAGCAAATAGAGCGCGTTACATTCAAGATTCGATACGTTTTGCGGAAGCTCAAAAGGCCGTCGAGCAACAGACGGTGGCACAAAACGAGAATGTTGAGATGACGGATGCCGTCCTGCGCGACAAATATGGGGTTTTCACCTCAGCGACAAAAGGCGAGGAGAAGATTCTCACCATCGAAAACGACGTCTTGAAGATGACACTTACCTCGAAAGGCGCATTCGTCAAGAAAGTGGAGCTGAAAGACTACAAGACGTGGGACTCGCTGCCGCTCATAAGTTTTGACGAGAACACCACAAAGTTCAATCTTTCGTTTTTTGCCTCAAACAGAAACATCAACACCCTCGACTTGTACTTTGAGCCGTATATCAACGGCTTGAAATATTACGGTGACGGCGACATAGTGGTGATGGACAACCCGTTGATTATCAGCTTCAAAGCCTTCACTGACAATCTGTCAGATGAGCTGAATCCGAATCAATACATTGAGTTTACATATACCGTCACGAAGGACGAATATATGGTCGATTTTGATGTCAAGACGGTGAATATGAGAAATATCATCGCCTCGAACACCAATTTCGTCACCATCGACTGGTATGTTGACCTTTTGAAACAAGAGAAGGCCGTTGACCGTTACAACGGTTCCAATGTTTACTACAGATATTCCAATGGCGATGTCGAGTCGTTGAGCGGTGACAGAGGAGGGGAGAAAGACGGCGAGAAAGACATTCGCTCCAACCTGAAGTGGCTGTCGTTCAAGCAGCGTTTCTTCAGCTATGCATTGATAGCCAAGGACAATTTAAGCTCGGCAGTGGTGGGCATGAAGACTGATGTGAGAACAAAAAATCCACGTTATCTCAAGACAATGTATGCAACCGTAGATGTCCCGTTTGACGGTTTCAGCGAGACCAATGAGATGCCGATGCAGTTCTATTTTGGTCCTAACAGCTTGAAAATCATGGACAAATACGGCATCGGTCTTGACAAGCAGATACCTCTCGGCGGTAAGCTCGTCGGATGGATTAACAGATACCTCGTCGTCAATGTGTTCAACTGGCTCGGCAGCTATGGCTGGAACTACGGTATCGTGATTCTGGTGCTGACCATCATCATAAAGCTGTGTCTGATGCCGTTTGCATACAAATCGTACCAGTCGTCGGCTAAGATGCGTGTGTTGAAGCCTGAAATCGATGCCATCAACGAGAAATATCCGAAAGAAGAAGACGCGATGAAGAAACAGCAGGCGGTGATGGACCTCTACAAGAAAGCAGGTGCCAGTCCGACATCGGGTTGCTTGCCGATGTTGCTGCAGTTGCCAATATTGTGGGCTGTGTTCCGTTTCTTCCCAGCGAGTATAGAGCTCCGTCAGCAGCCGTTCCTCTGGGCCGACGACCTCTCGACATACGACAGCATCCTCGACCTCGGATTTACCATCCCGTTCTACGGCGACCATGTGAGCTTGTTCACCTTGCTGATGACAGTCACGACGATACTGTACACCTATATCAACAACAAGCAGATGGCATCGACCAACCAGCAGGGCATGAAGGGAATGAAGGTTATGATGTACATCATGCCGATAATGTTCCTCGGCTTGTTCAACAGTTATTCGGCAGGCTTGAGCTATTATTATATGTTGGTGAATATCATCACTTTCCTGCAGATGTACCTCTTCAGAGTGTTTACAAATGAGGAGAAGCTTCGCAAGAAAATCGAGATGGCGAAACAGAAACCGGTGAAGAAATCGGCATTCCAGAAGCGACTCGAAGAAATGCAGAAACAGCAACAACAAATGCAACGCAAACGTTAGTGTTATCAGATAGAATATACATCATCGGGTATATGTGTTCCGGGAAGTCGTCGATTTCACGGAAGCTGGCGACGCGATTAGGTTATGAACCATACGACACCGATGATTTGTTCGAGGAGAAATATCATATCTCCGTGCAGGATTTCTTCGATAAATATGGTGAAGACTATTTTCGCAAATTTGAATCCGAGATATTGAAAAATACAGGTGAGATGCACCATGTGGTGATTTCCACTGGTGGCGGCACGCCTTGTTTTTTTGATAACATGCAGTGGATGAAAGACAACGGCACGACGATATTCGTGAAAGTGAGCCCGCTGACAGCGTTCCATCGTATCCTGAATGCGAAACGCAAACGCCCGTTGGTGTATGGAAAATCGGAGGAAGAATTGTGCCAATATGTTGAAAATCATTACAATTCACGACTGCCATATTATGAGCAGGCTGATTTTACCGTTAAAGGCGAGAATTTGAATATCGACGAGATAATCAATTATTTATCGCAGCTCTAACAGCACCACATTTTCGACATGTTGAGTGTGCGGGAACATATCCACCGGTTGCACGGCTTTGACAGCGTAGAACTCGTCAAGTAGTTGTAAGTCACGGGCTTGCGTGGCAGGGTTACAGCTCACATATACAATTTTTTTGGCTTTAATCTTCTTGAGCTGTTCGATGACTTTGTCCGCCATGCCAGCGCGCGGAGGATCCGTCACGATGAAATCGGGCTTGCCGTGCTCAGTGATGAACTCGTCGGTGAGCACCTTCGCCATGTCGCCGGCAAAGAAACTCGTGTTCGTTATATTATTGAACTGCCCATTGACTTTTGCGTCCTCGATAGCCTCCTCAACATATTCAATGCCCACCACCCGTTTCACGAAACGGGAGAAATACAAGGCTATGGTGCCGGTGCCAGTGTAGAGGTCATACATCAGCTCGTCGCCCTGCACGTCGGCGAGGTCGAAAGCCGCTTTGTAAAGCCTTTCAGCCTGATACACATTGGTTTGGAAGAACGACACCGGTCCCACACGGAACTTCAGGTCGTCGAATCCCGGAAGCGGCGACTGCATAGTCTCAACCAGATACGGCTCACCTTTGAGGCACTCGAACGGCAAATCGGATATTGTGTCGTTGAACTTGCTGTTGATGACGAGCATCAGCGAGATGATTTGCGGGAACTTCTCCGATAGGGCGGGCATGAGTTCATTTCTCACGACCTCGTTTTCCTCATTTATCACCATGATGACCATAAACTCGCCTTTGCCGTTGCAGCGAATGATGACGTTGCGCATGGTGCCGACGTGAGCCTTCACATTATGGTATGAAAGCTTGTGTCTCATTGTGAAGTCCTTGATAAACAATCGAATATCATTCGATGGGTCGGCTTGGAGGTAGCATTTCTCGATGTCGATGACACGGTCGAAGAGGCCGGGCAGATGGTAGCCGAAACCTTTGCAGTCTTCCTCACCATAGGTGCCGGCAGGGGCGCCGTCGGTGAGCCATTTACGATTTGAGAAGCTGTATTCTAACTTGTTGCGATAGAAAAACTGTTTCTCGCAGCCCAAAATAGGCATCATCTCAGGGTATTCAATCTTCCCGATGCGGTCGAAGTTGTCTTTTATCTGTTTCTGTTTGTAATACAGTTGCCATTGATAGTCAAGGTGTTGCCATTTACAGCCGCCGCAGAGTCCGAAGTGTTGGCAGACGGGTCTCACACGTTTGTCGGATTCTTTTTTGATATTGAGAATCTTTCCGTCGAAACAATTGGATTTCTTCTTAAATACTTGAATGTCAACGACATCACCAGGTGTGCCGAAAGGGATGAACACCACTTTCTCGTCAGGCTTGGCGATACTCATGCCCTCGGAGCCGGCGTCGATGATTTCTACATCTTCGATATATAGAGGTTGCCTATTTTTTTTCATGCCGCAAAAATACGAAAAAGACTTTAGAGTTTAGAGGTCAGACTTTAGATTTTTTGATAATGACATAAAACTTTTTTGTAAATTTGCGAAAAAATTGTCACCATGAAGATTCCGAACATTAAATCCGCGCGTGAGGCCGATGCCTATACCATTGATACTGAGCCTGTTTCGTCTGTCGATTTGATGGAACGCGCCGCCACACAGATTTATTTCTGGCTGATGAGGAAAATAAAATCAAAGGAAGTGTCGATAAAAATTTTCTGCGGCATGGGCAACAATGGTGGCGACGGGCTTGCCTTGGCGCGGCTTCTCGCCACGCAAGACATTTACGCTCAAGTGTTTATCGCCCATGTTAGTGAGCGTTTCAGTGACGATTGCGAGGCTAATTACGAACGTCTGAAAGAGATTCCCGAGGTCCCGATGTTTGGCATCTTCTCTAAAGACGATTTTCCGAAAATCTCGGATAATGACATTGTGATCGACGCTTTGTTCGGCTCCGGACTGTCGCGGCCATTAGAAGGTTTGGCGGCTGATATGATTAGTCATATTAATGATAATCAAGCTATTAGAATCGCAATTGACATAGCGTCAGGGTTAAACGGCGATGCTGTCAATGCGGGCAGCGTCATTTTCAAACCCGATTACACCCTGTCGATGCAGTTTCCGAAGATGGCGTTTTTTTATCCCGAGAACGAGCCTTTTGTGGGTAAATGGGAAGTCCTCGACATAAAAATCCATCCTGATTTCATTGAGAAAGTGGAGACGCAAAATTTTTACACCACGGCAGATGTCGTAATGCCATTGCTGCATAAACGCGGAAAGCATTCACACAAAGGCACTTACGGACACGCCTTGTTGATTGCCGGCTCCACCGGCAAGACAGGTGCCGCGCTTCTCGCCTCCGAAGCATGTATGCGGTCGGGTGTCGGGCTGTTGACGACACATCTGCCGAAAGCGGCGACGCTGCCATTGCAGATTTATCTTCCGGAAGCCATGACAAGCCTTGATGAATCGGAAAACTGTTTCTCGCAAGTGCCAGATTTACAGTCATTTAACGCGATAGGAGCTGGTCCGGGTCTTGGGAAAGCCGATGAGACAGCCAAGGCCTTGAAACGTCTGATTCAAGATGTAAAAGTACCGTTAGTGCTTGATGCTGACGCATTGAATATCATCTCTGAAAACAAGACGTGGCTTGCGTTTTTGCCTGAGCGCACGATTATAACGCCGCATCCGAAGGAGTTCGAGCGTTTGTTCGGGAAGACCGATAACTCTATGCAACGTATTGAGCTTCAACGAGAAATGTCGCAAAGATACAACATTATAATCGTTTTGAAAGGAGCCAACACCTCAATAACATTCCCCAACGGGGCATGTTTCTTCAACTCTACCGGCAATCCCGGCATGGCGACGGCAGGCAGCGGCGATGTCTTGACGGGCATCATTTTGTCGCTTTTAGCGCAACGTTATACACCCGAAGAGGCAGCAGTTATCGGCGTTTTCATGCACGGCAGGGCAGGCGACAAGGCAGCGGAAATGAGGGGAATGGAGAGTGTGATTGCGAGGGATATTGTGAAGGCTTTAGACTTTAGACCTTAGAGTAAAAGAGCCCCCGTTGAGGACGAGGGCGGCCTTAATGTTTTCACAACGGAATAATCCTTATTGTGAATTGCTTCAAAATTTGTTCTGCAAAAATACAATATTTTTTTTATATATTTTGAAAATATATAACTTTTTTTTATTTTTGTGCTTTGAAATCATACACTAAAGCACATGAAAAAAATTCTGGGATTAGACCTCGGCACCAACAGCATCGGCTGGGCGGTGGTGAATGAAGCTGAAAATGCTGACGAACAATCGTCTATCGTAAAACTGGGAGTTAGGGTAAATCCGCTCACTGTTGACGAACTGACTAATTTTGAAAAAGGCAAAAGCATTACAACTAATGCCGACCGCACTCTCAAACGCAGTATGCGTCGCAATTTGCAACGCTATAAGCTGCGTCGTGAAAACTTAATTAAGATTCTGAAATCCAGTGGTTTTATCTCTAACGACACCATTTTATCGGAAAATGGCAATCGCACAACCTTTGAGACATACCGATTGCGTGCAAAGGCTGCCACTGACGAGATTTCGTTGGAGGAATTTGCGCGTGTGCTTTTGCAAATCAACAAGAAACGTGGCTACAAGAGCAGCCGAAAGGCGAAATCGACCGAGGAGGGGCAACTGATTGACGGCATGGAGGTTGCCAAACGCCTTTACAACGAGAATTTGATGCCCGGTCAGTTGTCGCTGGAGTTGCTTAAAGGTGGCAAAAAGTATCTTCCCGATTTCTACCGTTCCGATTTGCAGGCTGAGTTCGACAAGGTTTGGAACATACAGAAGCATTTTTATCCCGACCAGCTCACTGACGGACTGAAAGACGAATTGCAAGGAAAGAACAAAAGCCAGACATGGGCGATTTGCGCCAAACCATTCGGCATTGTCGGCATCAAACGCACTACAAAAGGCTTTGAGCAGAAGATTGAAAATTTCCAATGGCGTTGCAAGGCTCTTTCCGAACAACTTGGATTGGAGGAATTGGCTATCGTACTTCAAGAAATCAACGGCCAAATCAGCAATGCAAGCGGTTATCTCGGCAACATCAGCGACCGAAGCAAGGAACTATATTTCAATCATCAGACAGTCGGTCAATACCAAATGGCGCAGTTGGACAAGAATCCGAACTACAGCCTGAAGAATCAGGTCTTCTATCGGCAGGACTACCTCAACGAGTTTGAGACCATCTGGGAAACGCAGGCTAGATTTCATAAGGAGTTGACCGCCGAACTCAAGAAAGAGATTCGCGATGTGGTGATTTTCTACCAGCGTCCGCTCAAGTCGCAAAAGGGATTGATTTCGTTCTGCGAGTTCGAGAGCCGGCAAATAGAAGTGGAAGTCGATGGCAAGAAGAGACAGAAAACCATCGGATTGCGTGTCTGCCCAAAGTCATCGCCGTTGTTCCAAGAGTTCAAGATTTGGCAGCGGCTGAATGACGTTGAAGTGTCGGGAATGATAATACCTAATCAGCAACAGGACCTATTTGGATACTCCAAAGACTATAATTATGGCAAGCGCTGGTTGTTGCCTGAAGAAAAAGAGCTTCTTTTTGCCGAGTTGAACTACAAAGAGAAATTGTCGAAGGCTGAAGCACTGAAAATGCTCTTCCCTCATCAGAAAGAAGTTGACATGAACTTCAAGGAGTTGGACGGCAACCGCACGCAAGCCGAGTTGTTCAAGGCATATCAAGCCATTGCCGAAATGAGCGGACACGATGTGGGAGATTTACAGAAAAAATCAGCAAAAGAAATGCAGCAAAGCATTTCTGAGATTTTCGATACGATAGGTATTGACACTCGCATTCTGACCTTCAATTCCGACCTTGAAGGAAAAGATTTTGAGCAGCAACCAATGTTCCGACTGTGGCATCTATTGTACTCGTTTGAGGGTGACAATTCATCCATTGGCAATGAAAAATTGATTGAAAAGTTGCACGGTACGTTTGGCTTTGAAAAGGAATACGCAACGGTTCTTGCCAATGTTGTTTTCAAGGAGGCTGGCGATTATAGTAGTCTGAGCACCAAAGCTATACGTAAGATATTGCCGCATTTGAAAGACGGGAACGACTACAGCGTGGCTTGCGAATATGCAGGTTATCGCCATTCAAAGCAGTCGCTCACCAAGGAGGAGATTGAAAACAAGGTGCTGAAAGACAAGTTGGAACTTCTTCCGCGCAACAGTCTGCGCAACCCCGTTGTTGAGAAGATTTTGAACCAAATGGTCAATGTTGTCAATGGCATCATAGAGGAATACGGCAAACCCGATGAAATCCGTATCGAGTTGGCTCGCGAACTGAAGAAGTCGGCCAAGGAGCGCGAGGAACTCACGAAGTCTATCAACGAAACAACTCGTCTGCATGAGGAATTGGTCAAGAAACTGCAAAATGAATTTGGTCTGTCGCATGTGAGTCGCAACGACATTATTCGCTACAAATTATATGAGGAGCTGAAGAATAACGGTTACCACACACTCTATACCGACACTTACATACCACGCGAAAAACTCTTCAGCAAAGAGTTCGATATTGAACATATCATTCCGCAGGCAAAACTATTCGACGACTCATTCTCAAACAAAACTTTGGAAGCACGTCAAGCCAATCTGGACAAGTCGAACACTACGGCTTTCGATTTTGTAGCCACAAAATATGGCGAAGATTTCGCCAATGGCGATTACAAGAATCGCATTGACAAGTTGTTGGATGACAAAGTTATCAGCAAGACAAAGCACGACAAACTGCTGATGAAAGAAGCTGACATTCCGAGCGGCTTCATCAACCGCGACTTGCGCGATTCGCAATACATAGCCAAGAAAGCCCGTGAGATTCTGGAAGAGCTTGTGCGCTTTGTTTTGCCTACAACAGGCAGCATAACCGACCGCCTGCGGGAGGATTGGCAGCTGGTTGACGTTATGCAGGAACTCAACTGGGACAAGTACAACCAATTGGGGCTGACCGAAATCATCGAAGGCCGAGACGGGCAAAGGATACGCCGAATCAACGATTGGACAAAGCGCAATGACCATCGCCACCACGCCATGGACGCACTTACGATTGCTTTCACCAAACGCTCATTCATTCAGTATCTGAACAATTTGAACGCTCGTGTGCAAAAAGGTGTTGACGATTGGATTGACCTTGACATGGTTGAATTTGCCGATTTGAACAAAGAGGACAAGACCAAGGCTGTTTATGCCATCGAGAAAAAGGAACTCTATCGCGACAACCGTGGCAAATTGCGCTTCAATCCGCCAATGCCTCTCAACGAGTTCCGTGCCGAAGCCAAACGACAGTTGGAGAACACCTTGATTTCAATCAAAGCGAAAAACAAGGTGGTGACGCGCAACGTGAACGTCACGAAAAAGAAATCGGGCAAGAACAAAAAGGTGCAACTCACCCCGCGCGGGCAACTGCATCTGGAAACCATCTATGGCAGTTCGAAGCGATATGTCACCAAAGAGGAAAAAGTCAATGCCTCGTTCGATGCCGAGAAGATAAATATGGTGGCAAGCAACCGCTATCGGGAGGCGTTGATGGCTCGTCTGAACCAATTTGGCGGCGATGCTAAGAAGGCGTTTACAGGCAAAAACGCATTGGACAAAAATCCGATTTGGCTCGATGAGTTGCATACCGCCCAAGTACCGGAAAAAGTAAAGACTGTTGGGTTTGAGACGATTTACACCATCAGGAAAGAGGTTTCGCCTGACTTGAAGTTGGACAAAGTAGTTGACGTGAGTATCCGCAAAATTCTGGAAGACAGACTGAAAGAATTTGGTGGCGATGCGAAGAAAGCCTTTTCCAACCTCGATGAAAATCCCATCTGGCTCAACAAGGAGAAGGGTATTGCTATCAAGCGTGTCACCATTACGGGCATCAGCAATGCCGAAGCTTTGCACGACAAATGCGACAAAGATGGCAATCTCTTGCTTGATGAAAATGGCAATAAACAGCCAATCGATTTTGTGAATACCGGTAATAATCATCACGTAGCTATTTACCGTAAGCCGAAATTGGACAAGAACGGCCAACCTGCACTCGATGAAAACGGCAACATCATGTATGAGCTTGACGAAAAGATAGTTTCGTTCTACGAGGCTACTTCACGTGCCATGCAGCATTTGCCAATAATCGACAAAGAGTACAAACGCGAGGAAGGCTGGCAGTTCCTGTTCACCATGAAGCAAAACGAATACTTTGTCTTCCCGCGCTACGATGCCGATGGTAATATGACATTCAACCCATTGGAACACGATGAGGCTTGGTACAAGAACCCTGAAAACTATGCCGCGATAAGTCCAAATCTGTTTAGGGTGCAAAAAATGACAAACAAAGATTATTTCTTTAGGCATCACTTGGAAACAACGGTGCAAGACAATGCGAAATTGAAAGGTATTACATGGAAGCGTTTTGGATTAAATGGTATTGAAAATATCCTCAAAGTCCGTGTAAACCACATTGGACAGATTGTTTCTATTGGCGAATACTAAAACAAGAAAAACTATGACCAACATCAAACTATTCCAAGACAAGAAAATCCGTTCTGAATGGAACGACGAGGAGGAGCAATGGTACTTCTCCGTTGTGGATGTGGTGGCCGCATTGACGGATTCCATTAATCCAACTGACTATCTAAAGAAGATGCGTAAACGCGACGAAGCATTAGGATCGTTCCTAGGGACAAATTGTCCCCAGGTAGATATGCTCACAGAAACAGGAAAAAAACGCAAAACTTTGGCGGCCAACGTCAAAGGCCTGTTCCGAATCATTCAGTCCATCCCGTCGCCCAAAGCCGAGCCTTTCAAGCAGTGGTTGGCTACGGTTGGCTATGAGCGCCTGCTCGAAATCGAGAACCCCGAACTGGCCCAAGAGCGTATGAAGGAACTCTACGAGAAGAAAGGCTATCCCAAAGATTGGATCGACAAGCGGCTTCGTGGTATGGCCATCCGCCAAAACCTTACCGATGAATGGAAACGACGCGGCATTACATTGGAACAGGATTATGCCATTCTTACCGCTGAAATATCCAAAGCCACCTTTGGCATGACACCTTCGGAATACAAAGAGTTTAAAGGCCTGACCAAGAAGAACCAGAACCTGCGCGACCACATGGACGACCTGGAGCTGATTTTCACCATGCTTGGCGAGCGCGTCACAACGGAAATCTCCCAAAAAGAAGCCCCTGAGTCGTTTGAGGAGAGCAGAAAGATTGCAAAGCGAGGCGGAAATGTAGCTGGAGTGGCCAGAAAAGAAACCGAAAAGGAACTTGGTCGTAGTGTTTCGAACCCCAATAATTATTTACCCACACAAACCACCCTGGAAATAGAATCAGATGATTAAACGCACCCTATTTTTCGGCAATCCGGCGTATCTTTCGACGAAGAACTCCCAACTTGTTGTCAAACAAACCGACAAAGTGACCCAAGAGGAGGTGACAAAAACCGTTCCAATTGAAGACATCGGCGTGGTGGTACTCGAAGACCGTCAGATAACCATCACAAACGTGGCGTTGGACGCATTGTTGCAAAACAACTGTGCTGTAATAACCTGCGATGAAAAGCACATGCCGTCAGGATTGCTCTTGCCAATCGAAGGCAACACGATTCAGAGTGAGCGGTTCAACAACCAGATAAACGCGTCGCTACCATTGAAAAAACAACTCTGGCAGCAGACGGTGCAGGCTAAAATCCGAAATCAGGCTTCGGTTTTGAAAAGGTTGAGTGGCATTGAGGTCGGGTGTATGTTTGCATGGGCTAATGATGTGAAAAGCGGTGACAGCGATAATCTTGAGGGACGCGCGGCGGCATATTACTGGAAAAACATATTTCCGAATTTGCCTGGATTTACTAGGGATAGGGAAGGGGAGATGCCCAACAATCTGTTAAACTACGGATATGCCGTCGTCAGAGCAGTTGTGGCCCGCGCCTTGGTCGCAAGCGGACTTTTGCCGACTTTGGGAATCCATCATCACAACAGGTATAACGCCTTTTGTCTGGCCGACGACATCATGGAACCTTACAGGCCATACGTTGACGAGCTGGTGATAAACATCATGCGGAGCGGAGCCGATTACGGAGAGCTTGGCACCGATTTGAAACGACAGCTGTTGGGATTGCCCGTGACAGAGGTCGTCATTGGCGGGCAACGCAGTCCGATGATGATTGCGGCGTCACAGACCACATCGTCGCTGTGCAAATGTTTCTCTGGAGAAGCGCGAAAGATAACTTATCCCACAATGGATATCTGATGGACCGTTTCAGCGAATACAGGATTATGTGGGTTTTGGTGTTTTTCGATTTGCCGACCGATACGAAAAAAGAGCGGAAAGCTGCTGCTGAGTTTCGGAAGAAGCTTTTGAACGACGGATTCACGATGTTTCAGTTTTCGATATATCTGAGACATTGTGCGAGCATGGAGAATGCCGAGGTTCATATCAAAAGGGTGAAGATGTCGTTGCCGGAGCTTGGCGAAGTGGGGATAATGTGTGTCACTGACAAGCAATTTGGCAGCATGGAGATATTTCACAACAAAAAAGTCGAGCCCACCGGCACTCCGGGGCAGCAGTTGGAGTTGTTTTGAAATCAAAATGTGGGGTAAAATTAAAAAATCCGGCACACGTAGAGTCGGATTTTTTGTTTTGGAAACAATGTCTAACACATTGTGAATCAGGCGATTGCATGGATTGTATTGTTTCCGATGCAAATTTACACAAATTTTGAAAGCAATTCACAACCCATATTTTTTTTTATTATTCAAAGTCTAAATTGTTTCCGATGCAAATTTACACAAATTTTGAAAGCAATTCACAACAACACGTCATTTATTTCGCAAGTACGAAATATTGTTTCCGATGCAAATTTACACAAATTTTGAAAGCAATTCACAACAATCAGGTACTACAGTAATACCATCTTTACATTGTTTCCGATGCAAATTTACACAAATTTTGAAAGCAATTCACAACTTACCGTAGGAAATTATATACGATTTTTGATTGTTTCCGATGCAAATTTACACAAATTTTGAAAGCAATTCACAACCCATTTTTTTTTCTAATAATAAAAAGTTGAATTGTTTCCGATGCAAATTTACACAAATTTTGAAAGCAATTCACAACTGCAATAGTGTATGCATAACATGGCAGGTATTGTTTCCGATGCAAATTTACACAAATTTTGAAAGCAATTCACAACATATTTATATAACCCCTTTTTATACCATATATTGTTTCCGATGCAAATTTACACAAATTTTGAAAGCAATTCACAACATAAATTTTTCGGCACTGCCATTACTCGCCATTGTTTCCGATGCAAATTTACACAAATTTTGAAAGCAATTCACAACAGTTATGGGGTTATTAGCTCCAACAGCGGATTGTTTCCGATGCAAATTTACACAAATTTTGAAAGCAATTCACAACGGCAGCAGCAGTTGGCAAAGATGGATTCAAAATTGTTTCCGATGCAAATTTACACAAATTTTGAAAGCAATTCACAACTTACCGATAATTCTACTAATAGTGATAGTATTGTTTCCGATGCAAATTTACACAAATTTTGAAAGCAATTCACAACATTGAATTTGATGCCGCTAACAAAAATCTATTGTTTCCGATGCAAATTTACACAAATTTTGAAAGCAATTCACAACCCTACACGGTCTATTCATCGCGACCTTCAAATTGTTTCCGATGCAAATTTACACAAATTTTGAAAGCAATTCACAACGAAGACGGGCTAATACTTGGTCTTCTTTATATTGTTTCCGATGCAAATTTACACAAATTTTGAAAGCAATTCACAACTGAATATGGTTCTAAAGACGGTAGACCACAATTGTTTCCGATGCAAATTTACACAAATTTTGAAAGCAATTCACAACTACAATCTTTGACACTTTAACATATGATAAATTGTTTCCGATGCAAATTTACACAAATTTTGAAAGCAATTCACAACTGGTATGAACAAGCCATTTTACTGTCCTGAATTGTTTCCGATGCAAATTTACACAAATTTTGAAAGCAATTCACAACTTCGTGGCGGTATATCTTCCACTATTCTACATTGTTTCCGATGCAAATTTACACAAATTTTGAAAGCAATTCACAACATTAAAAAAATTCAGATCATGGAAACAAAAATTGTTTCCGATGCAAATTTACACAAATTTTGAAAGCAATTCACAACTACGTCAACCACTATTGGCACTGACAACATATTGTTTCCGATGCAAATTTACACAAATTTTGAAAGCAATTCACAACAATGTGTATAGTGATGCGCTGCCGGACGTATTGTTTCCGATGCAAATTTACACAAATTTTGAAAGCAATTCACAACGCAACCCTTGTAGTTCACCATTGGCTTGTATTGTTTCCGATGCAAATTTACACAAATTTTGAAAGCAATTCACAACGGTTTGCGAGCAGACCAAGTTGAACCTTAAATTGTTTCCGATGCAAATTTACACAAATTTTGAAAGCAATTCACAACGCCGCACCTGAGCCTCCGACAAGGCACGCATTGTTTCCGATGCAAATTTACACAAATTTTGAAAGCAATTCACAACGCAAGCGACTAACACCAGCTTGCTCGAGCTATTGTTTCCGATGCAAATTTACACAAATTTTGAAAGCAATTCACAACTCATTGGCACATAGAAATATCGTGTACGAAATTGTTTCCGATGCAAATTTACACAAATTTTGAAAGCAATTCACAACAGGTCATCATGTGTAATTTGATAGCTGTGGATTGTTTCCGATGCAAATTTACACAAATTTTGAAAGCAATTCACAACTGCTGGTTATGGCATCGCTAAGCAACAGAAATTGTTTCCGATGCAAATTTACACAAATTTTGAAAGCAATTCACAACTTTTCACGGAAATAATTAAATCCTTTATCAATTGTTTCCGATGCAAATTTACACAAATTTTGAAAGCAATTCACAACTTGCTCATTATACTTATTTTGAGCATTCCAATTGTTTCCGATGCAAATTTACACAAATTTTGAAAGCAATTCACAACAATCGTATCGATGTAACTTGACCTGCGAGAATTGTTTCCGATGCAAATTTACACAAATTTTGAAAGCAATTCACAAC
>CALCYT010000039.1 GCA_937906455.1 uncultured Bacteroidales bacterium | reverse complement strand
AAACTTATAATCTTATAAACTAATCTAAACTCTAAACTAAAAAACTGACTCTAAAGACTAAAGACTAAAGACTAAAGACTAAAGACTAAACTAAAAGGATTTCTCCACTACGCTTCACTTCGTTACGCTTCGGTCGAAATGACAACCTCATCATCTCCCCTCAAACTTCCTCACCAGGTCTTCCGGCGACAATCCGAGATTTTCGATAGACGCCATGCAGTCGGCGGCAAACTCACCGTCGGGATACATCTCAAGATACTGTGTGTAAAGCCTTCTTGCCATATCGAGGTTGTTGTACCGCGTCTCGAAGACAAAAGCCTTCACAAACAAAGCCGCCTGAGTGTGCGGATAGTCGGGATAATCGTTCAGCAACTTGTCGATAATCGAGATAGTGCGCTGCGGCTCGTTGAGGTTCATCGACACATCCATGGCCTTGAACAGGCATTCGGGAGCCTTGGCGTCATCAGGGCGCGCATCGGCGAAATCGCAATACGCTGACACCAACTCACTTGCAACATCGGGAACAATGGCACTTTCGGTCGAAAATACCTCTTTTTCTAATTTTTCGATTCTCCGCATCGGGTCGTAACTGTCACAACCCACGAAAAATAATGTGCCTAATAATAAAATCACTAATCTTTTCATAACTATTCATTTTTTCAGATGCTATAAATCACATCTCAACTTTAATCTTCTAAACTTATAATCTTCTAAACTTATAATCTTCTAAACTAATAATCTTCTAAACTAATCTAAACTAAAAAGATTTATTCACCAAAGGTGAATGCTTTCGCTTCGCTCAGGTCTCCACTCCGCTTCGCTCCGGTCGAAATGACAACCTTACTCTAAACTAAAAAACTGACTCTAAACTCTCAACTCTAAACTCTAAACTCTAATCTTCTAAACTTATAATCTTATAAACTTATAATCTTATAAACTTATAATCTTATAAACTTATAATCTTATAAACTAATCTAAAGACTATCTCCGGTGTTTCTTATTCGGAAAAATCATCTTATAATCCACTTCGACGTTGCCTTCGGAAATGTTACGTAACTTATTCTTCAACAGCATCTTGCGCATCGGACTGATTCTATCAACATAACATTTCCCTTCAAGATGGTCGTATTCGTGCTGTATGACGCGTGCCACTATGCCGTCGAACTCCTCCTCATGTTCCTCGAAATTCTCATCCATATAATACAGCCTCACCTTGCTTGGCCTTTCCACGTCTTCGCTCATGTCCGGAAGGCTCAGACATCCCTCCTTAAACGTCCACGGCTCACCCGAAAGCTCAAGAATCTCGGCGTTTATAAACACTTTTTTCACTCCGGCGCCATCCGGATATTTATCCTTAAAAGGGTCACAATCGATTACGAAAAGACGTATCGGCCTGTTGATCTGCGGTGCCGCGAGCCCAACGCCATCAGTGTAATACATCGTCTCAAACATATCAGCTATAAGCTGTTGAATCTCAGGACTATTTTCTTCAATATCTTCGGCCACATGTTTCAAAACAGGATGACCGTAAGCCACAACCGGTAATACCATTTTTTATATTTTAACTTTTAATTACTCTAAACTAAAAAACTGACTCTAAACTCTCAACTCTAAACTCTAAACTAAAGACGCCATATACGATTGCAATATTATCGTCGCGCTGATAGTATCGACGAGTTCCTTGTTCTGCCTTGCTTTCTTGCCCAGACCCGCATCAATCATAGTACGATGTGCCATCACGGAGGTGAAGCGTTCGTCGAAGCGTTTTATCTCCATGTCGGGCAGCGTTTTTCTCAGTTGTTTCAGAAACGGCTCGATGTACTGTGCCGATTCCGAGGGGTTATTATGCATGTCTTTCGGCTCACCCACCACTATCTCATCCACTTGTTCAGTTTTCGTGTAATTCTTAATGAATTCCAGCAAATCGCACGCTCTCACCGTCGTCAGGCCGTTGGCAATGATACGCAGAGGGTCGGTCACGGCGATGCCGCAACGCTTTCTGCCATAATCTATTGCCATTATCCTGCCCATCTTCGAAATTTTTTGCAAAAATAATGAAAATTTTTGCCGGTGTATTAAAAATTTTTGTAATTTTGCACCCGCAAATCCAGATGGTAGATGTAGCTCAGCTGGTTAGAGTACCGGATTGTGGTTCCGTGGGTCGTGGGTTCGAATCCCACCTTCTACCCTCAAACTTGAACATCTCTTAACGCTTCGTTGAGAGATGTTTTTTTATCCGTTGACTCGTTTCTCTTCTTGATTATCAACGCACAAGCCACCTGGAAGTCACCAGCCGGAAAATGTTTTGTGTACGAGCCAGGCACCACCACGGAGCGCGCCGGCACCACGCCTTTATACTCAACAACTTCAGGTCCTGTCACATCCAAAATCTTGGTCGATTGCGTGATGACGGTGTTCGCCCCGAGCACCGCCTCTTCTTCTATCCTCACGCCTTCCACCACTATGCATCGCGACCCGATGAAACAATTGTCCTCAATGATTACCGGGGCTGCCTGCACCGGCTCCAGCACGCCGCCAATGCCCACGCCGCCGCTGAGATGCACATTTTTGCCTATCTGCGCGCACGAGCCCACCGTAGCCCAGGTGTCAACCATAGTTCCGCTATCAACATAAGCACCTATATTAATATACGATGGCATCAAAACAGCACCTTTATTAATAAAAGCACCGTAACGCACCGTCGCCGGCGGAACCACACGCACACCGGCCTGCTCGAAGCCGCTCTTCAACGGAATCTTGTCGTAGTACTCAAAGATGCCGCTCTTCGACACCTCCATGTCGCTGATTGGGAAAAACATGATGGCGGCCTTCTTCAGCCATTCGTTCACAACCCATTGACCGTCAACCTTTTCAGCGATACGAATCTCGCCTTTGTCAAGCAGACGCACCACCTCTCGGATGGCATCACGAGTGTCGTTTTCAGACAAGAGAGAACGGTCGTCCCATGCTTTTTCGATGATGTTTTTCATTGAGTTCATAATGAATAATTTTTAGAGTACCGCCACGATCTTGCGAATAGAGTTAAGTTTGGTTAAAAAAGTTTGGTTTCGGCGAGCCGTTATCATATCATAACGGGTTTGCATCGCCAACAACAGCTCTGCATCTACATCCAAAGCCGCACCAATTAACAAAGCCATTTCGGTATTTAAAGCACGTTTCCCGTTGAGAACTTCGTTAAGTTGTGTATAAGATACACCAATCTGCATCGCCAAAGCACGCTGCGAGATGCCGCGATATTCTATTTCATCCTTTATAATCTCTCCTGGATGAGTCGGGATGAACGGTTCATTATCAGACAAATTCATCATATCAAAACAAAATTTACGATGCAAAGATACAAAAATTTTTGATGCATTCACAAAAAAGTGAATTTAATTTATACAATCTCGGAATCCGGCTCCAGATTCATATATTTAACCAATTATTTCGCCTCCTCTTGAATAGGCTTTCGGCAACTCCTTTCGAGCACCTTAAAACAGAACTGCACACAAAACCAAAGCGTGGTGCCCTTTTCGCTTCATCTGATTATTCGAGGTCTGGACTACCTATCAAGTCAAATTAATTGAAACAAAGCCCACGCTAAAACAGCGCGAGCGTCGTCGGCTTTATCTCTGACTTGATTTTTCAAAAGTGTCCAGTTTCCGAATAATCAAGATTTAGCTTCTAACGCTTTTCCCAATATGTCTTTAAAGTGTGCGCAACGAATTGCGTTTATCTCACAGGAAAAAATTTTTGTTATTATTCCGTGAATTAGTTCTGCAAAATTACAAATTTTCCAGAACAAAAACAAATTTTTACAAAAAATTGTCCCCATCTTACAAAAAAGTTGTATATTTGCATCGGGAAAAGGCATAAGAGCCTAACCGCCCCTGTAGTAGAGTAGCACCGTAATCGGGATAGCAAACTACAGAGGCGGTTTCTCTTTTATAACGCTATCCTTTTCATTATCAAATGTTTGTTGATCTATAAAAGCATAAGGTTTATAAACACCACTACTTTTCATTCGCCTCAAACAAAGATAAGTTTTAGCCCCCAATCTTCGGCTATAATATGCAAAATATGCACTCTCTGGATGCTTGCCATCTGTAGTTTTCCTCCATCCTTCGTATAATGCCCATTTTAAATAGCTTTCCAAATTTCTCGCCCATGCATTCTTAACAGCATTAAACAAGTTGTCGTTTGTGTTTTTACCCACTATTGTCTTGATATCCGATTTAGTTATCTCAACATCCATCAAGATTCCATTTGATAAAGTGAATCGCAACGGATTACCCTTATATGTATCCGCAATTTCAAGAGCTTCTCTGCGAAGACGTTTGCTTTCTTCGTAATAATCACGTGACCATTTTGTTAAGTCTATTTCACCATCCATTGTAAAAAATGTTAAAACAATTTTGATTTTTGGAGGAATTACCCCTTATTAAATCTTTTTGCAAAAATAAGATTTTTTTCGTCATTTCGAGCGAAGTCGAGAAATCTCATCCAAAAATTTTTTATCTTTGCAAAAAAATAGATAATGAAAAACAACGAATTCCTATCCCCTTCGCAGCTCGCCTGGCACCGTTACAAGAGCAACACCGCCGGGATGATTTCGTTGGTTTTCATTGTGTTATGCGCTCTGATGGCGGTCTTCGCCTATTTCATCATACCCGACGGCACCCCCGATGCGAATACTCAGATTCTTGAAATCTCAACCCAGAAACCGGGGTTTGAAGTCGATATTTTGCTTGTCAACAAGCCGACGCAGGTGGAGAAAGTCGGATTCTGGAAGAAACTCGCCAACGGACAGCCCTCGCCATACCGCCAAATCCCTGTTGATTCTGTGAAATTTTGCGAAAAAGCGGCAATCGCTTACATCTTCAACCCTGAACACTCAGGTGTAGTTCAGGAGGAGGTCATCGACAACAGCCTTCTGCCTGAAAACCCTGTCGTTCACCGCAAATACCATCTTGGCACCGACCAGTTCGGGCGCGACTTCCTGAGCCGCCTCGTCCTCGGCACCCGCATCAGCTTCAGCGTCGGTTTCATAGCGGTGCTGCTCTCGGTGGTCATCGGGCTCTTCATCGGGGGACTCGGCGGCTTCTTCCGCGGCAGAGTTGACGACATCACCATGTGGCTCATCAACGTTGTGTGGTCTTTGCCTACCTTGTTGATAGTCATAGCGATAACATTCGCTATCGGCAAGGGCGTGGTGCAGGTGTTCATCGCTGTCGGCCTCACCATGTGGGTCGAGGTGGCACGCGTCACCCGCGGTCAGATTCTGTCGGTCAGAGAGACGACATTCGTGGAGGCCGGACGCGCACTGGGATTCAAAAACGCGCGCATCATCATCCGTCATATCATACCTAACATCATCAACCCGATAATCGTCATCTCCGCCGCCAATTTCGCCACGGCGATACTCCTTGAGGCAGGCTTGAGCTTCCTCGGCATCGGAGTGCAGCCGCCCATGCCGTCGTGGGGCTCGATGATCAAGGAGAATTACGCCTATATCATCCTCGACAACGCTTATCTCGCGATACTGCCCGGCATCGCCATCATGCTGCTCGTGCTTGCTTTCATGCTGATGGGCAACGCCTTGCGCGAAGCTCTTAACGTGAAAAAATAATATTTTTCATTATTAATATAAGGTATCATTTTTTTTTGTAATTTTGCACCCTCAAAATTTTAACGCGGATGTGGCGTAATTGGTAGCCGCGCCAGACTTAGGATCTGGTTCCGTAAGGAGTATGGGTTCGAGTCCCTTCATCCGCACAAAATAATTAAATAACTTATTGATAATGAAGACAATACAGACAGCAAAAGGCGACCTTCTCGCCACAATCCAAATCGACATCGACAAGGCTGATTATGCAGAAGATGTTAAGAAAGAATTAAAGAACTATCAGCACAAAGCGGTGCTCCCTGGCTTCCGTCAGGGTAAGGTGCCGTTCGGAATGATTGAGAAGATGTATGGCGCAACAGTCACTTTCGACAAGTTGAACAAGAAGGTCTCCGAAGCTCTCAACAACCATATCATCGAAAACAAGCTCGACATCATGGGCTATCCGCTCAGCGACCCCGAGAAGCAGCAGCCGACGGATCCTGAGACTCAGGACACCATGAGTTTCTTCTTTGAAGTCGGCCTGAAACCGGAAATCAACTTCAACCTTGCCGAAATCAAGATGAACGACTACAACATCAAGGCTTCCGACAAGGAGATAGACGCCACCATCGAGCGCATCCGGGAAGGCAATAAGAAAGACGACAAGCTTCCTGAACTCAACGAGGAGCTGTTTAAACTCATCTTCCCGTCAAAAGACATCAAAGACGTCGAGACATTCCGCAAGGAAATCGCAGCCGAGATGGAACGCCAATACGTGGTGGAAGCAGAGCGCATGTTCTATAATAACGCCATCGACAAACTCGTGAGCGAAGTGAAGTTCGACATGCCCGACAGCTTCCTCAAACGCTGGATTGTAGCCAACAGCGAAGGCAAAATCACCGAGGAAGACGTGGAGAAAAACTACGACAGCACCTACTCAAAGACCTTCAGATGGCAACTCATCGAGGAAAACATCGTCAAAGCCAACCCCGAACTCGTCCTTAAAGAAGAAGAGCTTCGCGAGTTCGTCACCAAGATGTACTTCGGTCAGCTCGACATCGCGGGCATGAACGACGAGATGAAAAAACGTCTCGACGGCATCGTCGATTCAGTGCTGAAAGACGAGAACCAACGTCAGAACATCCAGAACCAGGTGGCCGACAACAAAATCACCGCTTTCTTGAAGAAAGCCATGAAGGTGAAGGTCGTTGACACCGACTACGAGGGTTTCGTTGACGCAGTACTCCCGAAAGAGGCAAAAGCCGAGAAAAAGCCGGCAAAGAAAACAGCAGCCAAGAAAACGGCTCCGGCTGAAGAGAAAGTGACGCCGGCCGATGAGAAGGCGGAAAAGGCGGAGAAGAAGCCTGCGACAAAAAAGACAACAGCAAAGAAAACAACTAAAAAAGCCGAATGATGAACAACAACGAGTTTTACAAATACGCCACCAAGCACCGCGGCATCAACGGCTTAGGCCTTGAGAAATACGCCAACACCATCACGAGCTACATCTCCCCGACCATCATCGAGGAACGTCAGCTCAACGTGGCACAGATGGATGTCTTCTCACGCTTGATGATGGACCGCATCATCTTTTTAGGCGATCAGATTGACGATTACGTGGCGAACATCATCCAGGCGCAGTTGCTCTTCCTTGAGTCTGCCGACCCGAAACGCGACATCCAGATCTATCTTAACTCTCCCGGCGGCTCGGTATATGCGGGTCTCGGCATCTACGACACCATGCAGTTCATCCAGCCCGACGTGGCGACCATCTGCACAGGCATGGCGGCATCGATGGCGGCAGTACTGCTCTGCGCCGGCGCCGACGGCAAACGCTCAGCCCTCAAGCACTCGCGCATCATGATTCACCAGCCTATGGGCGGCATGCAAGGACAAGCCTCGGATATCGAGATCACCGCACGTGAGATCCAGAAGATTAAAAAAGAACTCTATGAAATCATCGCCCTGCACACCAAACAGCCATACGACAAGGTGTGGGCCGACTCCGACCGCGACTATTGGATGACAGCGGAAGAAGCCAAGGCTTACGGCATGGTCGATGAAGTGCTGATTAAAAATAAGTAATGTCGAAAAAACCAGATAACTATTGTTCTTTCTGCGGACGTCCTGAAAGCGAGACCAATCTCTTGATTTCGGGCATCAACGGTTTCATCTGCGACGACTGTGTCGGTCGAGCCCATCAGATGCTCAACGAGGAGTTTGCCCACCTCCGCAAGACCTCGACACCCGACTTCAAGCTACATAAGCCTTTGGAAATCAAGAGTTTCCTCGACCAGTACGTCATTGGACAGGATGCCGCCAAACGCGTGCTGTCCGTCGCCGTTTACAATCATTACAAACGTCTGAACCAACAAGCCACCGCCGACGAGGTGGAGATAGAGAAATCGAACATAGTGCTTGTAGGTGAGACAGGGACAGGCAAGACCTTGTTAGCCAAGACGATAGCCCGCATGCTCAACGTGCCGTTTGCCATCGCCGACGCCACCGTGCTCACCGAGGCCGGCTACGTCGGAGAAGATGTGGAAAACATACTCGTGAAGCTGCTTCAAGCCGCTGACTACAACGTGGCCGCGGCCGAGAAAGGCATTGTGTTTATTGACGAAATCGACAAGATAGCGCGCAAGGGCGACAACCCGAGCATCACCCGCGACGTGTCGGGCGAAGGCGTGCAGCAAGCTATGCTTAAGCTGCTCGAAGGCACCGTCGTCAACGTGCCTCCACAAGGCGGACGCAAACACCCGGAACAGAAGATGATACAGGTCAACACCAAGGACATACTGTTCATCGCCGGAGGTGCCTTCGACGGCATCGACAAAATAATCGCCAACAGAGTGGGTACCAACATGATAGGATACAGCTCCGACACTCAGAAACAAATCGACCGCGACAACCTGCTCCAGTATATCGCGCCAAGCGACCTCAAGAAATATGGTCTCATCCCGGAAATCATCGGACGTTTCCCGATTCTGACTTACCTCGACCCGCTCGACAGAGGCACGCTCAAACGCATACTCACCGAACCGAAAAACGCCATCACCAAACAATTCGTCAAACTGTTTGGAATGGATAACATCTCATTGGTAATCAAAGACGAAGTGCTTGATTTCATTGTTGACAAGAGCATAGAGTTCAAACTCGGCGCACGCGGTCTGCGCTCTATCATGGAGGCAATCCTCAATGACGACATGTTCGAGATGCCGTCAACCGAGAAGAAAAACCTCGTTGTTGACCTCGACTATGCTAAGGAAAAATTTGAGAAATCGAAGATGAACGAGACCGTCATTTCCTGACTTTGACTATGCGCCACCCAGGTTTCGCGCACGCGTGCGCATGAGGCTCACTCCTCCAGCAACGGTCGTATTTTCTCCTGCTGAGG
>CALCYT010000038.1 GCA_937906455.1 uncultured Bacteroidales bacterium | reverse complement strand
TTTTCCATGATGTTTGAATTTTAAGTTAATACATTTTTGTTCCTATCAATTGACGTTGCAAAGATAAACAAGTTTACAATATAAACTACAAAAATTTTAAATTTTTTTGAAAAAAATCGTATTTTATTGATTATCAACAACGAAAAATTTTTTTATTTGTTAGCATAAAAATTGATAATTTTATGTAATTTTGCGGTTAATCAACGGAATAGTAACACAAAACAATAAAGTAGGTAGAAGTAAATAGCGAGAATTACATATAAGACATAGCATTGAGCTAATCTTGGCACTTAAAAACTGGACACTTTTAAGATGAATACTCAATCCAAGAACAAAGCAGGATGCTTACGCGAAAGCGTGGGCTTTGTTTAGTATAAAAGCGAAAATAGATTTCGCAAATTATATGTATCTTTGCCGAGAAAACACATATCATTATGCCAGCAAACAAGAATGCCGTAACACGTTACTTTATCCTCGACAAGCTGTTAGCCAACCGCTATCACCATTATTCTACTGAAGATTTGCTTCGACTCGTCAATGAAGAGCTGGTGGAAATGGGCCAAGAGCCTGTTAGCCGACGTACCATCGAACTTGACCTGCATTATTTGGAATGGGAGAGTCCTTTTATGGCGGAGATAGATCATTATCAGATAGACGACATCAGCCAACGAACCCAAAAGACCATCAAGAAAAGTTGCCACCGCTATGCCGATCCGTCGTTCTCCATCTTTCAGCAAAAGCTAAAGGATGACGAGAAACACTTGCTTGGTGAGGCCTTCACGCTTATTGGACAATTTGACGGATTGCCTAACCTTGAGGGACTGGAATCACTACGAAAGAGTTTGAATGTGAAGACCGACCGCCAAATTATTTCATTCACCAAAAATCCGTTGGAGAACTCCAACATGCTTGGCGAACTCTTCACTCGTATCGCACAGCGGCAGGTCGTGGAATTGCATTACCATCGCTTTGACACTCCCGATGAAGACCGCAAAACCGTGGTGCATCCCTATCTGCTTAAAGAATACAACCGTCGTTGGTATCTCATTGGAGCTGCCGACAACGACGGGAAAATCCTTTCTTTTGCGCTTGACCGCATCGATAAGGTGGTACCCCTGCCTGCCAAGGAATACATTCCTTACGATGGCGACCTCAACGAGCGCTTCGAGGACATTATCGGTGTTTCTCTGTATGACGACCGCCCGTTACAGACCATCTTGTTTTGGGTAAGTGATTATTCCAAGGAATATGTGGCCACCAAGCCTTTGCACGACTCTCAGCGGCATTACAAAGGAGAAAAAGAGAAGGAACTGCGCCAGCAATACCCAATGCTTGAAGGCGGTTACTTCTTCTCCATCGAATGTATTGAGAATTACGAGCTTATCCGCGAATTATCTTCTTTCGGCAAAGACCTGTTGGTACTTTCGCCAACCGACATACAACAGAAGGTGCGCGACCGGGTGGCGGCACAATTTCAAGCATATCAGGCTTTGTAATGGATTTATTTGTATTTTTGCGTTTCACAAAAAAGGATAGAAATATGACAGAAGAAAATTTAAATATATCACTATACAATTACCTGAAGTTTTATCGTTGCTTCCCTGAGATTGTTGGCGCAGTGGGTCAACAAACCCAAATAGTTGACGCAGTGAGTCAACAATCCAAAAATGTGGCTTCGGTGCGGCCACAATTCGGGATTTTGAACGCGGCGACTCCAAAATTGCTTCCCTGGACACATTATAGGGAACTTATCCGCGTGGAAGACACAGAAGCTCGAGAATGGTACGAACAAGAATCCCTGCCTGAAATGTGGAGCACCCGCACATTGCATCGCAACATCGCATCGCAATACTACTGCTCTGACACCAGCGAAGACATGGCGCGATATAGCGTTTTGCATGGCAGCGAACAATTGTTCCAAGCCAAGTATCTAACCTATTTACCGACCGAGGAGCAACTGCGCCAAGAGATAGAACTGCAAAAACAAATCTTTTTGGAACAGAGGAACGAATAAAAGAAAATTCGCGCAAATAGGTTGCGCAGCAGGGTTGTACTTTTGCAAACGAAAACAGACAAACAGATAACAAGATGAAAAATATGAATCCAATTTTCAGCCTGAAAAACTTCCGTTCCTTTGGTGAAGAGGGTGCCGATTTTGAACTTGCTCCTATTACCGTACTTACTGGATGCAATAGTGCGGGAAAGAGTTCTATGGCAAAAGCTCTTATGCTTTTAAGCCGAATGCCTAATCGTGGTATAATATCGCCTGCGTTAAAACTCTATTCAAAGGACCTCGGACTTGGTAATTACGAGAAAGTATTTCATAAAAGTGCTACAGACAACGAGATAGTGTTTGCATATAAAGTATGGTCTAACTATCTTCAAGAAGAGGTTTGTGTCAAACGTTTTTTCAAGTCCAAGAAGAATGATGATCTTAATGATGGTTATTTGTATAAGTACACCATAGAAAAAGCTGAGGGGACAGTCATTCTTGAAGAAAGCACAACCCGTTTGGGATTGGAAGATGAAGAAAAAAACAAAAAAAACACAAATTCTATTACTCAAAACTTCAATGCTTTTTCCTTGGCAAGTAAATACTTGCGATTAGTTGAAATTGTTGATTTACCAAAAAAAGAAGATGACGAAGAATCCCAAAACAAATATGCTCATTATTCCCAGGAGTTAACAGACATCATGTCACAAATACAAGAATGTGGCATCGATGTTGAGATATATAATATTGGACAATTAACAGACTGGTATCAGTGGATTAATGAAAGAAACAAGAAAATAGAAGAATTTAGACCTTTTTGCAAAACGGATGAGGCTTTGGATAGGTATTTCCCTGAAAGTGAAATCATAGAACATTATTTGGATTTGGTCGCAGATGAAGTGTTTAATCCAAAGTTTACTGAAAACGTGGAATACACAGATTCAACTTCAGCAGCAATTAGGCGAACTTATTCGGTGGAAGATGGCAATAAAATGAGTGGGGCTTTGCTTGACTATAACAAGTCGAAAACAAACGACAAAGAATGGTCGGATGTTTTCGCAGCTGATACATATTATCATAAGCCGGGCAGTTTTGTGAACCATTGGCTGGAAGAATTTCTTGGCAAAGGAAGTGAAGTTAATACAATAGGCGATGACGAAGGAAGCATTAAAGTGTTTATTGAGAGAAATGGTGAAAAACGGTTGCTTGCGGACGAAGGGTATGGCATCACCCAACTTGTTTCTTTGCTTTTGTTAATAGACAATTCTATTAAACCTGCCAACGAGAAAAAACCTCAAACACCTTGGCATGACGGTAAACCAGATCATAAAAAACTCTATTTTGAAAGATATCCTCAAGTAATTTGTGTTGAGGAGCCCGAGGTTCATCTCCATCCTAAATATCAATCGCTATTGGCCGAGATGTTTGTGGAAGCATATCAAAAATACAACATCCACTTTATCATTGAGACCCATAGCGAGTACCTAATCCGTAAGCTTCAAGTGATGGTGGCTGATAAGGAGAATGCACTTTCGCCGAATGATGTTTCTCTAAATTATGTGGAGAAGGATGAGAATGGGACTTCGCATAATCGCCAAATAAAGATTCAAGAGGATGGAAGGTTGAGTGAACCTTTCGGCGAAGGCTTTTATGATGAAGCTGATTCTTTGGCAATGGAATTGATGAAATTTAAAGCAAGGAGAAAATGAGTTCGCGAGTTATCTATTTGCAGGCATCCTTTTGGCAACAACTTAGGGCTGACACATCCATTGCCGGCCTTCAGTGTTTGATGAATGTTTATTGTGCCATTTCTGAATCGGAGCTTCTTACAGACATAAGTGATGAAGTTTGGGATACAGACGAGTTTTTAATATTATTATGGAAAAGACATCTTCAAGGAAAATCAGAGATTGAACTATACGAGAGCTTATCAATGGAAAATCTTGATAGTTCTACTGCTGTTTTGTCTGCAATTTATTTGACAGTTAAGAATGCAGAGGATTGTAATCGTTTGGGCACCCATTATGGCATTGCCGCATTTAATTGTGAAAGAGCATTGCGAGATGAGCATTTGTTTAAAGGCAATGGCTTCTTGCTAAAGAAAAATGACTTTTACGAAAACAGATTTCTTCAATTTGAAAACATACTTAAATATCCTTGTAATGCGATGATAATGATAGATCCGTATATCCTTTTAAAAGCAGAGGATATAGATGACAACATCCCTTCATTATTTGATGTGCTTCTGCCTACTAAAAAACTCGAAATGGCATACCATCTTTCTATTTTTAGTATGGTTAGTGAAAACGGAGACAATGCCTATGGGCAAAATAAATATGAAAAAATCTGTAATTTAATTAAAGCGTTGAGGAAAGGATTGTGCTTCGATTTGACTATTTATGCCATTGGGAAAGCTGAGGACTTTCATAGTCGGATGATAATAACTAATAATGCTTTACTTCAAGCACCAGATGGCTTTAATGTATTTAGGAAAAATGGAAAAGCAAACAAGAATGCGAAATTCGATATAGTTCTTCCTAGGCTTATAGGAGATGCTCGCCAAGATATGAGCAACTACCTACGATGGATTAAGGTCGCAAAAACACGAAGTCAGGGACATTCAATGTCGATGCTTTGGGGGACAAAAGAAAATAGGCTATTTGATTTGGTAAAATAGTTGTATGTCTTTTTTTCAGATTTAAAGGGCTGGTGGTAATAACTATCAGCCCTTTGCTTTTATGTAGATTATAAAATGTACGAAAATAGGTTTCGCAGCACCCCCGTACTTTTGCAATCGAAAATAAAAAAACAACATGAAGATTGCAGAAATAGTTTTTGACGAAACCAACCTCGAGCAGCAGAAGGCTTTCGACCTTGTGGCAAACACCAACACCAGCCTTTTTATTACTGGCAGGGCGGGAACTGGAAAGACCACTTTTGTGAAGCGGATACAAGAGGAGATAGACAGGAAGAACTTCCTTGTTCTGGCACCAACCGGCATTGCCGCTTTGAACGTTGGAGGGCAAACCATTCACTCGTTTTTCGGCTTTCCATGTTCGGTTATCGACCCTACCACGATAGCGGAAATTTCGTTGGAGAAAAGAAATATCCTGCTGAATACCGACACTATAATCGTTGACGAGGCCTCGATGGTACGTGCCGACTTGGTTGATGGCATGGACAGAGCTCTGCGCAACATGACAAAGTCGCATTTGCCATTTGGTGGAAAACAGGTGGTGTTTGTCGGCGACCTTTTTCAATTGCCTCCTGTTGTCAAGTGCGGTTCCGCTGACGAGGCCATGCTTCAATATATGTATGGCAACGGACTCCCTTATTTCTACAAGGCCAATGTCATGAAACGAATGAACCTGCCTAAAATTGAGTTTCTGCACGTATACCGCCAGAAGGACAAGCAGTTTTTGGGCATCCTTGACCGTATGCGTGTCGGAGAGAACACACAGGCAGACTTGGACATCATCAACGAAAATGTCAGCTCCGATGACAATGTGGGCTACTATTCCGTCACGCTAACAGCCTATAATAAAGTGGCAGAACATATCAACAGTTTCAAACTCGATGAGATTGAAGAAGAAATGTGTTATGAGGGAGAAATATCAGGCAAGTTCAAGTCAAATGACGCTCCGGTGCCGATGATGCTTCACCTCAAGGTCGGCGCACAGGTGATTTTCTGCCGAAACGACTATCAGCGAGGTGTTGTGAATGGCACTATTGCCAAAGTTGTCGCCTTGGAAAGCGATGCCATCAAGGTAGTATTGAAGGATGGTAGAAAAGTGGATGTGGAGAAAATGACATGGGAAAGCAAAGAGAGTGTCTTTGACGAAGAGACGGGCAAGATAAAGTCAAAAGTTGTGGGCGCATTCACGCAATACCCTTTGAAGCTTGCTTGGGCCATCACCATCCACAAATCGCAAGGCATGACCTTCGACCGTATGCATTTTGACTTGACACGAGGCACCTTTGCAGCTGGTCAGGCATACGTGGCCATAAGCCGTATGCGGAGCCTTGACGGTCTGACTCTCAGCAATAAGATTCGCCATCATCACATTCTGCAAAATACAGAGATTAAGGCATTTGCCAATTCGTTCAACGACATTCCTTTGATTGATGATGAACTTAATCATGGTCGTTTACTCTACAAGCACCTCAAAAACAAAGATTATGACAGTGCCTCCAAGGAATGCTTGCAATGGTCGTTGGAGAAGATGAAGGCTTGCGATTACCGCAATGCGGCTTTGATAGCAAAGAAGATGTTTGATGTGATGCTTGACGACAAGTGTCTGAAAGGGCTGACAAAAGATGTTCCGCTGCTGAAGGATTGCAGCATGACGTGTAATTTCCTCAACGCAGTCGTTTGTTTGTATAGCGATCGTATAGAGGAAGCCATAGGGTATGCCGATATGGTGCTTGACCGCAGGCCATGCCTCGAAGCCATGTTCATCAAAGAGAAAGCCCTGCAAGGTTTGAAACGATATGAGGAGGCTTTGGAAGTCGCCCAGCAGATTCGTACAGCCGGTGAGCTATCGGATGACAAAATCGCCATCGACAAGAAGCAATACCTTTTCGAAGCGGAACTCAACGCGCAGCTTGGCAAACCGAACATCGACACCTGTAAACAGATGCTTAAATTGTGTCCCGAGTACATTCCAGCATATATCATGTTTCGGAGAGAGGTAGTAAAGGAAGAACTTGTCGTAGAACAGGACGAGGAAGATGAAGAAAACCCATTGATTTCAGCCTTCAATGATACGACAGTTCCTGACGATGACTTCAAGACGATGCTGGAAGAATCGGACAAGACAAGTCTGGCATTTAAGCAGTTTGCAATTAGGGCAAAAAATATCTCACCTTTGGCTACGAAATGTCATTAAAAGATATAACACATTAAAACAACACACAATGGAACAAATGATTTTATTGGTAATCGCCCTCAGCCTTGCTCTCGGTGTGGGCTACATGGGCAGCAAACGAAAAATCGGTTTTGGGCTGGCATTTGTCATCTCTCTCTTCAATGTCGTCATTGGCTTGATAGCGGTGCTGTGCTCAAAGAAAATCGAAAATGTTGAACCTAAAAAAGAGGAGGAATAAATCATGAAAACTTTTGGATGGATTTCCATAATCATCGGTGCTTTGTCACTGATTGGATCTATTGCAGGTGGCAATAGCGCATTCGGACCGCTGTTTTGGCTGGGATTAGGAATTACCCTTGTCTGTTTGGCCAACCGCAAGAAAAACAACAAAGAAGAAGAAACTAAAAAACATAGCTTGGCCCATGATTCTCGTCGCTATCCGCAGAAGGATGAAATACAGCGAGAGAATCGAGATTGATAATAAGGTAACGGAAGTTGAACAATAAAGATTAAAGACAATGGTAGTATTAATTATCTTAATTGCATTGCTGGTACTGATTTTTTATGTCGGTAGTGATAAAGCGAGAGAAAAAGGCCATGATTGGCTTGTTGTTCCAATCCTTCTACTATTCTTCCTTGGCACAATGGTGTTGGACATTAGATCTTGTGTGAATAATTCCAACCATGCGCCAAGATACGATTATTATGATGACAGAACGCCGAGATAATCATTAACACGAGAATTTCGGCAACTCGAAGGATTTTATGAACGAGTTCGGACGAGCCTATAACGCCATTGGTAACGTCATGGAGGATTATGGTAAGCTGTTCCCCTATTTGGAACGCGATTACCCGAAGCGCACAGAAAACCAATCAAGCATTGGATTCAGACAAAAGGAATGAAAACATTCAGATTCACATGGAAGCTCTTGCCCGACATCATGGTCGATGACGATGCGGATTGGAATGTGTCGTTTGAGAATATCAATCTGTCAATCAATGGCATAGGGCTTTGATGTCGCGGCTTTACATCCTTTGCATTGGTTTTCCTGTCTTCCTCACGAGGGTGCATCATTGACTTTCCCTGAAATTGGTTGACAGATTTGGGAGCAATACCAAAAGTAAAAATGACCAAAAGACATAATATTTTCACACATTTTATTTGATTTTCCGATTTTTTATTACTTTTGCATATAAAATGACACTCCTATGAGAAAAAATTTTTTTGTCACGATTATGATGCTGTTTGCCGTGTGGCAGACGGTGTTGTCGCAAGAAACGGTTACCAGTCCCGACGGACATCTTAAGCTTGATTTTGAAATGAATGACAGTGTGCCGTATTATTCGCTTTACCGCGACGGCAAGCCTGTGGTGCTGCCCTCGAAGATGGGATTCACATTAGAATGGCGCGACGACCTCGCTCATGCCTTCGTCTTTAAAAACGTCGAGCGAAGCTCTTTCGACGAGGTGTGGGAGCCTGTGTGGGGCGAGGAAGCGCATATCCGCAACCATTACAACGAGATGTTGGTGACCCTCGAACAGCCTGTCGGCAGCGTGGAAAGCATGGACGGCTCCACTCATAAAAGACCCACCGTCATGCAGATACGTTTCAGGCTTTACGACGACGGCTTGGGCTTCCGTTATGAGTTCCCGATGGATAACGCCCTCGTCTATTTCTGGATAACAGAGGAGCTGACAGAGTTTGTGATGACGGGCGACCATACCGCGTGGTGGATTCCGGGCGACTACGACACTCAGGAATACAACTACACCAAGTCGAGGCTGTCGGAGATACGCGGGCTCTACGACGCGGCGCACACCGGCAACGGATGGCCGTGGAAGAGCTTCTCGCCCACCGGGGTGCAGACCGCCCTCCAGATGAAGACCGACGAAGGTTTGTATCTCAACATCCACGAGGCGGCAACCCTTGACTTTCCTACAATGAATCTGGAATTAATAGATACAATACCAACTGCCAACTCTAAACTAACATTCAGAACACATCTCTGTCCCGACGCCACCGGCTACAAAGGGCGTCTGCAGACCCCTTGCACCTCACCCTGGCGCACCGTCATGGTATGCGAAAAAGCCACCGACGTGTTGGCGTCACGCCTCATCTTAAACCTCAACGAGCCTTGTAAAATCGACGATGTCAGCTGGATCCATCCCGTGAAATACATGGGCGTCTGGTGGGAGATGATTTCCGACCACAGCACATGGGGCTACACCAATGACTTCCCGTCGGTGAGACTCGGCGAGACCGACTACACCAAGGCAAAGCCACATGGAAGACACGGTGCCAACAACGACAACGTGCGCCGTTACATCGACTTCGCGTCAGAAAACGGCTTTGACGCCCTGCTCATCGAGGGATGGAACATAGGATGGGAAGACTGGTACGGCAAGGAAAAGGACTTCGTCTTCGATTTCCTCACCCCTTATCCCGACTTCGACCTTCCGGCACTCAACAAATACGCCCACGAGAAAGGCATCAGGCTCATCATGCACCATGAAAGCTCCTCATCGACAATCAATTACGAGCGTTGGCTTGAGAAGGCCTACAACCTGATGAACCAATACGGCTACGATGCCGTGAAGAGCGGCTACGTGGGCAAGATACTGCCTCATGGCGAGGGTCACTACAGCCAGCCGCTCATCAACCACTATCATTACTGCGTCACGGAGGCGGCGAAACATCATATCATGGTCAACGCACACGAGGCGGTGCGCCCGACGGGTCTGTGCCGCACATGGCCCAACATGATTGGCAACGAGAGTGCCATGGGAACCGAGTTCAGAGGCCGTATCAAGCCCGGACACACCACCATACTGCCTTTCACACGACTACAAGGCGGCCCGATGGACTACACGCCGGGTATCTTCGAGACCGACATGGAGAAAAACGCACCGTGGAACAAAGGCGACCTCATGCGCCACACCATCTGCAACCAACTCGGACTTTACGTGACGTTTTATTCGCCTCTTCAGATGGCCGCCGACTTCCCTGAACACTACGAGCCGTTCATGGACGCGTTCCAGTTCATCAAAGACGTCGCCGTCGATTGGGACACCACGCTGTATCTGATGGCTGAGCCTGGCGATTATATCGTCACGGCACGCAAACCGAAGATTTCATCATTGAACAAGGCCGCCGATGGCGTCGGTGAATTGCCCGACGGCAAAAAAGGCGTGATTTCCAATGCCACACGTTATGTGTATGCTATTCCGGACACCATTCAACTGTTAACTGACAACTATCAACTCTCAACTGACTCTCAACTCTCAACTCTCAACTCTAAACTCCAAACTCCTAAAGATGTGTGGTATGTCGGAGGCATCACCGATGAAAACCCACGTGAATTCAAGGTGAAACTGGATTTTCTGAAACCAGGTGTGAAATATGAGGCAATCATATATTCCGACGCGAACGACGCCAGCGGTATGCCAGGCGACAGTTACAACCCGCAGGCATACACCATCACCAAGAAAAAAGTGACATCAAAGACGGTTCTGAAGATGCGGATGGCACCGTGCGGAGGCTTTGCGGTAAGCATCAGAGAAAGAAAATGACAGGATTTTAAAAATATAAAGATATGACAACAGAAGAATACAGAGATGAAGGCATCCGTCTTTATGAAGAAGACATCGAAAAAGCGGTGGAATGCTTCAAAAAGGCCGCAGAAGGAAAAGACGTCACCGCCGCCGTCGCCTTGGCAGGCTATTATTATGACGAAGAAGGCGAAGACGAAATAGCCAAAGAATGGCTCGAAAAAGCGTGCAAATGGTATGATGAAGCTGGCAAGCCTGAGGATTTGAAGGATTATTACGCCATCGCGGAGACGCTGATGGGCAAAATTATCTACGAGTCGATAAGCTATTACGACTTCCCGAAGGCTATCGACGCGCTGAAACATTTCAACAATGCAGCGAACAACGGCGACAATAACGCTCTCGCCTATATCGGCAAGTTCTTTTTCGACGGCTACGACACCCCCGACGCCTCGCCAAGCTATTTGGAGGCTTTCGACATCTGGCGGCAAGGAGCGGAAAAAGGCGATGAGATGTGCAAGAATCTCCTTGAGGAACACCAATACGAATACGTTGGCGAGCCGTCCGACCCAAAAGAGATAACGTTCGACAACGGCGACGTGTATAAAGGCGACGTGAACGCCGAAGGACAGCCGCACGGCATAGGTCACATGGACTACAAACTGAACGGATACAACGGCGAATACGACGGAGAGTGGCAGAACGGGAAGCGCTGTGGCAGAGGACATTACCATCAGTCAAGCAAAGGGGCGCGCAAATATATCGACGACTACAAAGGCGAATGGCTCAATGACAAGGAGCACGGCTTCGGCATATCTTATAGCAGCAAGGAAGAGGGTCTTCACCTGAGCACTGTCAGCACCACTTACAAAGGCGGCTTCCGCGAAGGCAAACGACACGGACACGGAATACTTATCGAAGATAACTTCGACGGCAGCTTCAGAAACGGGAAGAATTACTATGAAGGCGAGTTTGAAAATAACCTGTTGAAAGGTCATGCTGTGTGCGAATATGCCAACGGCGACGTCTTCGAAGGCGAGTTTGACCACGGCAAAAACGGTCACGGAGTCTATACCTTCGCCAACGGACTGAAGTTTGAAGGCGACTGGCACAACGACCGTCTCGACCTCGACAGCATCAAGAGCGACCCGTCGCTCAACACCCCGATGCTGCTCATCACCGAGCATCACAGCGGCTTCGATTACAACTACACCGGCACCTTCATGCTGATTGCCCAAAAAGGCACAATATGCTACGAAGACGCCGCGCTCATCAGCAAAGACACAAGCTTCAACATGAAACGCACCTTCAACATCGTCGAGGTGACAGCCGACAGCGTGACTTTCGAGGTGGGAAACGACTTTGCGCCCGACTACAAGGCCTTCAACGACACCATCCGCCGAGGTGAGACCAGGAAATATGAAAACTCGCATGACGCTGTCGCCACGATTTATGACGACGACTACGACTACACGATTGAGAGCAGGCTTGAGGTGGTGTGCAGGTGAAGGCTATTAGCCATTAGCCATTAGCTGTTAGCTGTTAGTACCGCAAGATAAAAGAGACGTTTCAATAAACGTTTCTTTTTTTATACATTTTTGGGGGCGACAATCGACAATAATTATTATCTTTGCGAAAATAATTATTATCTTTGCACTGGATTCAAACAACAACGGCACAATGAGTTACGTTATAAAATACCGCGGACTGATTAACATGAACGGACGTGTCTATGACCCCTACATGTCAACCTTCCTCTCGCCCGACAACTACATCCAAGCCCCCGACAACTCGCAGAACTTCAACAGATATGCTTATTGTTTGAACAATCCGTTGAAATCATAACCGATGACCTAACTGTCCTCGACAGACTTTTAAACCCGATTAAAGCAGTGGTTAGAAAATGAACTCCAGCGTTCCCCCTTCCATTATTTCCTTGTGGGTGATGATGTAGTCTTTTATCACCTTACCGTTGAGCTTCACTTTCTTCACATGAATCTTTTCCGCTGTTTTGTTCGGTGCCAAAATCACAAAACTGGTGCCGTTTTCGAGATGTAAAACCGCCTTTTTGAACAAAGGTGTCCCTATGACATATTCGGCTGAGCCGGCGTGGAACGGGTAGAACCCGAGGCTCGAGAAGATATACCATGCCGACATCTGTCCGCAGTCGTCGTTGCCGGCATAGCCGCATGGCGTGGCACGGTAAAACTCGCTCCTCACCTGCTCCACCAGCTCCTGCGTGCGCTCAGGTTTTCCAGCAAAGTTATACATATAAACCGTGTGATGACTCGGCTCGTTGCCGTGCGCATACTGCCCGATGAAACCGCTCGCGTTGCCGTTCACCTCACCCGAAGTGGCGGTCAGACTGAAGTTCTCGTCGAGTTTTTTGATAAAGCCTTTCTTACCTCCGAAAAGTTTTATCAAACCTTGCGGGTCTTGAGGTACAAACCACATATACTGCCAGGCGTTGCCTTCCACGAAGCAAGGCTGCTCGTATGAAAGCGGGTCGAATTCCTCCATCCATTCGCCGTTCTCGTCCTTCGGACGGAAAAAGCCCGTCTCCGAGTCAAAGAGATTCTTATAAAACATCGAGCGACGATAAAAACGCTCGTAGTCTTCATCCTTTCCTAATTTTTGGGCAACTAACGCCACGCAGGCGTCGTCAAAAGCCTGCTCCATGGTGATGCTGACACTCTCATCCTGAAGCGTTTGCGGCATATAGCCATACCTCTCCCAAATCTCGAAAGGCGAGTTGTAATGGCTTCGGGTGCTGCTCTCCACCATCGCCTGATATGCCTCCTCCACGTTGATACCTGGAATCTCAGCCATGATGGCGTCGGCGAGCACCGGTATGGCGTGGTTGCCAATCATGCAGTAGTTGTCCTGTCCCCATAGATCCCATATCGGCAGGTAGCCGTAAGTTTGATGATGCAGAATCATGTCGCGCACAAACTGCGCCGCGATGTCGGGCGCTATCAAGGTGTAGAGCGGATGCGCGGCGCGGAAAGTGTCCCACAGGCTGAAGGTGCTGTGGTAAGTCTGACCTTCAGGCATCTGCTTTATCTCAAAATTAGTGTCCATATATCGCCCATCGACGTCGCTCATGGTGTTGGGCTGCATCAAAACATGGTACAGACCAGTGTAGAAGATGGCTTTCTGCTCGTCGCTACCCTCGATGTCGATGCGGCTCAGCTCCTTTTGCCAGATGTCGTGCGCGTTTTTCACATATTCATCGAAATTCCAGCTTTGAGCCTCGGCGAGCATGTTCTTGCGTGCACCTTCGTTATCGACGGGCGAGATGGCAACTTTTACTATAAGTTCTTGATTATCAATATCATCAAAACTTAAAGCGGCTCGAAGTGTCCTGCCGTTCACCACATCGCTATTGCCTACGTTGAGACTGCCGTTCATCAGAAGATGCTTGGCGATAGGCTTTGAGAACTCGGCTCTGAAATACACCTTCCGCATCTTCGCCCATCCCGTGATGACACGGTAGCCCTCGATGGTATGGTCATCGACGATGCGAATCTGCGCCTGTATGATGTCGTATGTGCGTCGTCCCGAATAATAAGCGTCGCCACGATAGGTGCCTCTGTCTAAATCTAAAACAACCGTTTGCGGCTTCCCCTTCGGGAAGGTATATTTGGTGATTCCAGTCCTGACGGTGGCGGAAACCTCAACATTTACGCCACTTTCCTGCAGCAACACCTGATAATATCCCGGACGTGCCGACTCGTTTTCATGGCTGTAATGCTGACCGAAGTCGGCTTTTGAAAGCTGTTCGGGTGTCACCTCTCCGCACAGGGGCATGAGGCTCACGTCGATGAGGTCGGTGCATCCTGTGCCGCTGAGATGGGTATGCGTGAAGCCGTATATGACGTCTTTGTTATAGTCATAACCCGAGCAGGGGTCCCACGTCACCATCTGTTCCGTTTCGGGGCTGAGTTGCACCATGCCCTGCGGCATCGTGGCGCCAGGGAAAGTGCTCCCGCTGAGGGCACCCGTCTCGTCGGTCTGCGTCCCGATGAAAGGGTTGACATATTTAGTGTAATCGTTAGCCTGCGCCATCATGAAAATCGGCAGAGACAGGGCAAAAACCAATGTGAAATATTTTTTCATAGTGATTAATTTTTCGATTTACGTGAAGTATTTTTCGCAAACTCAAACAGCTCCAACGGCAGATGACAATATCCGTCGGGGTTTTTCTCCAAATAATCCTGATGGTAATCCTCGGCGGTGTAGAAATTCTTCAGCGGCATCACCTCGACGACGATTTTGCCTTCAATCTTTGCTTGCTGCTCCGCCATAACCTTGTTAATCGTCTCCAAATCAACGACATCCGTATAATAAATACCTGTGCGGTATTGAAGTCCCACGTCATGACCTTGCCGGTTGACACTTGTCGGGTCGATGGCATGGAAATACATGTCGAGCAGGAACTCGAGACTGATTTTCGAGGGGTCGTACTCCACCATGACGGTCTCGGCAGCCAACGTCGCTCCACTGCACACCTCCTGATACGTCGGGTTCTCCTTGATGCTGTTGGCATAGCCGACTTCAGTGCCGGCTACGCCCTCAATCATCTTAAAATAATGCTCGGCACCCCAGAAGCAGCCACCAGCAAGAAAGATACGTCTTGTCATAATCCTTTATCTCCAAAACATCAGCCAATTCACGGCTTTCATCGACCATCCGGGCCATATGAGATAAATCAAACCGAGAACGACAACCACTGTTATGAACCATCTCAAGAGCTTCTTCCACACCGGCGTCTTCATGGTGAACGGGTCTTTCATCTTCACGATGGGATATTTTGCTATGCTCGTCAGTGTGGCGCCGAACTTGACGTTGACAAGCACCCTCGCGTTAAGAGCCCAGCCGTTGGCGTTCAAAATCGGCGTGAGGTTGCGTTTGCGCAGCTTCAGCCATGCCATAATCATGCTCGGTCCTGAGATAATCAATATCAAGGCGGCGAACAGCACTATCCAGTGCCACCACGCCGTGAAGGCGGCGAAGAACCCGGCGAGTGCCGTGCCTATCAAGCCTACTGCCATGCCCAAGGCGGCGAAGATGCCGGCGAACTTGGCGATGTCGAACGGCGGCTTTATCTCGGGTTTCGCACCATCGGCAGGCACATTGGCATTCTCTATCTTGGCGGTGGCTTCCGACATCACCTTGGCGTCTTTCTCGGCGGCGCGTTTGTTTATCATGTCTTCCACCGACTTTGCCATCTTACGGTATGGCGACCAGAATGCCTGACGGATGCTGATGGGGTTCTCCACAATCTTCGTCACCACGGCGTTCCAGCCCAGACCGTCTCTGTCGTAGAACACGCCGTTCTTGCCCACCATAATGGAACCTACGTCGCCATCGGTGACGACAGCGGCTATGGTCATGGTGCCGGGCTTGCTCTTGCAGGTGCAGTCACAATAGAGTATGTACATGTTGCTCAACGGAGCCATAGTGCCTTGCGTCCCCATGTCGGTCACCCTGAGACAGAGGTCGCAGGCGCGCTCGTCGATGTACAAGGTGCCGGCCTGGAAGATGGCCTTCTTGTCGCGTGAATAGAAATCGGAGAACGTGACGAAGTTGGTAAGCAAGGTGTAAAAGTCCTTGTATAAGTGCAGCAGCTTGTCAACGCTGTCGATGTCGTTCGACTTCGACTCAAGAGCCTTGTCCTGCGCCACGAGGTCGAGCAAAGCCTCTTTCTTGTTCTCTTCCAAGGTTTTCACGACGGCGGCATAACCCAAGCCTTCAACGGCGGCACCGGCCTTGGCACCCATCCAGGCGTTGTAGGCGTTGAACTTGGCCACGATGCCAAACCATTGATCCTCAGTGAGATACTCGGCGTTTTTGTATTCTTTGTCGATGACGAGTTTCTTAAGACACGCTATCGCTCCGGCCCATGCCGGGTTGACCTCGTTGCCTAACGGCAGCCTGTGTTCGGCGTTGACACGCGCCAACGGATATGTCGCTATCTCGTTGGTGCTTGCCGCGAGGTTGTTTCCGCTTATCTCGCCGATCTTCGCTGACGACACGTCGAGAACCGCCGCGCTGTCGGTGTTGAACGAGGCGAGTTTGCAGCGCATGAAGAAGTCTTCAACCTTGTCTTTCACCGCCATCACTGCCGCGAGTGCCGCCGCGGTGTCGTCGCCGTACGGGAAGATGTTGGCTTTGTCGGCGTCGCCGGCTTCTTTCCATGCCTTGAAGTCGGCAAGAGCGGCGTAGAACGCCTCTATCTTATCCGTGTCGATGCCTTGTTCGCCGCTGCGGTCGGCGACGCCGCCCATGCAGCCGATGACAGTCTTGATGAGAGCCTTCAAAGCCTCGTCGTCAGCGGAGTTTTCAGTGATGACACCGTCGCCGTTGAACTTCGTCTTAGCGAAGATGGCAAGGCTGTCAGAGACATCGGCGACAGAGATGTTGTCTTTCTCAAGTCCAAGATTCTCAATGATTTGCTTCGAGGTCTCAAGCAGATGTCTGCCTTCCTCGTTCTCTACGTTGAATGCCGAGAACGGGATGAAACTCTCGCGTTTTAGCAACAAATCCGGGTCGTTGATGATGGATGTGAGCCATTTCGATGCCGCCACCACCTCTTCAACATGAATCTTGCCGTCGCCATTGGTGTCGAGCATCTTCAACGTACGCTCCTCAATCTCAAGATTTACCAACGGGCAACTCAATGCCGTCCAGAGCTTCCTGTCAAGCTCGTCCAAATGCATAATGTCTTGTCCCGACTCGATGTTCACCCTCGTGACACCGCCCACCGTCGAGAACTTCCAGTCATAATTTCCATTCGATTTCATAACAATACTATTTAATGTGTTAATTTCTATTTTTCAACTCTAAACTCTCAACTCTACACTCTACACTCTCCACTCTAAACCCCTCTCCTACTGTCAATATTGTGTAAAACGCCTGTTTCGCAGCGTCTTTCAGGGCATCAAGACGCAGATACACAACGTCTTTGAAAACCGTCATGTCGCGATGATGCGAGTGTCCCTGCAACACCATCGAGACGTCATATCTGTCGAACAAATCCGCCAAGTCGTAGGTCTCTTCCATATTGAAATTGCTGGTATGACCTTGCGAGCCGTCTTTTTTGAAGAAATGTGTGTGTGTGAACACTATGATATGCCTGTATCCCTCGTTTTTCTTCGCCTTCAGCACGTCCTCAAGCCATTCCCTTTGGTCAACACCCAGAGTGCCGCTTCCCGACTCAAGAGCGATATACAAATCCTTGAATCCGCTAACCGTCTGAACCTCAAACCAATACGTCGAGGTATGAAATCTTTTGACAAAATCAGGCCATTGGTTGAAATAAAGGTCGTGGTTGCCGGCCGTGTAATAAATCTTGCGTCCGGCATCGGCGACAGGCTGCACATGTTCCAAAAAGACATCGAACTTATCCTTTCCGTTTGTCAAGTCACCGAGACACAACGCAAAGGGCGCAGCCTCCGTATCATCAAGATAACCAGCGACAAACTTATCGAGATTATGGGTGGTGTTGTCGATATGCACGTCTGTCATGGCGTAAACGCGGTACTCGTCGGGGACATCGGTAATCTTGTCGTAGCCATTCATGTCGTTGTATTCCATCGACTGAGCGAAACGCTCGTCGGGTGTCTCGTCAAACGACATCAGCATCCCGAGAAAGTCGTATTTCCCGCATGATGTCAGTAACAACAAAAGCACCACCGCCGTCATTTCGACCGACCGCAGGGCGCGGAGAAATCTCCAACTATCATATTTTGTATTATTTTTCATTTTCTTTTTCTTTTTTGTCGTCTTCAGCTCAAAATCTTTCAAAATATCCATCCCCACTCTTTACTCTAAACTAAAAAACTGACTCTAAACTCTCAACTCTAAACTCTAAACTCTAAACTAAAAAGATTTCTCCACTCCGCTTCGCTCCGGTCGAAATGACAACCATACTCTCAACTAAAAATCTGACTCTAAACTCTCAACTCTCAACTCTAAACTCAATTATCCGTTATCTTAAAAATCACCCCGACTCTCAGCACTGCCCCATAAAACCTCACATCGCCATGAAACATCCCGGCGGGTTTCAGCGTCCCTTCCGCCATGACGCTCCATCTGTCTTTGAAGTCCCGTCTTCCGCCGAGCGAGAAGACAGGCTCCCACATGCGCTCGTACTCAAAGTCAGTGAAATTGCCCGCCACGGCGTAAACATCCCACGGATGGTCGAAGCCTTTCAAGCTGAGGCGCACCTTATATAACAGGTTGAACGGCTCAGTGATATAGTTTTCCCATGAGTGCCAGTCTCTGCCTATGGCGTCGATAGTCCTTGAGAACAAGCCGGCCTGCACCGAGAAATGCCGCATCATGAAGCCCACGCTGCCGGCATACACGAACTCGTAGGTCTTGTACTTGCTGAAGATCCTCGAATGCAGCGTGCCTTCCGCAAAGACGACCCCGCGGCGCAGCTCGAAACAAGGCCTCACCGTCAGCCCTAAGGAGAACGTCTGCGCTGTCAAAGCCTCAAGATTCAACGTGACGGCGGTGTTGTCGATGCGTAAATTGCCCTGCACATCGGTGCCGCCGTGCCATCTGTAGGTGTTGCTGTAACCAGTCACACCCATAGCTCTGACATCCGCCGAAAGGCTGTGTTTTCCAACATCCTGCGCATTGACGACAAGAGCCGAAATCAGGCAAAACAACAATAAAACATGACGTTTTTCACACATTTTCCACCGCTCTTTTATTATCATTGCAAATTTATAAAAAAATATTCTTACGCCACACCAATTTTTAGTATTTTTGCATGAAAAATAAGAGAAGCATGAAAAGTATCAAAGATTATGTCCGCACTATCCCGGATTTTCCGCACAAAGGGATAATGTTTCGCGACATCACCACTGTCACCGGCGATGCCGACGGTTATCAACTTGCCATCGACACCATGTGCAAATTAGTGCAAGACCTTGATTATGATGTCATTGCAGGTGCTGAGTCGCGCGGCTTCGTCTTCGGCGCGCCCATGGCTTACCGTGAGCACAAGCCTCTCGTCCTGATTCGTAAGAAAGGCAAGCTGCCATACGAGACGGTGTCTGAAAGCTACGACTTAGAATACGGCAGCGCCGAGGTGGAGATGCACACCGACAGCTTCAAGCCCGGTGCGAGGGTGCTCATCGTCGATGACCTCATCGCCACTGGAGGCACCGCCGAGGCGATGATAAGACTCGTGGAGAAACTCGGCGGCATAGTCGCGGGATTGTGTGTCTTCATCGAGCTTCCCGACCTCAAAGGACGCGAGAGGTTGAAAGACTACCGCATCGACAGCGCCGTGACTTTTGAAGGAGCATAAACATTTTTCATCATGTACGCATTATTCAAAAAAGAGATAAACAACTTCCTCAGCTCACTCATAGGCATCATGGTGGTGATAGTGTTCCTGCTCATCACCGGACTGTTTCTGTGGGTGTTTCGCAGCGATTTCAACATCATCTCGTATGGATATGCGAGCCTCGACAGCCTGTTCATCCTCGCCCCCTGGGTGTTTCTGTTTCTCGTGCCTGCCGTCACCATGCGCTGCTTCGCCGAAGAACGACGCACCGGCACCATAGAGATGCTGCTCACCAAGCCTCTGTCCGACTGGCAGATAGTGGGAGCCAAATATCTCGCCGGCGTGGTTTTGGTGCTGCTCGCCCTCATCCCCACCCTGATATATTACATCTCTGTGTCACGCCTCGCCATGCCCGTCGGCAACATCGACCACGGAGGCATCTGGGGCTCTTACATAGGCCTGTTCTTCCTCAGCGCAGCATTCGTGAGCATAGGCATATTCTGTAGCTCCATCACTAATAATCAGATACTTGCGTTCATATTCTCGGTGTTCCTCTGCGGGTTCTTATACATCGGTTTCGAGTTCATATACTCCCTGTCCCTCTTCGGGAAAATCGACTTGTTTATCCAACAACTCGGCATGGCGGCACACTATAGCTCCATGAGCCGCGGCGTCATCGACACCCGCGACCTGATATATTTCCTTAGCGTGATTGTGTTGTTCTTGAGCCTGACAAAACTCACTTTGTCGAGCAGAAAATGGTAGGAGGTATTATGGATAACAAGAGAAAAAACACTAAGCGCAACGAGATAATATCTCTTGTCGTAACACTGATAATCATCGTGTTAGTCAATATCATCGGCTCTTTCTTCTATACCCGTTTCGACCTCACCTCCGAGAAACGATACACTCTTTCCGACACCTCGAAGGAGATACTGAAAAACCTTGACGACTACGTGTATTTCCGCGTCTATCTCGAAGGCGAGTTTCCGGCAGGCTTCAAAAAACTCCGCAAAGAGACGAAAGAGATGCTCGACGAGTTCCGTGCCTACTCCAAATTCATTGATTATGAATTTATTAACCCTTCGGAGAGCAACGACCAAGCCGAGCGTCAGGAAACGTATAAAATCTTATGGCAGAGCGGCCTTAATTATTACACCGAGACGGTGCAGACTAACAGCGGCGTGCAGCAAATCATGATTTGGCCCGGCATCATCATGAGTTACCGTGAACAGGAGATGGCTATCGACATCCTCTCCGGCGAATCGGGACAAAGCCAGGAGACGGTGCTTAACAACTCGGCGCAAGACCTTGAATATAAACTCATCAGCGCGATAAAAGACATCACCACGACCAACAAAAAAACCATCGCTTTCGTCGATGGTCATGGCGAGCTTTCCGACCTTGAGGTCTATGACGTCGCCAACAGCCTCGCGAAAAAATATGTCATCAAGCGCACCACGCTCAACGGGCAGCTTAACGCCTTGATGCAGAGAGACTTCGACCGTGACAGCACCATCGTCATCAGGCCGGCTTTCGACGCCGTCGTCATAGCCAAGCCCACCGAGCCGTTTTCTGAAAAAGACAAGTTCATCATCGACCAATATATCATGTACGGCGGCAAGGTGATGTGGCTCCTCGATGCCGTCAGTGCCTCCATGGACAGCCTGCAAAGCACCGAATCGACGATGGGTCTCGCCCTCAACCTCAACCTCGACGACCAGCTGTTCAAATACGGACTCAAGCTCAACCGCAACCTGCTGCTGTCGTACCCCTGCGCCCAGATAGGACTCGTCACCGGCGAGGGCGTAAGCCTGCAAAGCATGCTGCTGCCGTGGTATTACTTCCCGCTCCTGAGCCAGGCATCGCAACATCCTATAGTGAGAAATATAGAGGCAGTGAAGGCCGATTTCATAAGCTCTTTGGAACCAACGACTTCCGCTCCCGAGATACAGAAGATACCGCTGCTCAAGACGTCCGACTACACCAAGGTGTCGAGCGCACCTGTATATATCTCGTTGGAAATACTGAACCAACGCCCAAACGCACAGATGTTCCCGCAAAAAGGCATGACGACAGCCTTCCTGCTCAACGGCACGTTCCATTCGCTGTTTGAAAACCGCATGCCTGCCTCCATGACCGACGCCCCTGAAATAGGATTTAAGACAGAAAGCCTACGTAACTCTATGATTGTCATAGCCGACGGCGATATTATCCGCAACCAGCTCGCACAACTCGACTATGCCAAGAAAAACAACAAACGTATCGGCTCACCATTGCCGTTGGGCTACGACCAATATACGAACATCACGTATGGAAACAAACAGTTTATCGAAAACGCCATCTCGTATCTCCTTGATGGTGAAGGACTTATCAGCATACGCTCACGCGAACTCAAGATTCGTCTCCTCGACGTGAACAAAGTTAACAGCTCTCAAACGACATGGCAAATCATCAATGTGGTGCTTCCAAGCGCCATCATGATAGTTTTCGGACTAATATTGGCAATATTAAGAAAAAAGAAATACACTTCCAGTTAGTCAGTTAACTGGACAACTGAACAACTGAACAACTGAACAACTATGAAAAATAAAAACATTATCTCTATAGTAATAATTGCGATTTTGTTAGTAATCGCCGGAATACTTATCGGAAACAACCGTTATCTCAGCTCCTTGCGCAGCGAGGCGTCCGACTTCACCGTCTATGACACCGCCAACATCACGAAGCTCTTCTTCGCCGACAAAAGCGGTAACCGGGTGGTGCTGCAACGCAACGGCACGGAATGGATTGTCAATAACGAGTTCCGCGCTAACCAAAACTTGGTCAACGAGATGCTCTACACCCTCAACCGCATGCGTATCAAAATGCCTGTGTCAGTCAAGAAAACCGACAATATCGTGACGAGGATGTCATCGACAAACACCAAAGTAGAGGTGTATCAGATGGTCCCGAGAATCAATCTTTTCAACAAAATCAAGATGTTCTACCACGAGAAACGCACCAAGGTGTTTTATATCGGCGACGTGACACAAGACAACAACGGGACTTATATCCTCAAAGAAGGAGGAGATAAGGTGTATATCGTTCATCTTCACGGCTTTAGAGGTTTCATAAGCTCTCGTTTCTCGGCCAACCCCATCGATTGGCGCGACCATCTCATCTTCAACGAGAAGATGGATAACATCGCGTCAGTGAAGTTAGAAATCAACGAAGACCCTGATAACGGGTTCATCATCAATGAGAACGGTCGCTACCAGTATGCGATGAGCCATCTCGACGGGACACCTCTCGATTTCGACACCTTGAGGGTTCTCAACCTCATGACCTCGTTCAAAGACGTGCGTTTTGAGGCGTTCCTTAACGACATCGAGCCTGCCCGCCGCGACTCTATCATCAACTCGCCTTTCAAGGAACGACTGACACTTGCAACGAAAGACGGCAAGACACGCAGCGTAACCACATTCCGACTGATTACCAACTCTGACTTATACGACTTCTCCGACGATGACCTCGAAAAATTCGAGGAGATGCTGAAAGACCCCGACCATAAATACGCCCTCCTCAGCGAAGGCAACGAATTCGTACTCATCCAGGATTTCGTGTTCGGAAAACTGCTCAAACCTGCTTATTTTTATAGCAAAGACTATAAAGAGGAAATCCCGCAGATTTACTATCAAGAGCTCGAAACCATCGAAAGCCGATAGACATTAGCCATTAGAATTGGACGTTCAAAACTGATGGCTGATGGCTAATAGCTTTTTTCAATAGATTCCCAATTAATTATTGCCCAGAACTCGTTCACGTAATTGGCACGTAAATTCTGGTAATCTAAATAATATGCATGCTCCCACACATCGCACACCAACAAGGGCTTCAAGCCTTCAGTCAGCGGGTTCTGCGCGTTGCCGGTCTGCACTATCGAGAGCTTGCCGTCCTTGTCGGCGACGAGCCACGTCCAGCCGGAGCCGAACAAGGTCACACATTTGTCGATAAACTTCGTCTTGAACTCATCGAAGCTGCCGAAGTCGCGGATGATGGCCTCCATCAGCTTGCCTTTCGGCTTGTCCTTGACGGGATTCGGCGTCATGCAGTTCCAGTAAAACGTGTGGTTCCACACCTGCGCCGCGTTATTGAAAATGCCGCCGTTAGCGTTCATGATAATCTCTTCGAGGCTCTTGCCCTCAAAAGGCGTGCCAGCGATGAGCTTGTTGAGGTTGTTCACATAGCCCGCATGATGCTTGCCATAGTGAAACTCCAACGTCGTCTTCGAGATATGCGGCTCCAACGCCTCCATCCCATAAGGTAACTTCGTTAATTCTATCATAATCTCTAATCTATTAAACTTTTAATCTATTAAACTTTTAAACTTTTAAACTTTTAAACTATCGCTTTCCCTATCTCCTTTCCCAGATTATACAACCTCTCGATGTCTTCTTCACGAATCGGAGCCCCTTTCACCTCTACAGGCTCTCCCACGATGTTCCATTTGCACGCTTCGGCGTTCTCTTTCAATGTCTTGAGTCCTCCGCCGCTCCACGAGGCACCGCCAAACAGTCCGAACACCTTGTTTTGTGGCTTGTATTCGGCAATCTCATGCAGCAGTCCCACCATACCGGGGAAGATGCTGCCGTAGTGTGAGCAGGCACCCAAAACCACGCCTTTGTACTGCCATATATCACTGAAAATGAACGACTCTTCTGTCTTCGACACATCATAAACCTTTATCTCTTTCACCCCTGCGTCGGCCACGCCGCGTGCGATGATATCCGCCATCCTGCCGGTGTTGCCATACATCGAGCCATAAACGATGACCACGCCTTCCCTGCTCTCATGCTTGCTCCAAGCGGTGTATCTGTCGAGCACCCACTGCAGGTTGCTTCTCCAAATCAAGCCATGCGACGGCGCAATCATCTTGATGTCGAGAGTGCCGGCTTTCTGTATGGCTTTCAGAGCCATCATAGCCACTTTGCCCACTATGTTCGCATAATAACGGCGCATGTCGTCTTCATAGAAGGCGAGATTCACCTCGTCGTCGAAGATGCCGCCGTTCAAGGCGCCAAAGCCTCCGAAAGCATCGTTCGAGAAGATGATTTTCGAGTTTTGCTCGTATGTCACCATCGACTCAGGCCAGTGGCACATCGGTACCATGAAAAACTGAAGTGTATGATTACCAAGACTCAAGGTCTCGCCTTCAGCCACAATCTTCTTGTTTTTAATCTCGCCATAGAAATTCTCCAAAGGAGCAAACGTCTTGGCATTGCCAACAACTGTCACCTCAGGCCATTCCCTCAAAACAGTGCCCACCGAGCCGCTGTGGTCAGGCTCGTCGTGGTTCACTATGAGATAGTCAACCTTACGGTCGCCAAGAATCCGTTTTATCTGGAACAGATACTGCGCCATGAAACCCGACTCCACTGGGTCGATGAGCGCAACCTTTTCATCCACAATGAGATATGAGTTGTATGAAACGCCATTAGGCAGCTCCATGTGATTCTCAAACATCTCCGTCCGCCGGTCATTCACCCCGACGTAATAAATACTCTCCGCTAACTTTATATTCATATCGTTCATATTATCTATTATCTCTACTCTATACTCTTTACTCCCTACTCCATCAATTCATGTCGGCTCCACGTACTCAAAATCCTCTTTCCCGTGCTTGCAAATCGGGCAAACGACGTCATCCGGCAAAATCTCACCTTCATACACCCATCCGCACACACGGCACACCCAACAGCCTTTCGCCACCGTCTTCTTCGGTTTGATATTCTTCTGATAATAGTCGTAAGTCACTGATTCTTTGTCGTTTACCTGCACTGCATCGAGGATGTCGGCAATAAACATGGTATGCGTGCCGAGGTCTATCGTCTTCACCACCCTGCACGCGAAATAAGCGTTGATATGCTTTGGCAGATACAGCACATGATTCACGGCACGCAGCTCCTGCTCGCAGTCTGCAAATTTGTTTACGTCTCTTCCTGACTGAAAACCAAAGTGTTGGAACACGGAAAACGGCGTCTCCGTTGTCAACACATTGACATTAAACACGCACGAGTCAAGGATGAGGTCGTGCGTGTAGTTGTTTTTGTTCACGACAATCGACAAGCGCAGCGGGTCGCTGGTAACCTGCTGCACCGTGTTGATGATGCATCCGTTGTCGATGTTGTCGTAGTTCGTCGTCAGGACATAAAGACCGTATCCTATCTTGAAAAGGGACTTGGTATCCATGTCTTGACGTTTACTGCATCTCGAAATGTTCTTTGCCTACGCCACAAAGCGGGCATGACCAACTGTCAGGTAATTGCTCAAATGGTGTTCCTGGAGCGATGCCGTTGTCCGGATCGCCAACTGCCGGGTCATACTCATAACCACAGACGTCACAAACGTATTTTGCCATAATTTTTTAATTTAAATCGTTATTTCTTCTCAAATATTGTAATCTCTCAAAGACCTTCACATCTGCCGAAGCACTGCATCTGCCTTTAAAATCGTTGATACTCTTGAAGTTATGCTTCGACATCCATTTCTCAAGACCTTCAAGCATCTCTGCGACGTAGCTCACGCCCTTACGATAAAGCACGCTGCACACCTGCACCGACTCGGCTCCTGCAAGTATCTGACGCACAACGTCTTCTGCCGAATGAACGCCCGTCGAAGCCGAGAGGTCGCAAGGTATCTCCTGCGCCGTGAGCAACGATATCCATCTCAAGGTGTTGCTGTTCTCCTCCTCAACGGAAAGCGCCGAGCCGGGAACCACTTTCATGTTCTCGATGTTGATTGTGGGGTTGTAGAAACGGTTGAACAGCACTAAGCCCGCCGCACCTGCCATCGAGAGACGGAACGCCAAGTTCCCGATGTTGGTGAAATGGTCGCCGAGCTTCACCGAGACTGGTATCGATACCGTCTTTTTCACCTCGTTGAAGATGTTAACCACTTCATCCTCAATGTCTTTCGAAGGCATGTCCTTGTCAAAAGGCGACACTGCGATGTTAAGCTCAAGAGCGTCGGCACCGGCATCCTGAAGTTCTTTCGCGAAACTTGTCCACTCACCCTTGTCAGCGCAGTTGATACTCGCAATTATCGGAATATCAACGCTTTTCTTCGCCTCACGGATGAGCTTCTCATATATCGCTATCTCATTTCCGCGAAGGAACGTCTTCATATACAAATCCGCGTCAGGATTGGAGTTGTAGATGTCGGTGTAGCCCTCCTCTTTCTTGATATCCGACAAAATCTGTTCTTCAAAAAGCGATTTCAGCACCACAGCTCCGGCTCCCGCCTTCGCACAATTCACAATGCCGTCAACAGTGCCGGTAAATGTCGAGCTTCCCACTATGATGGGGTTTTTCAACTTTAACCCTAAATATGATGTCGTCAATTCCATAGTTTTAAAATTTCAGCTTACAAAGATATGAATAATTTCGTCAGACCAAGACTTTTCTGAAAATTTTATTTGCAAATCACCACTTTCACAGTCTGGCTGCCTTTCGACGTGTCGATTTTCAACTGATAAACGCCTGAGCTTAAATTATTTAAGGTATTCTCTAACTCATTGACACTCATTACATTACAAATAATTCGCCCGATGTTGTCATAAATCTTGCCTTCGATGTCGCCGACTTCGTAATTTATCACAATCTTGAAATTGCCCTTTCCGGGATTTGGAAACACGTTGAAGAAGTGATTTTCCGTTTCATCGACGGCGTCATTGAGCATGTTCATCGCCGCCACAAAATCAGGGATGCCGTATCCATAATAGTTGTTGGGGCTGTTAGCGTAGTTACCTGCCGCGCGCAATGCGTCGCAAATCTCCTGCACCGAGGCGTTGGGGCGCGCCTGACGCAGACATGCCACAGCACCGGCAAGCACCGGTGTGGCAAACGACGTGCCGCTGCCATTGTAATAATCGCCATACCATCCGCCGGGATAACCCGATGCCACATAGGTATCCTCGCCCATTGCCATCACATCAGGCTTGACGCGACCGTCGTAGGTCGGACCCACCGAGCTGAAATATGCGCGTTGTCCTGAAGCGTCAACGGCTCCCACCGTGACGATATGCTCGGCATCAGCCGGGATGCCTAAGGTGCAGGTGCCACCGCCTTCGTTGCCGGCAGCATTCATGCAAATCATGCCTCGACTCGCCGCAATCTCAGCACCAATGCTCATAGGTGCCGTGTTGCCGTCGAAATGCGCAAAAGGATGATCCCATTGCGGCATGTCGAAATCAATGTAACCCAAAGACGTTGTGCATACGTCAACACCAAGACTGTCGGCATATTCGGCACCCGACACCCAGTTGTATTCCTCCACTATGTTCTCGCCCGCACCGTCTTCGGTGTGAATCAGATAATATGACGCCTTCGGTGCAGTGCCAACCATGGTGTTGGGGTCGTAGGCAGCCATAGTACTCAAACATGAGGTGCCGTGTGTGCTCTGCGAATACACCGTGGAAGAACCATACACAAAATCACGAACACCCAACAAACGGCCTTCTTCCCGCATGTTGTCGAAACAATAATGCTCGTCAGTCCCGACGAATCCGCCGTCCAACACAGCGACGACAACACCCGTACCATCATATCCCATGTCATGCAACTCATTGACTCTCAACTGATACACCTGGTCGTGAGCACCACCGTAGTAATCTTTGGCAACAACAGGTTCGCCGGAATCTTTCATCTCATCGGCAAGCCAAAGCTCTTTGTCACGCTGGGCTTCGGGGTAATTCGGACAGTTGCGCACCGTCTCCACAAAATCTAACGCATTGATGGCAGCTATCACACTCTGACTCGTGGCGTAAACCGAAACGCCGTTTAACCACTTCGACGGATTCAAAATCTGAGCTCCACAATCGGCAACAGCCTGCAAATACTGGGGATTCACAGGAATATCGTATTCGTCAATATCAATGCCGAGACGCTCACGACGCTCTATCGCCCTCTGACTTAAAAACTCACTCGGATTGTCAATGGAATATGGCGAATCGGCCTTGTTGGTGAATTTCACCCAGTAAATGTTTGTCGCAATCTGTGCTTGCGAAATAACTGTAACTGCTAATAAAATCAGTAAAAATGATAACTTCTTCATTTCAATTGAATTTAAACTGCAAAAATAATAAAAAATGTTGTCTCGTCATAACCTTATCCTGTTATCAATGAAAAAATATTTCGAAAATCTGACAGCTGACGACTAACGACTAAAGGCTAACGACTTCAAAAATTGTTGATAACTTGTTAATTTTTAAGCACCTCGTACACGAAAAATTCGTAATTTTGCAGCCCAAATATCTTATATAATTTTTTTTAGAATGAATAACGAAGACAGAAACGGCAAACGTCAACATGTTGCCAGAAGAAAAACTGCCGAAGTCAGACGATTCAGTGACGAGAGATTAGAGCAGTTTGAGAGAGAAAAAGCTCGCCGAGAGGGCGATGAGGAACACCATGAGAGAAGACCTTACGGCGAGAGAAGAAGCTACGGCCGTCGTGACGATGACCGCAATGAACGCCATGAGAGAAAGCCTTACGGCGAGAGAAGAAGCTACGGCCGTCGTGACGATGACCGCAATGAACGCTACGAGAGAAAGCCTTACGGCGAAAGAAAAAGCTACGGCCGTCGTGATGATGACCGCAATGAACGCTATGAGAGAAAGCCTTACGGCGAGAGAAGAAGCTACGGCCGTCGTGATTTTGACCGCGACGAGGAACGTCCTCGCGGAGGACGCCGCGGCTACCGCAGGGAGAAAGACCCTGAGTTCGACCGCCCGCAGGCATCAGGCGAAATACGTCTCAACAAATACCTCGCCGACTCAGGGATATGCTCACGCCGCGAAGCCGACGACCTCATCCTCGCCGGCGCCGTCACAGTGAACGGCATGGTGGTGACCGAACTCGGCACAAAAGTGAAGCCATCCGACAAGGTGATGTACGGCGGTCAGACTCTCAACCGTGAGAAGCTGCGCTATGTCCTGCTGAACAAACCCAAAGGCGTCATCACCACTTCCGACGACCCATATGAACGCCATACCGTCATGGACCTCGTCGAAGGCGCTTGCCAAGAACGTATATACCCCGTGGGTCGCCTCGACCGTAACACTATCGGTCTGCTGCTGCTCACCAACGACGGCGATCTCGCCAAGACACTCACACACCCAAGCCATGAAGTCAAGAAACTGTATCATGTGACACTCAATAAACCATTGACTACCAATGATATAGAACAGATTCGGGCTGGCATCACCCTCGAAGACGGCCCTATAGTGGTCGATAAAATCGACTATGTCACCGACGACCCTACCATGCGCGAAGTGGGCGTGGAAATACATTCCGGTCGTAACCATATCGTGCGCCGTATCTTCGAAAGCCTTGGCTATGAGGTGATTAAACTCGACCGCGTCATGTTCGCAGGCCTTACCAAACTCAACCTGCCACGCGGACACTGGCGCTTCCTCACTAACAGTGAAATAAGTATGCTAAAACGTATTGAATAATGAGGAAATTTTTGTTAATATTGTTGTTATCTGTATCATTTTCAGCGATTTACGGACAACCCGAAACACTGAAAGTGATGCAGTACAACCTGCTCAATTACGGTAATAACACCGGATATTGCAACACTACAAACAATAATATCGACGATAAAAACGGCTATATCCGTACCATCCTCACGGCTTATTATCCCGATATCCTCACCGTCTGCGAAATGGGAAAAACAAACTCATTGCCAAATAATTTCCTATCTAACAACTTGAATATCAATGGTATAAACTATTGGATGACAAGCGCGGGAGCCAACACAAACAACTCTTACCTCACCAACTGCATCTTTTACAACTCCACAAAACTCACCCTAACAGGCCACCACACAGCCCAAACATACACCCGCGACATCGACGTTTATGACTTCAAATTCAAAAACGACGACTCGGGACAGATTATGCTCACTTGCGTCATCGCCCACCTGAAAGCCGGCACAGGCTCCGACAATGAGGGAAAACGCAAAATCATGGCGGAAAACACCATGAACTATCTCGAAACTAACTACCGTGAGAAAAACGTCCTCATCATGGGCGATTTCAACATCTATACCTCGTCGGAACCTGCTTACCAGGCCTTTACCAACCAGTCGGCTTATCCAAACTCCTATTTTATCGACCCTCTCTACCCTTACGGCGTCGGAAACTGGAACAATAATGCCACTTACGAAGAGTATCATACCCAATCAACACATAGAAACAACGACTCTGACTGCCACTCGTCGGGCGGCATGGACGACCGCTTCGACTTTATCCTGATGTCGGAAAACATCTACGGCGGCAGAGATAAGATACATTACGTCGGAGGTAGCTACAACGCCCTCGGCAACGACGGACAACACTTCAACCAAAGCATCAACAACCCCACAAACAACGCCGTTTCTCAAGATGTCGCCAACGCTTTGTTCAATAACTCCGACCATATCCCCGTGACAATAGAACTTGTCGTTTATAATAATCTTGATGTCAATGAGTTGACAACCAACACTTTAAGCTACGACATCTTCCCTAATCCGGCTACAAAAGAATTGAATGTCAGATTTTATCAAAATAATTTTGGAAAAGCTAATATATTGTTGTTCAATATGTTAGGACAAATAGTCTATTCTGATGATGTTTTCGTTGACGACAGCCTCAGCGAGGTCGTCATTTCTTTGGAAAATATCGCAAAAGGCCTTTATTTCCTGAAGATCACAAACGCTGATGGCTTGACAAGCACAAATAAAATTATTGTAGAATGAAAATCTTCCGTAAAATAATAGATGGATGCGTCGGTTTCATGCGGAAATACCTGCCTGAGCCGTTCATTTTCGCGATAATTCTCACGTTTGTCGCCATATTGGTCGCCATTCCGGTATGCCATCAGAGCGTCATGGAGGTCGTCTGCAACTGGGGTGGTGGCGTGTGGAACCTTCTCGGTTTCTCCATGCAGATGGCTCTCGTCTTAGTGACAGGTGCCACACTCGCGGCGGCTCCTTTAATCAAAAAAGGCATCAGCAGTCTCGCCTCTATGCCGAAGACACCGGCGGGTGCCATAGCTCTCGTCACCGGCATCTCAGCCGTGGCATGCTGGCTCAACTGGGGCTTCGGACTCATAGTGGGTGCCATCTTCGCCAAGGAGATAGCGAAAAAACTCAAAAACGTCGATTACCGCCTGCTTATCGCCTCGGCGTATAGCGGCTTCGTGGTGTGGCACGCCGGCATCTCAGGCTCTATCCCCCTCAAAATGGCTTCCGACGTCAACGAACTCACCAAAGATACAAACGGCATCATAACATCAGTGATTCCTATAGGAAACACCATCCTCGACCCACATAACATCATCATGGTGGTGCTCGTCACCGTCGCCCTTATCGCCATCAACGCGCTGATGCACCCTAAGACAGGCATAGTGGCAATCGACCCGGCTCTTCTTCAAGAAGACGATGAGACAAAGGCTGAGAAAACGACAACACCTGCCATGAGACTCGAAAACAGCCGCCTCTTGAGTGCAGTTTTGTCGTTGTTGGGCTTCACTTTCCTGATAATCAGTCTGTTTATCAAGAAAAAGACCTTCGACCTCGGCTCCGTCATCCTGCTGTTCCTCTTCCTCGGCATCGTTTTGCATAAGACACCAATCGCCTACGTCCGCGCTTTCGCGAAATCTGTGGGCGGCGCAGCAGGTATATTGCTGCAATTCCCGTTCTATGCAGGCATCATGGGCATCATCACCGGCGTGGGCGAATCAGGAATATGTCTCGGCACCGTCGTCAGCGAGGCATTCATAAACATCTCAAACTCAACGACTTATCCGTTATACACCTTCCTTTGCGCGGCAATACTCAACATGTTTGTGCCATCCGGCGGCGGTCACTGGGCGATACAAGCCCCTATCATGTTCGCGGCCGGCGAGGCACTCAACGTTGACCATGGTCTCACAGGCATGGCGATAGCATGGGGCGACGCATGGACTAACCTCATACAGCCTTTCTGGGCACTGCCGGCTCTCGCTATAGCCAAGCTTAACGCAAAGGATATCATGGGCTTCTGCCTCATCGACCTCGTCGTTTCCGGAGTGATAATCATCGGCGGACTTCTAATCTGGGCATTATGATACCACGCGAGACCATAAACCAGATTTTCGAGACGGCGCGCATCGAAGACGTCGTCAGCGAGTTCGTGACCCTAAAAAAACGCGGCTCCAACCTCGTGGGCGTGTGCCCGTTCCATAAGGAAAAAACACCGTCGTTCAACGTCAACCCGGCACGAAACATCTTCAAATGCTTCGGATGCGGCAAGGCAGGCGACTCCGTGCGTTTCATCATGGAACATGAACATTATTCCTTCCAGGAAGCTCTGCGCTACCTCGCCAAAAAATACGGCATCAAAATCGAGGAACACGAACAGACACCCGAAGAACTCGCCGCACAGAACGAGCGTGAACGTATGTTTAATATCAACAGCTTCGCGCAGAAATACTTCTACGATACCATGATGAGTACCGACGAAGGTCAGTCGGTGGGACTCGCCTATTTCCATGAACGCGGATTCAGAGACGCTATCATCAACAAGTTCCAACTCGGCTATTGCCCTAACAACGGCAACGCTTTTACTGAGTTCGCCACCAAAAACGGCTACGACAAAGACCTCCTGATAAAAGTGGGACTCACCGGAAGCTATGAAGACCGCCTCTACGACCGCTATCAGGGACGCGTAATATTCCCTATCCATAACCTCACAGGCAAAGTCATCGGCTTCGGCGGCCGTATCTTGACAAAGGAGAAGACTAAAGCTAAATACGTAAACTCCCCTGAATCAGAGATTTACAATAAGAGCCAGACTCTTTACGGCATCTTCTTCGCCAAAAATGAGATTTCTCGCCTCGACAACTGTATCCTCGTGGAAGGCTATGCCGACGTCCTGAGTATGCACCAGGCCGGCATCGAAAACGTGGTGGCAAGCTCCGGCACCTCACTCACAACAGAGCAGATTCGCATGATAAGCCGCTATACCAAAAATATCACCATCCTCTATGATGGCGATGCCGCCGGCATACACGCCGCCCTCCGAGGCACTAATATGATTCTCGAAGAAGGCATGAACGTACGTATAGTGGTGCTGCCTCCTGATGACGACCCCGACACCTTTGTTCAAAACAACCCTATAGAGTACGTCACTAAGTATCTGACAGACAACGCGAAAGACTTCATCGGATTCAAGACCAACCTCCTGCTGAAGGACGCTCAAAACGACCCGATAAAACGCGCATCCGTCATAAAAGACATCGTCGAGACAATAGCCGTCATCCCCGACCCTATCTATAGAGCCACCTACATAAAGGAATGCAGCCGCACCCTTGAGATGCCTGAACAGACTCTCACCAACGAGGTCAACAAAATACTGCGCGCCAAATATCGCAAACAACTCGGCATCAACACCGGTCAGGACACCTCTTACCTGTCGTACCAGTCTTTCCAGTCCTATCAAGAGACTCAGCAACATCAAGAGACTCAAGACACCACGCCGATCGGATATTATCAAGAGCAGGAACTCGTGAAACTGCTGCTCACTCATGGCTCCGAAACCCTTGATATTGAAGGCAAAGACGACGACAACAACGATATTGTCTATACCACCACCATAGCATCGCTCATCGTCGATGACCTTAAAAATGACGGCCTGCTCTTCCGCGACCCTACACATAAGAAGATTTTCGACGCTTTCGACCAAGGCCTCGACGCTGACAAGCTCCCGACAGCACAGGATTTCACCTCAAGCGAAGACCAAGACGTGGCTGTGCTGGCCGCTAATCTGCTCAGCACTCAGTATCGCCTCGACGACTGGCGACGCCATCGCATAGTGGTCAAAACCGAAGACGACGTCCTCAAACAAACCGTCATCACCTCCATCCTGCGATTCAAAGACATGGTAATCGAAGACCGTCGCTCAGCCCTCGTCAAAGAACTGCAGTCCTGTACCGACCCCGACGACCAGCTCGTCATCCTTCATAAGATGAAAAAACTTGACGACATCCGCTCCCGAATTAACCACGACCTCGGAATTGTAATCACTAAATAGTTGTTCAGTTTTTAGTTTTTAGTTTTATTATGATTTTTAGCCATACTATTGAACAATCTATTTAACTCTTGACACTTATTATTAATTAAACTGTATTCTTCTATAGTAATATAGTTTGTTTTTAATAAAAGTTCTATCCAAAAACTTGTTTCTGCTGTTTCTTTTAATGATATATACAACTTTGCCCAAAAATCTTTTTCACTAATTCCATTTTGTGCTTCAACCAAATTAGCTCCAATACTAGTACCACTTCGGACTAATTGTTTTGATAGAATATATTCCTTCTTATCTGTAACTAAATGTTTATATAAATTAACTACATCAACTGCAAAACTCAAACATTTCCCTCTCAAAAATCCACCAAAATTATCCATACATCAAAATACAAACATATTATCCTATTAAACCAAACAACTGATTAACTGAACAACTGAACAACTGACTAACTGAACAACTGACTAACTGAACAACTGACTAACTGAACAACTGACTAACTGATAAACTTTATAACGTTTTTAACAACAATCTCCAGTCTTGCCTCAAACGCTTCCTTCGTCGCGAACCCTATATGTGGAAGCAACATCGTGTTTGGTGCCGTCAACAGCGGATTGTCGGTGTTCAGTGGCGGCTCCACGTCATAAACATCCAATGCCGCACCTGCTATGATGCCGTTTTTCAACGCCTCAGCCAAGTCGTTGGCGTTAACCACGGGACCTCTTGCGGCGTTCACTATTACCGAAGAGCTTTTCATCATGGTGAAGTCTTTGTAGGTCAATAAGTTACGTGTCTCATTGTTCAATGCCACATGCACTGCAACAATGTCAGATTCTTTCAAAAGCGTCTCCTTGTCAACCAATGTCACTCCGGGTATCTGTTTCGGCGTGCGGTTCCATGCTATTGTCCTGCATCCAAATGCCTGTGCCAATGCCGCTGTCCTCTGCCCTATGGCACCTAAGCCTATGATGCCGACCGTCTTACCTGCGATTTCCCGCCCCGGTGCCATCGAAGGACCCTTGCAACTGCGTGTAATCCTGTCATTTTCAATGACATGACGATACAACCCTATCATCATGCAGATGGTCTCCTCCGCCACGGCCTCTGTCGAATATCCGGCGGCGTTGTTCACAACGATTCCGCGGCGACGGCATTCCTCCATGTCGATGTGATCCAAACCCGTGAATGCTATCGACAGCATCTTCAGGTTTCGACAGGCGTCAAAAAAGTCCTTGCGCAACGGCATATTGCTCTCAACCACTATGTCGGCGTCTGCAGCGCGCTCAATGTTCAACTCAGGTCGGCGGTCAGGATATACCACAACATCATGACCCTGTTTCTTTAATCCGTCACAAGCCATCTCTATGGCCTCCACCGTCAGTCCCAACGGCTCCAAAAAGACTATCTTCATCGTTTTATGTGTTTGTTTCAAACAACAAAGATAGTCTTTTTTTCAATGCACCCGCTTTTTTTATTCATGAAGGGACCTTGCCGACATACAACAGATTATAAACCATAACCGAAGATGAAACTAAACTTTATGAGCATTATGTAAAACAAATTATAAATGGAACAGGGAGTCCATAGCGGAAGGTCCCCTTCCTTCATGAATACTATTCTTTATCACTTTTCTGCTCGTCGTCGTTACTCATTTTGTCAACGAGCATGAATTCGTCCATTAAAATCTCCGTGAAATAACGTTTGTTTTTGTCCTTGTCCTCATACTGCTTCGTCTGTATCTTGCCCTCTATCGCCATTAAACGGCCTTTCCTGACAATCTTTTCCACAATCTCAGCAGTCCTGCCTACCGCAAGGATGTTGTGCCACTCTGTCTCGGTGACAAGCTCCTTCTTGTCGTTGTAATGCTTCTCGTTGGTGGCTAACGAAAATCTGGCAATCTTTCTGTCGCCATAACTCTTAATCTCCGGATCCGCACCCGGACGTCCAATCAAATGAACCGAATTTCTCAAGGTTCCCATAATAAAACGTTTTAGGTTGTTAATACTATTTTTATTTTCATAACGTCTGACGCATCCTCTGCCGTCAACCCGTTATCCGACTGCAAATATACAACCACCAAAAAAAATTAGTCGTATGAAAAACGACTAATTTTAATTGACTTTTTCAAATTATTGACAATCAATACATTACATCTCCAAAACTCCCTAAAATCCCCATCTTGAATTGTTAATAAATTTTAACATTTCACCATAACACATTCTTTATCAATAACTTACACCACCCAACCACCCAACATTCCCCACCCCCTTGATTATCAACCCCTTACTCTCTACTCTCTACTCTAAAAACTTCACACTCCACTCTAAACTCTAAACTAAAAAACTGACTCTAAACTCTCAACTCTAAACTCTAAA
>CALCYT010000037.1 GCA_937906455.1 uncultured Bacteroidales bacterium | reverse complement strand
TTGATGCGAATGCCACTACAACAACCGTAACTGTAAACACGACATTGACAAGCGGCTTGTCGTACAGAAATTTCACATACGACAGCACTCTGTGTGACTGTTTTCCTGTTGATACGCTGTACCAATGGCAATATGCAGCACTGGTTTTGACAGAATGTTTTAACACGAGCATTTATCATCCTAATTTATCAGAAAGGGTTTTCTTCACAAGTATTTCAAATACACATTTTGATTACTTACACTATCCTCAATTGTTTAATTGTTATGGATGTAATGTTACTCACCATAAGATTACCAGTGAAGACATGTGTGATTATTTGAATGCATATCTTGATTTGGCTGAAGAGCACAGACCTCATATTAAAACCATTATTCAAGGTCTTGTAATAGCTTTGAGTGCCGATCCTGATAATAAATCCTGTAATGAACAAACCACACTGAACCATACATTGGATGTTGAATATGGTATCATTACAGCAACGCAAATAGAGGTAAGATTATAGTAATAATATGTGACAAGGGTCTATTTAAAACCATTGTCACTTGATATTTTAATATTATGAAAAAGTTCTTTATAACAACAGCAATCTTTATGCTTGCCCTTGTGGTCTCAGCGCAGAACTACAATGTTTGGAACCACGATGGCACGGACGGGCACTCTCACCAGTGCTACAGCATCATAGAGATGAGCGACGGCAATTTTCTGGTCGATGACGATGTTTTTGACGAAAATGGAAATGACATAGGAATGAACCTGTTTAAAATCACTCCTGAAGGGGTGGCGATAGACTCCTCTTTCATACCGGGCTCTATGTTCAGGATTCACGGCGGTTGTCCGAAACTACGCAACCCTTTCGACGATAATAGCAATATTCTGACTACGTTTTACCGCCAAGACGATGTCAGCCACTTCAAGGCCTTGTATATCAATGACAATCTTGAAATTGTCAACGAAATCGACACTGAGCTTGACATCAGCGGCACAATAGGTACTGATTTCAGGGCTTTCATAAATCACAACAACGACATTGTGATTCACGGCTGCGACAGCGACACCACCGAGCGTTTTATTGTCGTCGGTCTCGACGGCACAACAAAATTTGTCTCACAACCGGTCCGACGTATGTTTGAGGAGGTTGCTCAACGCCCGTTTTTCATCATCAGCAAAAATCCTTTACGATACGGTTTCATTACATGTTCAAGACATCCGAGCTATGGTGACATTACTTATATTGAGGAATATGACGAGATGTTTAACCGTATCGCCCGACACCCCCTGTATAGAGTGGGGCAATATGATCATGTGCGATACTACGGACATATAAATGGCAAGTATCTTAATGACGACAGTTTTATTGTCACTATTCCGGCACATGAAACATCATATCCATACAAATATTATAATTTCATTATAAAATTCAATCACGATTTTCAGGTTGTTGAGCAATTCCAGTTTGCCTATGGTAATTGTGATGTTGCGATGCCACTGATGCCACATAACATTGCTGTGACCGATGACGGCAGAATATATATTGTATGGACTGCCAGACAACAATACAAGCTGGAGCTTACTGTCGAATATCTCGATTTTGACCTGAATGTATTGGATGAGGTGGTCTGTTTTGGCTATAGAGCACTGCTTAACTATGGGCTTGTTGTGCGCTCCAATGGTGGATTGGCAATTAGCGGCTGGCTTTATGAGTCCGACTCTCAGTTTTATCAATCTTCAAAAATTTATGCTGTGATATTTGATGAAAAATTATCTGCGTCTGAAATTTCATTTTCGGGAAATCCTTTCATCTGCCATCCCAACCCTGCGAAAGATGTCATCAGCATCAGCTTTGCGGAAAACTCGGGCTGCAATTCAATAGCAATCTATTCGATAGACGGGCGTTTGGTAAAGTTGCAGAACTTTAACTCCGGCACAATCGACGTCTCAGGCCTCAGCTCAGGCGTTTACGTCATGAAAGTGAGAATGGCTGACGGCTCAGAGTTCACTGAAAGAATAGTAAAGGAATAGTAATTAACGCCATTAAGGGCATTAATGCCATTAACGCCCTTGATGCCATTAATGCCATTAATGCCCTTAACGCCATTAACGCCCTTAACGCCCTTAACGCCCTTAACGCCATTAACGCCCTTAACGCCATTAACGCCCTTAATGCCCTTAACGCCCTTAACGCCGCTAAAAAGGCGCAATTAAAAATTCAAAATTATGGTCAAATTCAAATTATCAAACATGAAAAAACTCTTTTTATTCTCTATTCTCTTAGGCTTAATGGCCTGTTCGCATAAACAGGACATCGAGGTCATCGTCACAGCCAACACTAACCTGTGCCCTAACTGCTACAACGAATACCGCTTCCTCGACAGCATCAGCGAGGATTGCAGACTGCGTCTGCTGTTTCAGACAACAAACTCTAACGAGGCGCAAAAGTTTTTCAAAAAACACCTCATATCAAACTTTTTTATTATCTTTGCACATTGTTAAAAACAGTGAAAGACAAAAATCTATATATAATCAGTGGTCCAAATGGTGCTGGCAAAACAACGGCATCCTACAGTGTTTTGCCTAATATTTTAAACTGTAAGGAATTTGTCAACGCCGATGAAATAGCACGAGGACTCTCTCCTTTCAATCCTGACGGAATGGCTATTGAGGCAGGAAAACTCATGCTCAAACGCATAGACGAACTTCTGCAAAAAGAAGAAAGCTTCTCTATAGAAACAACATTATCAACACGATCATATTTCAAACTGGTCGAAACGGCACATCAAAAAGGATATGAAGTAACATTGTTGTTTTTATGGTTAAAGTCACCTGAACAGGCAATTAGACGCGTGGCGAAACGTGTTGAAAATGGCGGCCATGATATTCCGAAAGATACAATTATCAGACGTTATTGGACTGGATTAAATAATCTATTTGATATTTATATGCCTATAGTTGACACTTGGATTCTAGTTGATAACAGCAAGACTCCAAGGACAATTGTTGCAACTGGTGGTAAGAATCAAAATACCATAATTGAAAATAAAGATTGTTTCACAAAAATCAAAGAATATGTCAACCAAAGAACATAAAGAAATGATAGACAAAATCGTCTATGGCTTGAAAATCGCCGAACGAAAGATGTTGGAAGAGAAAGCCAAAAACAACGAAGATATCATTGTATGCGGAGACGACGGCGTGATATATTCTGTTCCAGCAAAGAACTATCTGTAGAATAACATTTTACATTTCCTCAAAAATCTCATCCAAAGTTCTTTGGTCGGACTCGAAACCGAGCTGGTTTTTGATTTTATGTTTCTTTTTAAAGATTGCGCTATCCGAAATGCAATAAATCTCTGATAGTTCCAACGTTGAAAGGCGTGATTTCACCAGACAGCAAAACTGTAAATCTTTAGCGGCTATCCCATGGTTATTAAGATACTCGACGAATGTCGGGAAAACTTCTGAAACAGCCTCGCAAAGCTCGTTAATTTCATGTTCTTCAACAACTTCAAGATTGGGTTTTCTGACCTTTGAGAAATAGCCTTTCTGACAGAACTTTTTATATATCTCCTTGTGTTTCAGCAGTTCATATCTCAACGAAGTATCCTGTTCGCTTTGTTTTGCTTTTCTATCGTTGTTGCGATTCTTTCTCCAAATATATCTGACGACAAGCAAAACGCTGGCAACAACCACGAGCGCGACACCCAACCACAAAAAAATGTGACTGCTTTGACTGTCGTTGTTTTCAACCACCGTAACCTCATCTGGCACAATTGCGATTCTATAAGTCGCATTGCCTGTCTCATGGTCCAAAGTAGCTCCAAATTCCACATGATCATCAGCCAAATAAAAAACCGATCCTTTTCTGATAGTGTCAGTTTCCATGTTTTTTTTGCAAAAGTAGTCATTTTTTTTGACCTTTTCCAATAAAATTCCACTGTTTTTTGCACTTCCATTTAGTGTTATTTGTATATTATTGTATTTCAATGATTTACAAAATAAGAATTTATAAAAATTCCAGTAAAATTCCAATACAATTCCACAGTTTTCAGAAATAATTTAAACAATTTTGCACTTGACAGCGGATGCCGAAAAGCAAAAATAGAGTAGGCGCAATTAAAAATTCAAAATTATGGTCAAATTCAAATTATCAAACATGAAAAAACTCTTTTTATTCTCTATGCCCTTAACGCCATTAATGCCCTTAATGCCCTTAATGCCCTTAACGCCCTTAACGCCGCTAAAAAGTTGCAGTTAAAAATTCAAAATCATGGTCAAAGGAGATAACACGGAGTATATAATAGGTGTCGAATAACTAAAAAATTATAACATCAAACAATTTAATAACATTTAAAAAAGTAACATTATGAACAAGAAAAGAACATTTGCTGTATTAACAGCTTTAATCATGGTGGCAATTGGAGTTGTAACATTCAGTGCTTGTAAAAGCGACCATTCCATTAATCCTGTGCCGACCATTAATCACATCAAAACGGCACCAATAGCATCAAAAAGTATGTTGACGGGTGAGTTTCATTATAATATCTCTACAGATGATTTACAAAAAGAAATCAGCTCGTTTTATGATAATAAAAACAATAACATTATCATTGAGTCAATAGACATTGTCGAGGCAGACACTACCAACTATAGCAAATATGGATTGAGATTTACTTTTATTGACACAGAAGAAGAGACCGCGACAACTGTATTGTTGTATAATGACTTTATTATCATAGAGATAAGCAACGATAGTATTTATTATTATATGAATAATGATGTTGTTGATGGCAATTATAGTTTTACATATTATTCTAACAATGATAAATACTTATTCATAATCGAAAACAACGAACTTACAGGTATAAGTATCATAAATGACAGTTTAGCCTGTTATGCTTCTAATAAATGGGTCGTTACATGTACAGGGCATAATTGCAATGTCGGAACATGCGTCCCGTTAGATCAAAGTGTTGCACTAGGATGTTCCCCTTGTCATATCGTTGATGAACAACATTGGTGTGAAACAAGTATTTCTGGTGGAGGTAACGACTTCCCATGGTGGACCGTAATAAGCATTGCAGTGACACTGCTAAGTATGGTTGTTTGATTATTGATTTATACCATGAATAAGCTCGTTGTTTTTGTTTGTATGTTGTTGCTATTGACGGCTTGCCATTTACCGTCTGCCAACACAGATTATTATAAATCTGCCCAAAAAGCCACAAATAATACAATGTGGATAAATTTTGACATTGAAAAAACATCCTATTTAGATGAAAAGCTCGACTATACTGTATGTTATAATATTTTTATGCGTTACGACAATGTACTACCTTATTTCATTGTAAACGACTCGTCAACTATGACAATATACAGAGTGAGTCCTAAAAGTATCGAAATGGTAAATTTTCAAAATCAGGAATTGACCTGTTTTTTGAATAGGAAAGACGACAAGTCCAAATATTATGATTTTTATAAAGCGCAACTATACACTATGGCATTTGAGTTTATGCCCTATTATTTTGCAAACTTTCCATCAAATTTTTGCATTAATAAACCCATCATTAATAATGTTCAAACCATACAGTCAGACAAAGGAAAACAAAAATGTTATACCGGACAATCGCCCACTAAATACATAAAAAACCATATTACTGGCTCTTTTGACATACCATTACAATACGAATGTAAAACTTGGATTAATCAAAAAACATCACAAATTGACAGTGTCATTGCCTACAACATATCAAATAACACTTTTGACGAATTGATTACATATCACATTGAAAATATAAATACCGATGATAAAACCTGTTTTTTTGATTCAACATTCGATTTTAACAGTCCACAATATAGGAATTTTACTCGACATACTGAATTCTTTACACCATATAGTTTAAAAGACACTCGGATTGACACTATAGGTGATGATTTACTGAATTTTCCCATTATCAACTTAAACGGTGACACAACATGTATTAAAACTGAACATTGTTTTGTTTTGCTGAATTTTTGGAGTTTTAATTGTTCTCCATGCCTTAAAAATCTTCAAAAATACAAAATACAAACAGATTCTTTGGGTTATCGTATTATTGAAAATGAAGGTATCAAAATTATGGCAATAAATTATTTGTCAGATAACAAAGAATTGATTCTTAAAATTGCTAATAATACAAAAACAAAAGATATCATGTATTATGCTAAAGGAATGCGGCAATTTATTAAGATTCCATATTTAGGGTATTATTATCTTCTTTCTCCATCAAATGATGTTCTTTATGAATCAGACGATTTAGGCGACTATGCAAAATTGCTTGAAGCAAAAAGAGAATATGAGTCCAACTTAAAAAGATAAAAAATGAAAACATACATATCGTTATTATTAACAACATTGTTTGCAATGAATGCAATAGCTCAAAAAGCTGAGAAAAATGGGCCATTAATACATTTTAATGACAAAATATATAACTATGACACAATCTCCAGGGGTTCTTCTGGTGAATGTTTTTTTGAATTTGAAAACACAGGCGATGAGCCTTTGATTATTATATCGGCATTCTCATCATGTGGCTGCACTGTCCCGTCTTGGCCGAAAGAACCCATTCTTCCAAACAAGAAAGGTGAGATAAAAATCAAATACAACACAGAAAAGATCGGAAGCTTTTCAAAAGTAATTGTTGTGAAATCGAACTCGACAGATAATGAAAAAACAATATTAAGAATAAACGGAGTGGTAAAGAAAGAATGATGTGGATGCCGAAAAGCAAAAATAGAGTAGGCGCAATTAAAAATTCAAAATTATGGTCAAATTCAAATTATCAAACATGAAAAAACTCTTTTTATTCTCTATTCTCTTAGGCTTAATGGCCTGTTCGCATAAACAGGACATCGAGGTCATCGTCACAGCCAACACTAACCTGTGCCCTAACTGCTACAACGAATACCGCTTCCTCGACAGCATCAGCGAGGATTGCAGACTGCGTCTGCTGTTTCAGACAACAAACTCTAACGAGGCGCAAAAGTTTTCAGAAAAATTCCTGAAAATCAGCCGCAGCTACGACATCATTTGCGATGATTCGATGTTCGATTCATTGACACACAACATCTTTCCTTGGCTGTATCTTTACAAAGACGGCGAACTTGTCTTTGACGCCGAACTTAATCAAAGCAAGAAATGGATTCCTGTCTTAAAAATGCTTCAGCATGAAAACGCTTTCGAAGATAAAGTCGTCAAACTGCCCGAAGACATAGTCTTGTCAGCCAGCAACAGATGTATCTCATTGAACGACAACTATTTGTTTATGGATTTTACCTATCATGAATTGCATCTTTTCGACAGAGACTTCAAACATGTTGCCAGTCAGGATTTCTCGAAAACAAATCTTGAAAAACTATATCTTGATATTTTCGGCGATAAGAAGACTTTGAGAGAGGTTCGAAGATATTCCGACCAAATCAGTCCGTATATTCCGGATTTCGGCAAGATAAAAATCGACAACGGCTGCGTTTTTCACGACTCCTTGTTTCTGCTTGTCAATGTGAATCACACGGATACGTATTTCAACGAGGAGCATCAGGACTCGACTGTAACGATTTTGAATGAGACGGCCATCGTCGGGCTGGATAAGAATCTGGAAATCAAAGATGTTTATCCTTTGCGCTTCCGCGACTCGTTGAGATTCGACGATTTCAGTATAAATGCCTGGCAGAACTGCATGTTTTTAATCAAAGACTGGGACAATATCGTTTTGAGCGTCTCGCAAAAGGAAAAAAGCGAAAAGCGTATCCTTTGCCGAATGGAGCGACGTGATGGCGAAATCAAGTTCAAGTCGTTGATTGACAACGCTTTTATTCCTGAATTTAACGAAAAACATGGCCTTGGAACAAGTCTTTGTCTTATAGAAATCGACAGCCGGAACGCCTATTTCAATGCGGCGCCTGTTATAACCAATTATGAGAACGGAAAGCAAATAGAGTTGCCGTTTTCGAATGACAATGCCCATTTCGACTTGAGACACGGCATAGCGGAGTCCGATTATATCCTCGCCGATGCCGTTCAAAAATCAGACGGCGATTTTCTCCTATCTTATTACTGGAAAAAGGACAGAAAGCTGAGCCTCATCGACAGCTCCGGCAGTCTGATTTGGACGATTCATCTTCCGAAAGTCTATGACAAGGTTTATCTGGTTAATGAAGATTGGGTGGTTTGGTAAAATAAAAATTATAAAACCGTTCTTTTTCTCGAAAAATAATGTTATCCTTGCAAAAAATCTTTTGTAACTTTGCAAGGATATTAACTCCATTTAAACTTAAAAATTTAAAGCTATGAAAAAGATTACCTCATTAATCATCATTTTATACGGAATAATATATTCCGTTCAATCTCAAACGTGGGTAGTCATCAACAGTTCCTCCCCAGAAGAAATAAGTGCATATGTAACTGAAAGTAACAGCCAAACTATCAAAGTGAAATTTGACACACATGGGTTTTACTCAAAAACGCTCACAGCAAAAAACGAAACATACCAACGGCTTATGATTCCAGGAGCTGGACGAAGCCAAACAACTGGCTTCCCGGAATTGCCACTAATTCACCAGATAATTGCGATTCCAGAATGTGACAATGTAAACATAACATATCAAATCATCCAAGAAAGTGTTTTTGATAATTACAATATATATCCCGTCCCTGACTACCAAGTCATAACCAACCCGGACAGTACATGTGTTGTAACAGAATTATTTAGTAAAGATGTTGTTGGATATGAGCGAGATACACTCTCTCCATACAATAATGTGCTAAACAGCGAAATTGGATATTTTCGCAACCAAAAATATATAGAAGTTGAGGTGTCGCCATTTCGTTACAATCCTGTAACCCAAAAGCTCTATGTTGCCACCGAGTTGGAAATAACACTAAATCTCACAAATGCAACAGGTTCAACATCGTCAAACTTGGGCATTTTCAACAATGTAGCCGCAAATACCATGCTAAACTACACATCGACAAACAAGACTGCTGAAGAAAACGATATGCGACTTGGGGGAGGAAGCGTGAGTTATATTGAATTACAGACTCCACTCCAAGCAGGCAACATACAAGCCGACTATCTTATTATTTGTGCCGACCAGTTTATTGAAAACGGGGCACCATCCAGTGAATTAATGCGAATTGCGCAACACAGAGCATATTACAATGGATTTGATGTGGCTATACTTAAATTGGACAATATTCTTCAGGTTGGATTTTCCTATAACGACCCTCTCTACAAATGGGAAGGGATGATGCGCTCCTGTATTAAAGCGGTGTATGATGGATGCAATGCCAACAACACAATAGACGGACATTTAGGCTATGTCCTCTTGGTCGGCAAGCCACCTGTCAGAAACAGCGAAACTCAATACAATCCAGCGTACCATGGTTTCGTCCCCACTGCCTATAGTCATGGTGTAAAACAAAACTTTGATAATTATCCCAAAGAGTTATATCCATCAGATTATTGGTTCAGTTGTATCACCCATAACAGTCAAAATATTTATGACAAAGTAGGAGACCTATTCATCGGACGTTTTTGCGTTGAAAATGAAAGTCAACTTCGCAACATTGTAAATAAAACCATAAAACGTGAAAGAGAGTATAGACCTGTTAAGAGTAAAATTGTTAACGCTGCAAATGACATAGTGTATCAAGAATTTAACGGCTATTTTGAAAACAGTTTATATCCTCATATCCAAAGTTTTTTAGGTAACCACCAAACATTAACCATAGCAAATCGATGGATAGATAATTTGACCACATACAAAACAAAAGTATTATCCATGCTCAACGATGGCACCCCTTACTTTACAATTTACACACATGGAAGCTATAACGGTTGGCAAAACTTATATGACTTGCCAACTAATCTTGACAATGGAAACACCATGAACCAGTTCTGCATGAGCTATGCTTGCTTAACTGGCAAGATGGATTACACTTTACCATGTTGGGGTCAAAAACTAACATCCGATGACCCTAATATTGGAATGGTTGGATTTCTTGGATCGGGCAGACTATAATGCGTCCCGAAGTTTGAACCACTGATAGTTGAGGTTAAGGTGGTTTTCGT
>CALCYT010000036.1 GCA_937906455.1 uncultured Bacteroidales bacterium | reverse complement strand
GAGAAAGGACTAACTACAACCCACCTATTCCGCATATTGACGGGCCTTTCCGACCGGGTGACGATTATCTATATGACTACGGCAGGTGTGATAATCCCTCTTTCAGATATGGAGCCGCCCATTATCTTGAGCAAGCCTTGAGAGAGATGATCATTAGCGACATTGCCGAGCCAATGGAAGATTGCAGAAACATATATGTGAACAGAATTTCTATAGACTTCATAGGAGGGCCTGATGGACGCGCTGGGGTATTCTATCGCACGGATGTTTCTGACAAATGCATTGAATGGGCATACATGAATGACTATCTGTATGCTGAAAAAAGAATAATACTTAACATTTTGCCGGGAGAACTCGGAATACAAGGAAACCAAACTTCAGAAATCACCATTGAGGGTTACGAAACCGATAACTTCATCACCCATAAAACCACTGTGGTATATTCTGAAAGATTTGAAGCCTACATTAATGATATTGGTGAAATAGAAGATTTATTGGCACAATAATTCATAACATGAAAAAAGCATTCTTAACAATATGTTTCATTGCTGTGACTGTTGCTCTTACAGCCCAGCAATGGAATATAGCTATTGACCATTATGAAACTGATAGTCAATTGTTAGATGGCTGTTGCACTGACAACAACGAGACTGTTTTTGTAGGTGTGTGGGATACAGAGGCTTATGCTATCAAAATTGACGAACACGGGAACTATACACAAAAATTTTTCTCTCGGGACAATCGATCTTCACGATTTCACAGTATCATACCTATTGAAAACGGGAATTATTTTGTCACCGGGGTGTCAATAACAAACGATATTGAATATTTATGGGTTCTTGTTCTCGACAATGACATGAACATAGTTAAGGAACAATACTACGAGAAGGAAGAAGAGTATTCTGGCCCAGATGTCACTTTCTATAATGGGGAAAATTGCAAAGCGGTTGTGGACGACGATGGTACAATAGTTGTATGTGTTGGGGTTCGTATGCCTTTTTTACCGCAAACATACAGAACTCGGCCCGTGTTTATGCGTTTTAACACTGATTGTGACCGATTGAACAGTGTTTTTATCGCATCAGATGACTATGGAAATTTGTTTTATGACACGAATTTCTGGTTGACTAGCATAATGAACGATCCTGATAATAATGATATTTTAGTTGTAGGTCCAGGGCAAGGGAATTGTTCGTCGGTAATGCGTTTTGATTATGATTTTAATCTGATTATGCATCATGTGTTTTATGAACATATAGTTGACAAGATAGTGTCGGAAGCTATTTCTGACCATATTATCGATGACAATGATATTCTCGTGCTTGGTTGGATAACAGATCCTGACATTCACAACAAACATATGATTGTGTACGGCAAAGCAGACATAAACAATGGATATATTTATGAGGATTTGTGGATTAACAAACCGGATACTCTAAATTACACCATAGACAACCATTCCATGTGCTATGTCAATGATACAACTATTTATTTGGCAAGTCGTGCAAGACTGCATTATTGGGGCGGTCCATACGCTTTGGAGTTATATCTTGTTACCAAGAATTTGGAAATCCTTGGCAGTAAGTATTTTTATGATGAAACCGGATATTGGCCTAAGACCGCCATTGCGACAAAAGACGATGGAATTGTAGCTGTCAGCACCAGTCGAAGTGAGAGAACTTACATCAAGAAACTATTGCGTGAGGACTTCAACCCAATACCATGTAGTGTCAGTGAAGTGCCAAAAGAGAAAATTAAGGCGGCAGCGTTTCCTAATCCGACAAAAGGCGAAATAAATATTGACATTTCTGAAATCTCAACAATCGACAGTGATGTGAGATTCAGAATTTTCAATGCAGATGGAAGAATCTGCCTTGACAGGATCATCAATGGCATGGGGAATTTGTTAACCGTTGATGTGTCGAGTTTACCGGACGGCACCTACACTTTCCAGATTGTCAAAGGAAACAAAAACATCATATCTGATAAGTTTATTAAAGAATAGAATAGAATAACAATAATCATTTAAAATTCAAACCATGAAAAAGTTATTAATAGCATCATTAACAATTATTGTTGCTGGATTATTCGGAACTGAAATATTTGCGCAAAATGGCATTACGTATAATGGAACCTCGGTGGCAGTTGGGTTTAATTATAATTCAACAGGAAATACAGCGGCCTTTTCTGTTGGCACTTTGTCATATTCATTAGGTTGGGATATTGTCCGAAACAACAATGAATCTATCACAATAGGCTCAGGAGCTGAATGGAATCTTAAATTGAACAACCCCAGTCATTGTATTGCATTGGGAATGGGAAGCACTGTGCCTACTATGCGTATCACAAAAGCAGGCAACAACAACGGCACAGGACGCGTGATAATAGGAAATATTGCCACGACGGACAACAAGCTCCACATCCATTCTGATGCCAATCTGAATTCAAGCATCATGCTTTCCACCACTTCGGAGGACAACAGGGCAATTATCAATTTCAAAAATGAAAACAACAGTATCGCTGTCGGCTCGGACAACATCATGAACTTTTCCGCCACCTCATACTCCTTCACCACCGGCAAGGTCGGCATCGGATGTGTGAACAACATGAACGACTTCGCCCTCGCCGTGCAAGGCGGCATCGTAAGCTCAAAAGTGTCGGTGATTGACACCGACTCATGGCCCGATTTCGTGTTCCGCGACAACTACAAGCTCATGAGCCTCTACGAGCTTGAGAGCTACATAAACACAAACCGTCATCTTCCCGAGGTGCCGTCGGCAGAGGAAGTGTCGGCCTGCGGCATCGACCTCGGCGGGATGAACGCCATACTGCTGCAGAAAGTCGAGGAACTCACTCTTCACGTCATTGAACTTCAAAAGCAAATCGACGAATTAAAAGCAAGATAAAATGAGTGAACACATCAAAAGGCTCATGGCCTTCATCGTGTTGATGATGGCAGGAGTGACGTGTTTGAACGCGCAATCGAGAGCCTACTTCGTGAACTTCGAATATGACAACGATGGCAACCGCATAAGCCGCACCATCACCATAGGCGACGACCGTGAAGAACGCTCCTCAAACGACACCACCGAGGTGGTTCATTATAACGACATCCTTGAGCTGCGCAGTGAAACCGACACAAAGACCTGGAAAATCATCAAACGATAAAAAACAATGAAAAACAATATATTGCTCTTGGTATTTCTCACTTTGTGCTCAATGGCTTCTGCCCAAACCAGTTACGACGAGGAGCATGAGGAGGAAAGTTTTTCTCTTAACACCACGCTTAACTCAAATAAAAGCTATCACTACACCGCTTCAAGCCGCATCGACCTCAACCCCGGCTTCAGCTATGCTCCAAACACAGGGAAAAGTGCCTTGTTTGAGATTGATGAGATGATGGTGGTGCCGCCGACTTATGGAACAGGTGTTTCAACAGCATACGACCCAAATCTCCCAGTTCAAGCACCAGGAGGCATGCCATATTCTCTTCCAATTACGACAGATGTAAACGATAACGGTGCGGCTGTGATAACAATTCCTATAGACTGTCCTCCAGGAGCCGGAGGTCTGAAACCCGATTTGTCGTTTATCTACAATAGCCAGGCTGGCGACGGCATCATGGGACCCGGATGGAGCATCGGAGGAATGTCAAAAATATCTCGTGTGCCGTATAAATACTATTACTCCAATTATTCCAACGCCATCAACTTTACTAACCAAGACGACTATTCATTAGACGGAATCAGGCTTATCAGGGGAAATGACGGCAAATATTATCCTGAGGTGTTTGATAATTCTGTAATAACATTCGCTAACAATTATTTCACAGTTGATAAACCCAATGGTTATGTTTACACTTATGGCGGAACAAGCGATTCAAAACACTATCCACAGGGCATCACATCAAACCCTGTTGAATGGCATTTAAGTTCGATACAAGACCCTTATGGCAACACAATTACCTTCTCATACAGCAAAGACAATGACGGAGGTTTCTATCCTTCACAAATAAGCTACAGCGGATATACTATACAATTTAATTATTATTCAGCTGAACGTAACGACACACAAAAGAAGTTCTTCGTGGACAACACTGGGCAATCAGGATATTCGAAAATAACCAAGATATTGGATAACTTGGATTTCAGGAAGGGCAATGAGGGAATTCACTCTTATCATTTGACATATCTGCCGCTTGGCGATCTTCCGAACAGCGAACTTCAGTACATACAAAAATACGGAACATACAATGAAGGCGGGAGCAAATCTTATCCGGAAAACTGTTCCGCTTCATGCCAATTTGTCTGGCACAACAGTATTGGGGCCTTACAAGTGGACAACGCATACAACTCATTGAATACTGGATTAACAAACGGCGTTAATGGTTTTCATCAGGAAAAAGTGTTTGCTGCTCGCTTTCCTGACGGTGATGATAATGGTAGGAATGATATGGTTATATTATTAAACCAAGGACAAAACCCTTTTTACAAAATGGTTGCTCTCAGAAACACATCTTCAAATAGTGCTACAAATTCAACTTACAACTATAACTTTAGTCTCATCAACTGTGATGATGTTAACTCTTATCTGGCGATTAACAATAATTATTGTATGTTTTCTCCCGTGGATGTTGATGGAGATGGTTTCAATGAGATTCTTTATATATACCACGATCAGTATCCGCACTATCATGCAAAACTTATAAAATATGATGAAACGGCAAATGGTTTTATGGTAACTAACGTATCCATAGATAGTGCGCTTCCAAATTCGACCAATAACCCATATGAATTCCATATTGGCGATTTCGACGGCAACGGATGTTCTGATCTTTTGATAACAAATGGAAAATTTATACGCATTTATTTAAGTGTTGATGGTGCGTTTAACACAACTATTAGCAACATCTACAACTATAATCTATATAACAATTCGATACATCATAAAGAATATGTCGGAGACTTTACCGGTGATGGCAGAGATCAACTGCTCAGTTTATATGAACACCCCACTTCTTCTGGTAATTATTGTGCCAAAAAGCTAAATATTGTTAAAAACACCAATAGTTGGATGTTACAAGTCACAAATGAATATTTTCCCAATTTTATACAATATCTTGGAGGTTCTTCAGAATGCACACATTTTTGTCAAGGAGATTTCAATGGTGACAACAAACAGGATTTTGTAGCAATTATGAGGACAAGCGAAGACAAAAATTGGTATTTTTACCTGTCAAAAGGTGATGGCATTCATTTTGAATTAAAGACTTGGGAAAATGATATTTCCTACACAGAAATAGCCGATGAATTCATACCAGTATCCGCTGATTTCAATGGTGACGGATTCACAGATTTAAATATTACAAAAAGAGAACTCAAGGACTATCCTCCAAATCAACTCAACAGTCAGAAGTATTATTTTTATTATAGATACGAATACTTGATAAGGGTTGACGATGATGGTGCTAAAGTAATAAGAAAATGTGTAACCGATGAGAACCAAGAAGAACAATATGTGGGAATGGCTCCTTATGGATCAACTAGTATCAATCAGTATAATTGGGTCATGTCTTGTGTTGGAAATTTTAGAGGAACTTCGCCTTGTGAAGTTGCATATACTACATTAACTTTAAATAACAGCAATACAGTACACATACGCATGTGGAATTCCGGAAACTTTGACAACCCTCCGCTTAAAGCTATAGTACAAGCAAGAAACGGACTCGGAGCCACCACACAATTTGACTATGTACAGCACACATACCAAGGGTTATATGAGATGCCGACAGGAAGAGACAGGAATCCTGTAATCAATTACACAAAAAGTTTCACACAACATCTAAATGTCGTGAAAAGGATGAAGTTAGAAACAGATGAAGGTGTATCAAGAGAGATATTGTATTTCTTCAGACGTCCTATAATGCACACAAGAGGTAAAGGGTTTCTCGGTTTCCAGTTGACAAGCAACGTGGTCGAATGCCAAAGCAATAACTCATCATCCAGTTTGATTGGTACTGACAAACATTTCAAACTCAACACCGATTACTACGTTTTATACCCTGAAAAGACTGTTATAAACCATAATTCATCCATCTTTAATGAATATGAATACACATACAGTTTCTTGGATTTAAGCTCTTCATACAGCGGTATGCCGCACAGCGTATTCATGCCCGTTATGGAGCAAGAAAAAAACATAAATTCGTCAAACGGTATGACAACCACAAAAACAATCAACCAATTCGACGAATATGGCAATCCGAAAACCATAACCACTACCATCAAGGCAAATAGTGTCGCTACAGAATATAAAAAAGTTAGTCAATACACATATCGTAACAACACAACTGGACGCAGACTGATTGGTTTGGTCACTTCGTCTCACGACACATATAGATATGGCACCAACAACAGCATAACCATAAATACTACTTATGATTATGATAATTGCGGCTTCATGACACAAAAAGTGTGCAATGGCATAGAGGAGATATACTCTCGCGACAGCTTTGGCAATACTACAGAAATAGAACGAAATGCCGATAATCATAGGAGAGCTGAAACCATGACTTATTCAAGCGATGGCAGGTTTCTTGAAAGACATACTGACGCTTTGGGGCACGTCACAAACTATAGGTATATAGATCGAAACGGACTTCTAAGAAGTGTAACCGACCCTAACGGACTTGTCACAGCATACCATTATGATATGCTCGGAAATGTCACAGGCATTGATTATCCTGACGGGACGAAAGAGCTGTTTGTCAAACGCTGGACGATACCATATCCACAAAGCGGTTACACTGATCATCCGGACATGCCGACAACAGGACAATCGGTCTATTACACTTGGTCGAAAAGGAACGGACAACCAGAAGTGACATCGTTTTTTGACCAACACGACCGATTGTTGAGGTCTGTTACAACAGATTTTACTGGTAGCAAGATGTATCGTGATTATACTTATTACAATAAATCAGGGCTGTTGCATACAGAGTCTCTGCCATATTTCAGCAATGAAGGGCTCTCTGGCGAAATTACATATACTTACGATTACCTTGACAGGGTGACATCGATTTCAAAACCTGGATATGTCCAATACACACACAGTTATAATGGCAATACCGAGACAATACATGATTTTGACGGCAGTACAAAAACCGTGAAATATGCGCCTAATGGTCTGCCACACCAAGTGACGGACAACGGGACCATCATAGAATATAGCTATTATGGTGACGGCAAAATAATGAGCACAAAAGTCGGCGGTAACAACAACACAAAAATTGAATACACTTACGATGCCAACAGACACCCACTCACCATGTCGGATCCGTCGCTGGGCATGAGGAGGTATATATACAACGCCTTTGGTGAACTTATCAGCGAGACCAACAACAAAGGGCAGACAGCCAACTATACCTACGATGCTTTGGGCCGAATGACAGGCCGCACCGATGACGATGGGCTAACAACATGGCAATACGACCAACAAATGGCAGGTTTTTTGGATCAAACATCTTACGAGCCGACAAACCCCAGCGAACCGAGTGTCAGAGAACGGTTCGAATATGACAGACTCGGACGGTTGACACATCACAAGCAGTTTTTGTCACGTGAAGCAACACCTAATGTGTTCACTTACGAATACAACAGGTTCGGACACAGAAACTCAATCACATATCCTTCAGGATATTCTTTGAAATACAATTATGACCAAGATGGCAATATGCTGACTATAAAAAACTTAGATAACGGAAGCATCCTCTGGTCGGCAATGTCATCCGACAAGTTCGGGAACATCACCAACCTCATACTTGGCAACAATATCGACGTCAGCAGAACATATGACAGCCAAAAAGGTCTTGTTACCTGTCTTACCTCCAGAAACAACAGTATAATTCAAGACATGGAATATAGCTGGAATAACAAAGGCAACCTGACACAACGAACCGACCATGTTTATAATCATGTTGAGAATTTCACATACGACAGCTTCAACCGCCTCACCAATATCGAGGTTGGCACTAACAATTCCAGTATAATAATATACGACAACTTGGGCAATGTCAGCTTCAAATACGACGCGGGCACAATGGAATACCATCCCGCCAATCCATATGCATTGAGAAGGATTATGCACATGCCGAGCATTGCCCCTTTCGGCGACACTCAAGATGTAATATACACATCGTTTGACAAAGTGAAGTCTGTATCACAGGGCGCAAAATCATTGGATATATGCTATGGAGCCGATAGGCAGCGGGTGCGGCAAACGTTCAGCGACGGCAGCACAACAAAGACGAAACGCTATTTCACGCCACTCTATGAAGTGGTTACTGAGGGCGGGATGACAAAAAAAATCCATTATCTGACCTCATCTACCGGATTATTTGCTATCTTTGCACTGGATTCAAACAACAACGGCACAATGAGTTACGTTATTAAAGACCATCAGGGAAGTATATATGCAACCGCAACAGGCAACACTGTCGAGCGTTACAGTTTCGACGCCTGGGGCCGCCGTCGTAACCCGCAGACTTTGTCATACGACAATGTCTCCGCCTCGTTTGACCGCGGCTATACCTTGCATGAGCACTATGATAACTTCGGCCTGATTAACATGAACGGACGCCTGTACGACCCACTTGTTGCCCGCATGCTCTCGCCCGACATTGTGATACAAGACG
>CALCYT010000035.1 GCA_937906455.1 uncultured Bacteroidales bacterium | reverse complement strand
CTGTCCAGCCGTTCAAACCACCCTCGAAGTCTTCGGTGAACGAATCACTGCCGCTCGGGTTGCTCGGGTTGCTCGGAACGGTGATTGGGTTCATCGACCACTGCACCATAGCCACAGAGCCTAAGTCTTCAGCGACAACGCCGTAAACCGGTTTGTAAATCTCGTGGAGTGTGAAGTTAACTTCTGTATTCTCGTTATAAACAACGGCAATCGGCTCGTCTGCGAAGTTAGGCTCATAGTTCTCGTTGTAAGCTTTTGCCAATGTGTATTCACCTACAGCCATTCCCTCGATTGAGTATGCGCCGCTGGCGTTTGTCGTTGTTGAATAAAGAACGATGTTTCCAAATTCATCTGTACCATTGAAGCTCACTGCGACATCAGCAATCGGTGTGCCTGTCAGAAGCTCTGTGACTGTTCCTGACACTGAGCCGTAGCCTGATACATAAACGATGTTGGTGCCTGTGTCATTGCCTGATTCACCTTCGTTATAGACGGCTCTCACGTTGACGTTGTAGCCTTCCATGTTGTAGGCGAGTCCCACAAGCTCATATTGGCTGCCTGTAATCACATCATTGTTGTATTTCACATTGTCAACATAGACGTTGTAACCAACAAGCGAGCGGTCAGGTTCTGATTTGCCGCCGCATGTGAATGTCACCTGAGGCAAGAATGAGCTGGAGTTAAACGGAACGTTTGCAACTGACGCTGAGCTGTAGCCGTAAGCTGAGCTACTTGTTGACTCAATGCCATAGAAATAGCATGACTTATATGTACCTACTGTTGTTTCCTCGATACCGAAGAGCAGGTTGCCACCATTATATATATAAGGTGTGTCGAAGTTGATGACCATTTCTGAGCCTGTGCCGTCCAATGCGCCTGTGTAAACAATCTCAGCATTGGCTGATGTGACGTATGACGACAGTGTTGCATCGGCGACTTCTGTCAAATAAACATTAAACACAGCCGGTGCCCATGCTGCGCCTGCCGGTTGAGCGATATAGAATTTCACTGATGTGATCGCGCCACCATTCATCTCCTCAATCATCTCAGCAGGATAGATTGACTCTGATCTTGTGTAGTCATCTACCCAAAGACCATAAACAGGGTTGTAACCGCTTGTCGCTGTGCCTTCAGCCACTGTCAATTCACCGGTGAAACCGCTGCCTGATTGGCCGCCTTTCCATTTCACCACTGTTGTCTCACCCTCGAAAATCTCTGTCTCCGTGAGCTGGACGTTTGTAGGAACATCCATCTTGGTGATGAAGTTGTACAGAGGGCTGACAAGTGTGTTGTTGTTGTTTCTGATAGAGACTCTCCAGAAGTAACGTGTGTTGACATCGAGGTTACCTGCGATGTAGTAGTTCACGTTCTCAGTCGTGATGGTATCCCAGTCAACGACTGTCGCCGGAGGATAGGTAGTACCGAATTCCACTTTGTATTCAACAGCGTTTTCATCGGTGTTCCAGATAAGCACCACCGGGTTGGCGACATTCTGTGCCATGTGCTCAGGAGAAATCAGCTCAAGTGTTGTAAGAGCTGCTGTCGGATCCGGGTTCCACTCATCTGGCGCCGGAGGAATGACAGGTGTTGAGCTTTCAAAATTAAGAACTATCTGGTTCTTAACATCCATCGTTGTTCCACTATAGCTTGATGGATTTGTAGGATCGTAGTTGGTGCCATCGCTGTAAACACGCAGAGCCTGCATAGCTTCCGTTTCAAACACATAGCAACTCATACCACTTTGCCAACCACCTGTGTTGTCGTCCATGCAAACGAGCAGATTTGTTCCGTCGTACTCAAATGGAGTCTCCAAAGTGATGGTTGTCCATTCACCGGCAACCATCGTCACATCGCCCGAGAACAAAGGTGTCCCTGTCATAGGAACCCAATCAAAGTTGTCGTCGAACGCTTCTTTGGTTGTGTTCACCATGTAAACATCGTAGTTACGAGTTCTGTCCGAACCACCGTTGTAAAAAGCGATGCTTGTAATTGTACCCGCACCAAATCCGATCTCATCAGCAGTGTAAATCTGCTGTGTCAGCGAATAGTTGTAATACGAGTAGCTTGGGAGATAGGAGTTGGTAGTCGTACCTTCACCTATCTGCACTTCTTCTGCCCTTAGGAAGCTTGTGCTTCCGAATAAGAGCACCATCAAAAAGAGAATAAGTTTTTTACTCATAATTTAATGATTTTGTTAATAAAATTGTTAATTTAATTGTCTATTTCAAAGTTTCTTCGAACCTTATTTACAGTTTTTAACCCGCAAATATACTATATTTTTTTTAATCAAGTGAATTTTTTTTCAAAAAAATATCAACAGACCTGCATTTTTTTATCCAACATGGATATTTTCTTTCACAAGTTTCATGATTTTTTCCTCATCGTCGCCTATTTCCGCGCGCAGATTGGCGTCGTTGAATTTTTTCAGGTAACTGATGAGGTAATCGATGATATTGTCAGAAAACACTCCCTTTGCTGTGTATATGTCTCTGTCTTTTTCGAGTTCTTCCGCTGCTCTCTCGCACGAGTCGGGCAGCTGTTCGAGTGCTTCGGCCACGGCTTTGTTCTTGTCGTCGTGGATGTTGACGCCGAGTCCCACGTATGTCTTCTCCGCCACCTTGAGGGAGTCGGGCTGTTCCATGCCATAGCGTGCCGCGGCGCACAAGGCCGCCATGAGCAGATAGAGGTCGGCGCATCCGTCGGAGGCACGCCACTCAAACGTCTGCTTGTCGCTGAAGTCACGGTTTGAAGGCTCTTCTATCGGGTTGGCATCGGATAACATGTCTTTGCCGTTGTTAATCCAGCCAAGCGGCACACGCACCAAGGCACTTCTGTTGGAGAACGACCAGCATAATGATGTCGGAGCCTCCTGATGAGGCACTAACCTCATGAATGACAATGGGTTAGGATTGCCAAACGCCGGCAACGAGGTGCCTGCCATCATATATCCTGCTATGGCTTTCTTGGCGTAGTCGGTGAGCTGACCGTCTTTCACCATCACCGACTTGCCGTCTTTGGTGAATTTGCAGTGCACATGCAGTCCGCTTCCGGCTTTGCCCACGGTGATTTTCGGCGCAAAGGTGATGGTGACGCCATACCGATATGCCAGCTGGCGCATAATCCACTTAGCCACAATGAGCTGGTCGGCGGCATCCTCAATGTTTGTGGGCAAGAACTCTATCTCGTTTTGCTCGTAAATCTTGCCGTCTTTAGTGAAATTGCCCACTTCCGAGTGGCCGTATTTTATAAGTCCGCCCGCCTGTGCGATGAGACGCATGGCCTCCACACGGTAGTCGGTGAATTTATTGAACGGGGCACTCTCATGATAGCCTTTCTGGTCAGGGACCTCATACATCTCCTCATCCGGGGCTATGATGTAATACTCGAGTTCGCCCATTGTCTCCATCTTGAGTCCTGTCGTTTCTTGAAACACCTTGTGCGCCTTGTGAAGGATGTATTCCGGCGAGCTTTCATAAGGCTCACCGTCACGGTTGTAGAAAGAGCAGAGGATGTCAACAGTCGGTACGTCAGTGAAAGGATTGCGGAAGGCCGTCCTGAACTTCGGCATCACATAAAGGTCGCTCTTTCCCGCTTCGATAAACGGAAAGAGACTGGATCCGTCAACACGCTCCCCGGCCGAGAGAATGCTGTCGAGATGCTCAAGGCTGTGGATGACGAAGTTAAGCGTTTTGAGACGTCCGTCCCATCCACAATAGTGGAAATTAACAAATTCTACTCTGTTATCCACACAATAGCGGATAATGTCTTGTTTTGTAAACTCTTGAGCCGGTTTCTGCAAGTAACGAACCAACTCATTGGGATTCATTTGAATTTTAGCGTCCATGATAAGATTTGCAAAATTTTTATATATTCAAAAAAATATTTACAACATAGTTTGGACTTGCAAAGGTATGACAAAAAAACATTCGCCCGACAATTTTTTCAACATTTTTTCAACAATTAGACTTTGGGGGTATAAACTGCGGCTGCATTAATACCATTAATGCCATTAATGCCGTTAATGCCGTTAATGCCATTAATGCCGTTAATGCCGTTAATGCCGTTAATGCGGTTAATGCAGCCGCTTAAGGTGGTTAAGGCTTAGTGTTGATAGAGTTCTATCAGCCTCCTCGCCCCCTCGTATGCGCTCATCCTCTTGTTTTCCACGTCATTTTCAATGAGTTTGAGCATATCTTTCACGCGGGTGTTCTCATAGAAGTTCGATTTCAGGGTGTTTTCTATGGTGTCGAGCATCATCTGCACGTCCTGGCGGGCGCGTTTTTCTTCAAGATATCCTGATTTTCTGATGTTTTCGACGTGAGTGAGCACCATATCCCACACCTCCGGCACGTTGTAGTGTGTCAGGGACGAGCATGTGGTGACGTTGACGGGTTGCCCCGATTCTGAGGGAGGGAACAGATGCACGGCGTTGCGAATCTCGGCGGCGGCTCTGTTGGCGCGGTTCACGTTGTCGCCGTCAGCTTTGTTGACGACGATGCCGTCGGCCATCTCCATGATGCCTCGTTTGATGCCCTGCAACTCGTCGCCTGCCCCGCCGATGAGGAGCAGAAGGAAGTAATCGACCATGGAATAGACGGCTGTCTCGCTTTGTCCCACTCCCACGGTCTCCACGAAAATAGTGTCGAAGCCTGCCGCCTCGCAGAGTATTATCGCCTCGCGTGTCTTACGCGCCACTCCGCCCAAAGTGCCTGCCGATGCCGACGGCCTGATGTATGCGTTGCGCTGCTGCGAGAGCTCCTCCATCCTGGTCTTGTCGCCCAAAATAGAGCCTTTGGAGCGTTGTGAGCTTGGGTCGATGGCGAGCACCGCCACACGTTTGTCCTGACGGCACAGCTCCATGCCGAGTGCCTCGATGAAGGTGCTCTTCCCTGCTCCGGGCACTCCAGTGATGCCCAAACGCAGAGCCTTGCCGCTGTGCGGGACGCACTCCGCTATGATTTCCCGGGCGAGTCTCTGGTGCTCAGACAACGAGCTTTCCACCAGCGTGATGGCCTTGCTCAACACCGTGATGTCGCCGGCAAGGATGCCGTCAACATATTCTCTCAAAGGAAGCACCTTCTGACGGCTAACCATCAGATGCTCAAGTGCTTTAGGGTTTACTTGCACCGCAGGCTCGTCGGTGCCTGTGACCTGCAACGCAGACTCCCATTCGTGCTGCTGATTCTCAAAATGTTCATTCTCTACCATGTGGCAAAGATAAACATTTTTTTCGTAAGATGACTATTTTAGTCAAAATTAAATCCGAATCCTATCATCATCTGGTAAAGGTCGGTCATGTCGCCTGTCATGTCTCTTACCATGAGGAAATCGGTGAGACCGAATCTCATGAAGATGTCGAAGTTGCCTCCCGAGGCTGAGAATACGGCGTTAAACCCAACCGGACTGTAGTCGAGGCTTTTGGTGATGGTGTGCTTTGAGCCGCCATATCTCGCAAACGAACGCACTCCAAAACGCCACTCGGCCTCAATACCGGCTGCCAATGCTACAGGTGTATTGTTGACGCTGCACTGAAAATGCAGCTGTACCGGTAATCGCAAACTCCAATAACGCAAGAAAGAACGGTGGGCATAGTTGGTGACGAGACCGTTGCCGTGTTCAGAAGAGTAGGCGTTGAGCGTCTGGAAGCAAGCCTTGCCGTCGTTGTCTTCCCTCAAAACCATGTCGTGCGCGAAAAAGTTGTAGCTGTTGCTGATACCAAGACCCCACGACATCCCGAAATGATTGTCGGCGGTGCAGAAAATGGTCTTCTGGTTATACGTACCCCATTCAAACGATGACGAGCGCAGCGGGATTTGAGCCTCGGGACCGAAGGTGCTGCAGTTCATGTTCAGAGCACCGTAGTACCAGTCGGGAAGAGTCTGGTGAAGCTTGCTGCTGAAAATCCTTTCCACGATGGTAATTTTTTCGTTACTGTCATCGTTTTCTTTGATGATTATCGTCTTTGACGTGCTTTGGGCGAAAATGTTCGCCGTCACAAGAAGCAAAATAGCGGTTAAAAGTGTTAATCTCTTCATATTCAATATTTTAATTTATTTCGTTTCGTAACCATTTCATATCACTAACGAAAAAAATTATGTTTTGCTGCATGCGCGCCGTAAAATTTTTTACTATTTGAATTGTATTGTTGTCAATTTCGTATAGTATTTATTTTTTTAAGAATCCACTAAGAAACTCGTCCATTTTCTCCATTGGCAGGTTTTTTTCGATAATTTTGCCATTTTGGTCGAGAATCAGATTTTGTGGGATGAATGCTATGGTATATTGGTTTGCCACCGCGTTGTTCCATCCTTTGAGGTCGGAGACATGATTCATCCAAGAGAGGTTGTCGTCGGCGATACCTTTTTTCCAGGCGTTTTCGTCGGTGTCGAGCGACACGCTGACGATGTCTAAACCCTTGTCTTTGTATTTGTTATAAACTTTGACGAGTTGGGGGTTCTCCTTGCGGCAGTCGGGACACCATGATGCCCAAAAGTCGAGAATGATGACTTTCGCCTTGCCAATAAAACTCGACATTGTGAAGTCATGACCATTCACGTCTTTTTGTGTGAAGTCGATGTACATCTGGCCTGGATTTGTTCTCTGTATAGCTTTTACATAATCGATAATTAAATATTTATATCCACTTTCAACTTCTTTTGGGACAAAATCCAGATACCTCTTCATGTCAATTTCGCTGAAAGCCCATTTGTAACGGTACAAAGCATAAAAACCTGTCGGATTGTCAGTATTGGTTTTCATGTAGTCGAGCACAAAATAATAAAGCTCTTTTTCGTCTTCAAGTTCCGATGCCTCTTTCATGAAATTGTCGAGTTTTTCCTGCATTTCCGATGCCGCTATCTTTATTTCGTTATACTTTTGGCAGTCGCCTGTAATCTTAACATCCTGATTATCAGCGAAAACCGTCAACGGCCTTCTCCAATTGTCCATAGTTATCAGATATGCATCGACGTTGTCGTTTTTTTTCACTTTGAAAACGGCCTTGTTGTTTTTTGCCACCGCCGTGTTCAACGTTTTCAGTTCTTCTTTGTCATATCTCTGAAGATACACAGTCTTTCCATTTGAATTTTCAAGATTCACCTTGATTTTGAATGAGTTGCATGATGTCATCGCTATCATGACCAAAAAAGCTACAAATAATTTTCTCATGATTTTATTTTTTTACTGGTTTAAACATATACATTATTAATACTATCACGACCAAAGATATTGGCACGCTCAGCAATGTTTCGAGCACCACTATTCCTAACAGCTTGATACTGAATGCTTCCAGCCAGAAAAGCACAAAATTATGCAGCAATAGCAAGAGCAATCCGTAAAGAACAAACCATTGCAGGCTCATTTCGCTTATTGTTGGAGCGTATTTGTCTTCTATGTCGCTTTGTCTTGTCGTAATCTTGATTACAAAAGGTCTCACGAAGGCCATGAACACGGTTGCGGCGGCATTGAGTCCGGGTGTGCCGTTGAAGATGTCAACGACAAAACCTATCAGGAAGCCGTTGAGCATAAGCCGCCATGTAGGTGTCTCGAAGGGCAGCAGCATGACAAAAAGCACGTAAACATACGGATGAATGTAGTTTCCGAATTGTATGTTATCGAAAACAAACACCTGCACTACACACAGTAAGATAAACCGTATTATATTGCGTATCAATTTGTTATACATAATGAGTCAATTTCTGTCCTGTAATTGTTTTTCACGACATATACATGGCGCAAAGTATTGAAATTCGTGGAGAACCTCAGTTTCGCCGAGCTGAACATGCTGTTGTCGTCATCCTCATAGTCTTCGACGGTTCCCACCATGACATTAGGCGGGAATGCGTTTGAGAAGCCGCTTGTGACGAGGGTGTCGCCCATACTTATGACAAGATGAGACGGTATGTCTTTCACCACTCCGTAGCGATAGTTCAAATTATCCCACGTCACGTTTGCAACATATTGATTATCAAGGAATCTACAACTTATCACCATAGATGAGTTAAGCATACTCATAATCGATGCGTAATGTTCCGAAACGTTAAGCACCTTACCGACGACGCCTTCGTTGCATATCACGCCCATGTCTATTGTTATGCCATCCTCACGACCTTTGTCGATAACGATATAATTAGTCGTTCTATTGAAACTGTTGTTCACGACGTGAGCTGGGATATATGTGAAGGTGTCATCGTACCAGGCGGTGTCGTTTTCATTTTCATCACAGCCTAATCGTTTGAGTAGCAAGGCATTATGTTCAACAAGAGCTTCATTTTCACTTTTAAGATTCAGGTAATCCATCCAGTTGGCCGTTGTTTTATGGAATCCGCCTGATATTTGGTTTGACACATTGACCATTTTTCTATTCTGGAAAGGCAGGCTTTGCACGATGAGGACGCCACACACCGCCTCCAGCAGAATAAAAAGTATTACTGCGTTGTATTTTCTTATGAAAATGAATAAGTTATACATCTCACACTCCTGATTACTTAATCAAGAACGGGAAGTCGTTGAAGTTTTTCAGTGCTATTCCTGTGCCACGGGCCACGGCGCGCAGCGGGTCTTCCGCCACGTGTATTGGAAGTTGTGTCTTTTCGTGGAGACGTTTGTCGAGACCTCTCAACAAGGCACCGCCGCCTGTCAGATAGATACCTGTCCTATAGATATCCGCCGAAAGTTCTGGCGGTGTCGTCTCAAGGGTGTTAAGCACTGCTGCTTCAATCTTCGAGACGCTTTTGTCCAAGCAGTGTGCTATCTCCTTATAGTTCACGCTCACTTCCTTAGGTATGCCTGTGAGCATGTCGCGTCCATGGACGGCGTAGTCCTCCGGCGGGTTATCAAGCTCCATGATAGCCGAGCCTACTTCGATTTTTATAAGTTCAGCGGTGCGTTCACCCACGTTCAGGTTATGCTCCTTGCGCATATACTCCATGATTTCATCAGTAAAGTCGTCGCCTGCTATGCGTATCGACTTGTTAGTGACGATGCCGCCGAGTGCTATCACGGCTATTTCAGAGGTGCCGCCGCCGATATCGACAATCATGTTACCCATTGGTTCGAGCACGTCGATACCTATACCTATAGCGGCCGCCATAGGCTCGTGAATGAGTCGCACCTCCTTTGCGCCGGCCTGTTCCGCGCTGTCTTTAACGGCTCTCTCCTCCACTTCGGTGATGCCCGAAGGGATGCATATAACCATCTTCAACGCCGGAGGAAACAGCGAGTTGCGGAAATTAATCATCTTAATCATCTCCCTCAACATATACTCTGCTGCCTGGAAGTCGGCGATGACACCGTCACGCAAAGGCCTGATAGTCTTGATGTTCTCATGAGTTTTACCATGCATCATCATGGCGCGTTTGCCCACTGCCATGATCTGCTGTGTGTCGCGTTTTATTGCCACAATCGAAGGCTCGTCAACAACCACTTTGTCGTTGTACATGATGATAGTGTTGGCGGTGCCGAGGTCGATTGCCAATTCTTTATCGAAAAATGAAAATAATCCCATATCTTTAATGTTTAAAATGTCTGAATCCAGTGAAAACCATAGCTATTCCGAGTTTGTTGCAAGCGTCGATTGACTCTTGGTCGCGCACCGAGCCGCCGGGTTGTATTATCGATTTGATGCCTGCCTCGCTCGCTATCTCCACGCAGTCGGAGAACGGGAAGAAAGCGTCTGACGCAAGGACGGCACCGTTGAGGTCGAAGTTGAAACTCTTGGCTTTCGCGATAGCTTGGCGCAACGAATCGACACGCGACGTCTGCCCTATTCCGGAGGCGTACAGCTGTCTGTTTTTCGCCAACACAATGGCGTTTGAGCGACTGTGTTTTACTATCTTATTTGCGAAAATCAAGTCTTCAACATCTTGATTGTCAATAAGTTTGTCTGTTACGGACTTAAAATCGTCTTTTGTCTCTACATGTAAGTCACGTTCCTGTTCGAGTATGCCGTTAAGTGCTGATTTATAGACCTTTGCAGGGAATATATCAGATTTCAGTTTAAGAACGATGCGGTTTTTCTTTGCGAAGAGGATGTCGAGCACTCCGTCTTCATAGCCTGGGGCGACGCACACCTCGAAGAACATCTTGTTCATCTCTTCCGCCGTCTTGACGTCGATGGCGCGGTTGCTGACGAACACTCCGCCGAAAGCCGACACGGGGTCACCGGCAAGTGCTGCGGCGTAAGCCTCTGATATAGAAGGTCTTGAGGCTATCCCGCAAGGGTTGTTGTGCTTCAAAATCGCAAATGTGGGCTCATCAAACTCGCGGATGAGGTTCAGACCCGCGTCAAGGTCTAACAAGTTGTTGTATGACAAGTCTTTACCATGCAGTTTCTCAAAAACGTCATCAAGATTGCCATTGAATACCGCCTGTTGGTGAGGGTTTTCGCCATATCTTAACGGTGTCACCGTCGCGCCGGAAAAATAGTTGTATATCGCGGTATCGTAGTGGGAACTTGTAGCGAAGGCATATCCCGCAAAACGCCTTCTGTCGTCAAGTGTGGTGCAACCGCCTTGATTTTCATACATTTCCATAAATTCCTTATAGTAATTCGAGGAAGGGACAATGAGGCAGTCGTTGAAATTTTTTGCGCCTGCGCGTATGAGTGAGATGCCGCCAATATCGATTTTCTCTATGATTTGCGCCTCGTCGTTGGTGTTTCTCACCGTTTCCTCGAAAGGATAGAGGTCAACGATGACGAGGTCAATGGCCGGAATGTCATATTGTCTCATCTCGGCTATATCCGATTCATTGTCAAGGCGTCCGAGTATGCCGCCAAACACCTTGGGATGCAGGGTCTTCACGCGTCCGCCAAGGATTGACGGATAGCCTGTGAGAGACTCTACGGAGCGCACGGTTTCGTCAATTTTCTTGATGAAATCAAGGGTGCCGCCGGTGGCATAAATCTGCACACCGTTCTTTTTCAAAAGAGCGACGATTTTATCGAGATCAGTTTTGTAAAACACTGATATTAAAGCACTTGCAATTTTCTTTGATGACATTTCACATTCCTGTTTGAAATTGCAAATATAATAATTTTTTTCCATGCATCGCAGTTTTTGCAGATTTTTATTTCACGTTTCGCTATATTGTTTGCGATTGCTTTTCAAACATTTATCTGATTTTGCATCCGGATATTTAAAATACTCCTCAAAAAAAATCAAATTTTGTTTGGAAAACTGAAATAATTTTTGTAATTTTGCAGGTTAAAATTTTTTTATTGTTGGAAACACGTTGGATTATAGCACAAGATGTAGATAAACAATTAGTTAAAAGCTTGTCAGAGTCGCTCGGCATTGATGAGATTTTATCAGAATTGCTCATTCAGCGTGGAATAACCAATTTCGAAGAGGCGAAGAATTTCTTCAGGCCGTCTCTTGAGCATCTCCACGACCCATTCCTGATGAAAGATATGGACAAGGCGGTTGACCGACTTGAAAAGGCGATGAACGACGGTGAGAAAATCTTGATTTATGGTGACTACGATGTTGATGGAACCACTGCCGTCGCCTTGATTTACACATATTTGAAGAATTTGGTCAACAAAAAGAAAATTGAGTTTTACATTCCCGACCGTTATGATGAAGGCTATGGCATTTCATATAAAGGCATTGATTATGCCGCCGACAACGGTTTCGGGCTTGTCATTGTGCTTGACTGCGGCATCAAGGCTGTAGAGAAAATAGAGTATGCCAACCGGCGTGGTGTTGACTTCATCATTTGTGACCATCATCGGCCCGACGAGGTGATTCCCAACGCTGTCGCCGTCCTCGACTCCAAACGTCCCGACTGTGAATATCCTTACAAGGAGCTTTCCGGCGCCGGTGTCGGCTTCAAGCTCATCACCGCCCTGTCGATACGTCTCGGCAGACCAATAGAAGAGGTATATGAACTCCTTGATTATGTTGCAGTTAGCATAGCCGCCGACATTGTCCCTATAACAGGAGAGAACAGAGTTTTAGCTTATTTCGGACTAAAACAGCTCAACAGAAACCCGCGACCGGGCATTGAAGCTGTGTTACGTCAGGCCAACATCAACCGGCGTAATGGGGAGCCGACGACGGAGAAAGAAAAAGAGAATGTTCTTGAAAGAGAGTTGACTATCAGCGACTTAGTATTTCTCATCGGGCCTCGCATCAATGCGGCGGGACGTCTTGAGAAGGCCAGCGACTCGGTGCGGCTGCTGCTTGCCACAAAATACGACCATGCCGAACACCTCGCCGCAAGCATCAACAACCTCAACGCACAACGACGCGAGCTTGACAATGCCATCACGGAAGAAGCCCTCAAAATGATTAACGCTGACGAGAAGATGCGTAACGCCAAAAGCACCGTGGTGTTCAACGACAACTGGCACAAAGGTGTCATAGGCATAGTGGCGTCGCGGCTCACCGACACATATTATCGCCCGACGATAGTGCTGACCCGCTCAGGAAACCTCATCACCGGTTCGGCACGGTCAATAAAGAACTTCGACATCTACGACGCCATCGACTCCTGCTCAGACATTTTGGAACACTTCGGCGGACATAAATACGCCGCCGGATTGTCGCTGAAACCCGAGCATTTACAGGAGTTTTCAGAACGTTTTGAGAGATACGTCTCTGAACATCTTGAAGAAAACGACCTCACACCGGAACTTAACGTCGATATTGAGATGGATTTCACAAACATCACACCGAAATTTGTGCGTATCTTAAAGCAGTTCGCGCCATTCGGACCTGGCAACCTCTCACCTGTCTTCCTCACAAAAAACGTCGTGGATGCAGGCTTCTCACGTGCTGTCGGCAATCGTAAACACCTGAAACTCAGCGTCATGCAGCAAGGTAACACCGATTATGTGTTCTCCGGTATCGCATTCCAAAAAGGAGAGCTTTTTGAGCGTATCCACGACAAGGAGCCTTTCACCATGTGTTATTATATCGAAGAAAACTTCTGGCAAGGCAAGACAACCTTGCAGCTTAATGTCAAAGATATCAAGTTCTAGTCGTCATTTCGACTGAAGCGTAGCGGCATGGAGAAATCTCAGTCAACAACTGGAGGTTTCTCAACCCCATTTCATTCCACTCGAAATGACGGGGATTATCTCAGGAAAATCACTCTGATTATCAGTAAGATACCACAAAGGACAAGGATGATTCCTATTGTCTGGTTGAGGATTTTCATCCTTTTTTCGGTGAAGAAACGTTTCAACGAGTACGCGCCGAGGATTTTCAGTATGTCGATGGCAAAAACCGTGGTGAACGTGCCCATGAAAAACAGCGCGACAAGGCTGTCGTTGCCGTTATAGACATCAGAGCCGGAGACCGTGGCCACCGTTGTCATCCAAAACACCCAGATGAAAGGGTTGAACACATTCATTATGAATCCTTTAGACAAGCTCACATACCATCTTGGACCGTTGCGTTTGATGTCAAGCTTTTCATCTAACTTATCAAGCTGCTGGTCGATTTTCTCGAATCTCTTCTCGACTTCCTCCAATTGGATGCTTTTTTTCTCAGAGCGAGCCACTATCTTTTCAGGTTTGCTGAAATAAGTATAGACACCAAACCCTATGATTATCAATCCGGCTGTTATTCCGGCAACAATCATGTTACCATGTTCATCTAACGACAGCTGTATTGATGTCATCATCATCAAGACGACGACGAGAATGTCGCTCAGCATTACACCAAAATCAAACATCAGGGCACTTTTAAAGCCATTGCTGATACTTGTTTGTATCAACAAAAAGAAGGCCGGACCCAATCCGAAGATTGTAGCGAGAGTCAATCCCATCAGTGCGCCATGAAAAAAGACCATATATTTATACTTTCTTAGGACGGCAAAAGTACAAATTTTTTTTTATCAAGACGATTTTTCTTTGTTTTTATTTGCCTGCCACCACGACAGCTTTTTTAAATCTTTTTATATCTCCTTGAATATCAAATACTTCTACAAAAACAACATATATTCCCGGAGATACAATTTTTCCGTTGTCGTCAAGGCCGTTCCACACAAATCGGTTTTGTGCCGCCAAGGTTTGTGAGGCAGCAAGGTCTCTCACATATTTTCCCTGTGAGTTGAAAATCAGTATTTTCGCTGTAAAACCCGGTTCAAAAACCGACAGGTTTATTGATGTCACATCGTCGAAACCGTCACCATCGGGTGAAAAAACGGATGGTGTTATTTCTATATCTGCCTCATTATCAGTGCTTTCGACAAATACAGAGTTTTGATACCCCGGAGTGCCGTACAAAGGCGCGGCGGCTGAGTGCCAGTTTTGAGGGTCGTTGGAGCTGTTGTCAGGACTCACTCTCTCAAGAGCGACACCTTTTGTCACGGTAAGGAGCGGAAAATGAGAATCATCGGAATAGCTCATAAAATCAATGACTTTGTTGTTGAAACACAGTACAACGCCCGCCCCGCTGTTAGGGTACGACGGAAAGCTGTTCATCTTGATGAAATTATCGGTCTCACACTCATATTGCGAGCCTATTATTTCGGGAGTTGTGGTCAACAACAAATATTGTCTTGGGAAAAGCTGCCGATGTTCCGTTGTTATCTCTTTCATCGTTGTGTCGGGAGGATTCGGGAAAGAGTTTTTAACGACTCCTATCTTGAAATCACTGATATTGAACACTTTATCAGAGTTGTTATAGATTTCCACATAATCAGCGGCCGGACTGATGGGGTCAAAAAGTATTTCATTAATGACCACATCGCCGTGCGCCGCCGTGTCAGGGACACCAAAAACGTAACTACAGCCGTCCAAGACGGGTATCCCCGAACAGTTTAAAGAACCAAAAATCAAAAGATTATGAAACCTAAATTCTGCTAATTCCTGAGAGAATGATAAGGTCACGCTTTTACAGTCGTCTTGAGACGGAGAAGCAGTATATGGATGAGAATTGTATTCTGCGATAGTGTAATTGTCGGTGTTTCCAAGCGAATAAGGATCCATGTTTTGGTTGAAGACCACTTCTATGGTATTGGGAGACAACACGTTGACATAATCGATGTCGGGTGCTATGAAATTGTCGCCAAACACGGAGTTCTGTGCGCCAGGAGTGCCACCTTTGGTGTCACTGCTGGCGCACCAGTTCTCCGCCCCCAAACACGGTGAGTGTGGGTCAATCTGCTCAAGCGACCAACCGCCGTCAGACTTGTCGCCGTCTCTGTACCATGATGAACTAAAAACCAATTTATGAACCATTTTATGAACTTTGGATGAGAGTGAAATTAAAGAACCTGAATTTGGTATGGAAAACGACGGAAAACCCACACATTCACCATATTCGGATAAAAGAGGAACAGCATCCTCCTTACACAAAATAATGAAACCTTTTGAATTGATATTAATGGAATGCGTAATTGTTTTCTCACTATTCCCAATCTGTAACACCCAGTCTTTCAAACATATACGGTGTTCGGTGGTATTATATAACTCGATATATTCACGCGCAGGCAGGCCAACCGTCGGCTCCGGGTCGGCCATTATCTCGTTGATTACAATATCATTTTCATGTATGTCATAATAAATAAAGGTGTATTGAATATTATCCGAAATATTGCCTGACAAATCTTGTATCTTATTGATTTTCAGAGTATAATTTATTTCTTCTTTAATAGTTTCAGAATATGACAATATCAATGATGAGTGATTGTTGCCGTTATATTCAACATACATTGGCTTACCTATTTGATTATCAAGCGAATAGTTGTCTTTATCAAGAGCAGACACCTCATCAACAGGCTCGTTGAAATCCAATTGCAACTTATTGTATTCCAACACCATAACAGTATCTAAGCACGGTGCCTCCGAATCAATGATGAGAGGTCCGGCATAAACGTCGTCAAGGTAAATCTTTTTTGCATTGCTATTGCTATATGTTGCTTTTATCCCGAAAAAGCCTTCCGGCTCAAAAGTATTGTCAACTCCTTGAGCATCAAGGATATAACTACTATTACCATGTTTGTCGATATAAATTTTCCATGTTCCTTCAGCAGTACGGGTGACTTTGAAGAAGGCGGAGAATGACGCTGCTATGAAAGCATCGGAACCACGACAGACGCTTTCCGAAGTGTTTCCTGTAACACGTTGCAAATCAACAACATCACTACTCCCCGCCTCTCCAAATCTTAAAAAATACTTATCACAAAGGTACACATCACTAAAATTTTTACCGGAAGGTGCAAAAGCCTCCTTCAACCAAAAACGCCATTCAAACTGGCCATCGTCAACGTTTTCCGACACATCATAATCACACCATAGGCAAGCGTTGCCGGCAACATCGGCATTCAACTGCAACTGTTTGTTGCCGTTGACCACAAACAAGGAGTCAGTGCCGAACCATCTCGGATTAGAGGTGAAATCACCGTCCGAGAAGTCGTCGAAGACTTGTGCGAAAACTGAAAGCGGCATTATTAATAAAAGGTATGCCATTAACTTAAACATTTTTGCATCCATAACTTAAAATGTTAGCGATTTTTTTGTACTTTTGCGCAAAAGTATAACAAAAAGTTTTTAAGTATTTCATTTTTAACATAATTTAACATAACTTACGTTAATATGAAAGGAATCTTAATAAAACGAGCTGTTTTTTAAGTTATTTGTTAAAAAAATTAACATTTCAAGGAGGCTGAACATGAAAATAGCGGTTATAGGGGCGACCGGACTTGTGGGGCAGAAGATGCTTCAGGTGTTGAAGGAGCGTAATTTTCCTATTGAGGAGCTGATAGTGGCTGCGTCAGAGCGTTCCATCGGGAAAAGAATCCTGTTTAAGGGCGTGGAACACACAATGGTTTCCGTTGAGAAGGCGATAGAAAAGACCCCGGATATTGCGATTTTCTCCGCCGGAGCCGAGGCCTCGCTCAGATATGCGCCACTGTTTGCGGAAAAAGGCACTTACGTGGTTGACAACAGCTCCGCCTGGCGTAAAAAACCAGACATCCCGTTGGTCGTCCCGGAAATCAATGCTGATGACATTACCGCTGACACTCATATCATTGCAAATCCCAACTGCTCTACTATAGGTCTTGTGATGGCTCTTGCGCCCATGCACCGCCGCTACGGAATAAAGCGCATCGTGGTATCCACGTATCAGTCGGTGAGCGGCAGCGGCATCAAGGGATTGAACCAGCTTCACTGCGAGCAACAGGGCGGGAAGTCCGACAATCCGGCTTATCCTCATCAGATACATGAGAATATCATCCCTCATGGCGGCAGTTTCTTGGATGACGGCAACACCACCGAAGAGGAAAAGCTGATCTTCGAGACTAACAAAATCCTGCATTCCGATATTGCTGTCTCCGCAACCGTAGCACGTGTTCCGGTTTATGGAGGACATTCTGAATCGGTGAATGTAGAGTTTTCGCAACAGTATGATATTGAAGAGATTAGGCATATTTTGGAGAACACTCCCGGCGTGATTGTGGCTGATAATCCTTCCGAAAATCTTTACCCCACGCCTCTCATGGCTTACGACCGTGACGAGGTGTTCGTAGGCAGAATGCGACGCGACAACAGCATTGAAAACGGTTTCAATTTCTGGGTGGTGACTGACAATATAAGAAAAGGAGCAGCCACCAACGCTGTTGAGATTGCGGAGTACTTAATTAAGAAATTCGACTTTTAGATACTGTTTTGTGACGAAATTCGTGTATTTGTGACGAAATTCGGAAAAATTCGACTTTTAGATATATATGAAGATATATTACGACATAAAAGATTTTAAACAGACACCGAATGCGGTGGTGACAATAGGGACGTTTGACGGGGTGCATCGCGGTCATCAGGAGATATTGCGAAATCTCGTGTGCCGGGCGCGTGAACTCGGTGGCGAGAGCGTGGTGGTGACATTTTATCCTCATCCGAGACAGGTGCTGAGCAACGACACAAACATAAAAATCATCAGCACCCAAGAGGAGAAAATACGCCATCTTGAGGCCTTGGGCATTGATAATCTTATCATTATAAAATTCACCAAAGACTTTGCCGCCAAATCTTCCGACGATTTCATCAAAGAATGCATAGTGGAAAACATACATCCCGCTGTGTTGATAACAGGCTACGACCATCATTTCGGCAAAGGCAGAACAGGTGATTTCGAGATGCTGTTTGAACTTGGAAAACAATATCATTTCGATGTCGAGAAGATTCAGGAGCAAGATATTGACGGAATAGCCGTCAGTTCGACGAAAATACGTGATTTTCTGGCAAAAGGAGACATTAAAAACGCCAACAAACTGCTCGGATATGAGTTTTCATACATCGGAAAAGTCGTACATGGCCTGCAAATAGGGCATAAAATCGGCTATCCCACAGCCAACATCGAGCTTGCGGAAGAGTTTAAACTCATTGAACGACAAGGTGTTTACGCCACTTTCGCTGAAATAGGCAACAAATCATATCCTGCCATGACATATATCGGGAAGCGTCCCACCATGCACGACGACCGTCCGCAAAGTATTGAAACTCACATCATTAACCTTGACATAAATCTTTACGACAAAGAAATTAAAATAAGATTTGTGGATTTTGTCAGAGATGACGAAAAATTTGATAATTTTGAAGCCTTAAAACGACAGATTAGTGTTGACGAATCGCGAATTATTAACATTTTAAATAAAAAAGCATGAAGAAATTCTTGACATTGTTAGCAATTGTTTGCCTTCTCGGGATGACGAAGGCGAGTGCGTGCACCAATTTCCTTGTTACCAAGGGAGCATCGACAGACGGCTCGACGATGATATCGTATGCCGCTGATTCACATGTACTTTATGGTGAGTTGTATCATTATCCGGCGGCCGACTATCCTGAGGGAGCCATGCGTGACCTTTACGATTGGGACAGCGGCAAATATCTCGGTCAGATTCCGGAAGTGCGCCACACATATAATGTTGTGGGTAACATGAACGAGTGGCAGCTTGCTATTGGAGAGACCACTTACGGAGGTCTTGAGGAGCTGTGGAACGGCGAGGGTCTGATGGACTACGGCACCTTGATTTACATCTCGTTACAGCGTTGCAAGACAGCTCGCGAGGCTATCCGCAACATCGCCGAACTCACAGCAAAATATGGTTATATCAGCGAAGGCGAGTCATTCTCGATAGCCGACACCGAGGAAGTCTGGATCATGGAGCTTATCGGCAAGGGCAAGTTTGAGAAAGGCATGGTGTGGGTGGCACGACGCATCCCCGACGGATATGTATGCGGTCACGCTAACCAGGCACGTATCACCACCTTCCCTCTCGCCAACAAAAACAAGACTTCGCTGACATCAGCAGATTTCGACAAATTCATGACAAACAAAAAAATCGACTGCATCTACGCGGAAGACGTCATTTCGTTTGCCAAGGAACATAATCTGTATGTGGGAGCCGACGAAGACTTCTCATTCTCAGACGTTTACGCTCCTGTTGACTTCAGTGGCGCACGTGCCTGCGAAATCCGTGTATGGGCTATGTTCAACCAGATCACCGACGGTATGGACGCCTATTGGGACTATACGACAGGCCGCGACATCAGGCGCGCCAAGCCATACGTGAAAGGTCAGCCGCAGACGGTGGAGAATTTCCCGACCAACAGGATGCCTCTCTGGGTAAAACCTAACCATAAGCTGTCGGTTCTCGACGTGATGAGCTTCATGCGTGACCATCTCGAAGGCACTGAACTCGACATGAGCCTTGACTGTGGCGCAGGTCCGTTCCACTGCCCATATCGTTGGCGTCCGATGAATTGGGAATTTGACGGTGTCGAGTATGTACACGAGAGAACCACCGCCACACAACAAACAGGCTTCTCGTTTGTCTCACAGAGCAACGGCAACAGAATCGCTGAGATAGGCGGCATCATCTGGTGGGGCGTTGACGACTGCGCAAGCACTGTTTACTGCCCGATGTACACCTGCATGACCGAGATTCCGCTCTGCTATCGCGTGGGTAACGGCTCTATGATGGAGTATTCGGAGACATCAGGATTTTGGATTTTCAACCAGGTGTCGAACTGGGCTTACACCAAATACGACCACATCCATCCGGAAATAGCAGCAAAACAAGCCGAATACGAGTCAGGTTGGGTTGAGGAGACGAAAGACATCAACAGCATAGCCTCCGAGATATACAAAAAGAACCCGCAAGCGGCCGTGGCTTTCCTCACAAAATACTCGAACACAGAAGCCACAAGGCTTTGCGCCGACTGGAAGGCTTTCTATCAATATCTTTTTGTGAAATACATGGATGGCAACGTCAAGACCGCTAAGGAAGTTCCTGAGGGTTACAAATATATCGCACCGAAAGTGGAATGGCCGAAATACAGCGATGAGTATTACAAAGCCATTATCGAGGAAACGGGGGATAAGCTTAGAGTTTATTAAGGTAATGTTGCCAAAAATAGTTGGTGACTAAGGTCAAAAAGCCTACAGTAAACCTGCAATAATCTGTTCGATGCCGATTCCTTCAGCTTGAGCAGTATAGTTACGGACAAGGCGGTGTCTGAGAACGGGCACCGCCACTTTTTTAACGTCTTCGATGTCGGGTGAGAACTTGCCGCTCATCAGGGCGTTGGCTTTGGCGCCTATGATGAGATACTGCGAGGCACGCGGACCCGCGCCCCAACTAAGGTATTTGTTTGCCATATCATGGGCGCGCCCGGTGTTGGGACGTGTTTTCGACACCACACCTACAGCATATTCGTAAACGTTATCAGGCACGGGTACACGACGCACGAGCTGCTGGAAATACAAAATCTCATCGGCACTCATCACAGCCTCCACCTTGTTATCGATAGTGGCGGTGGTGTTCTTCACGACGGCAATCTCCTCTTCGTACGAAGGATAATCGAGCATGAGGTTGAACATGAAACGGTCGAGCTGCGCCTCCGGAAGCGGGTAAGTTCCTTCCTGTTCGATAGGATTCTGGGTGGCAAGCACGAAGAAAGGCTCGCTCAGCTTGTAAGTCTTGCCCGACACGGTGACGTTTTTCTCCTGCATAGCTTCAAGCAATGCCGCCTGAGTCTTGGGAGGCGTGCGGTTTATCTCGTCAGCAAGGATAATATTGGAAAACACCGGTCCTTTCACGAATTTGAACTGGCGCGACTCGTCTAAAATCTCCGTTCCTATGATGTCGGACGGCATGAGGTCGGGGGTGAACTGTATTCTGTTGAACGTCAAGCCCAACGCCTGTCCTATTGTGTTGATTAACAAGGTCTTGGCAAGTCCTGGGACGCCAACCAAAAGCACGTGTCCCTGACAGAAAATCGACAAAATGGTATCATGAATCACCTCGTTTTGTCCGACTATGACCTTGGCGATTTCTTTTTTTAACAATTCATATTTCTGCACGAGAGCCTTGGCTCCTTCAACATCGCTATTGTACATGTTTATCAGTTGTTCAGTTGTTCAGTTATTCAGTTAAACTGACTCACTATTTATTAACGTTCCAGTCAAATTGAAAATCGCAGTCACAGTAGTCATCGGTGATTTTCACGTATGCCTTGTTAGATTTCGCGTCGATCCATTTGTTTATGGCATCTTGACGTAGTTTTTGCATCGTCCATTGTTGAATCAGGGCATAGTCGTCTTTGAGATTTGCCTTATGTGGTTGTGTTTTCTTCTTGATTATCAATAATCTGTAAGCGTCTTTATCGTTTTTCGTCTTCATTGGCACAGGATTACTCACCTCTCCCACATCAAGTCTGTTGATGACCACTGAGACCTGTTGGTCGAGGTCTTCGGCGGAGAACAAAGTGCCTCCGGTGTTAGGGTTCACGAGATAGCCGCCATTCACCTTGTCATCCTCGTCGCTGAATTTTTTCACGGCCTCATCGAATGTTATGTTGTCGTTTCTGATAAGATTTGCTATGGAATCCAATGAGTTATATGCCATTTCAAGGGCTTGGGGTGACACTTTCACTGTCAGCAAAATATGTCGCACATTGACGTAATCGCCACGGCGTTCGATAAGTTGTATGATATGATAACCATATTCAGTTTCAATGACTTCCGATATTTCGCCGTCTTTCAGTGCGAAAGCGGCGGCTTCAAACTCTGGCACGAGTTCGCCTCTTCCTTGGAAACCGAGTTCGCCGCCTTTTTTGGCTGAGCCAGGGTCCTCGGAATAAAGCAGCGCGAGTGTCGAGAAACGCTCGCCTTTCAAGATACGGCTACGCAAAGCGTAAAGCTTGTCTTTCACGGCAAGTTTCTCATCGAGAGTGATTGGTGGTTTTTTCACAAGCTCGGCAATCTCATATTGCGTGCTGACCATCGGGATGGAGTCTTGGGGGATGCTTTTGTAGAAATCGCGCACATCGCCGGGTGTCGCGCTGATGCCGCTCACAATGTTACGCTGCACCTCCTCGATGAGTTTCTGGTCTCTTATTATGGTGCGAAGCTCATCACGAATCTCTTTCATCGTTTTGTTGTAGTATTTCTCGAGCTTTTCCTGCGAACCGAGCTGACTGACAAAATAACGGATCCGGTATTCCATCTCCTGCTCTATTTGTTCGTCGGTGACGGTGATGCTGTCGAGTTCAGCCTGGTTCAGCATCAGCTTACGGAAAAGCTGGTCCTCAAGAATCTCACAACGTATCGATGACGCGCTTCCTTTTATGCCGCCCTGCAGACGATATTGCATATATTGATCCTCAATATCCGACTGCATGATGATGTTTTTGCCGACAACAGCCACAATTTTATCTATTACTTGAGATTGTTGTGCGTATGTCGTTATGACACAAATGTTTACAAAAACAATTAAAGCTAAAATCCTTTTAATTTTCATCACAATAAGCTAATAAATTTTAAAGATTCTTTCCCGCACGGCCTTGTTATAGAGATTGTTGTTCATTGTCTCTATCAACTCTTTCTTCCTCATATTCAATATGATAAGACGAATTGTCTCTCTATCCATATTCTGCGGAGAATTTTCTTTGACAAACTTCTCGATATCCTCCTCACGAATCACCGTATCGAGATTCTGTTCAACGTACAACGATTCATATTTATAGATTATCAATGAGTTACGATAATCTTCTATTTGTTTTGAGTATAAAAGCTCCGCATTGTCGATAGTGCTTTCCGCCTCGTGGACAAGTATTTGTTTGATAATCCAATCGTGGATGAATGCTTTTGTTTTTACGATGCTATCGTTATAACTAATGCCTTCATACATAATGCTTTGTAAATCAGATTGATACAAATTCTTCTCATAAATGGAGGCGATGATTTTGTCACCGTCGCCATTTCTTGAATTTTGGCATGAAAACAATGCCATAAGACAAGCCAATCCGATTACAATCTTGATTTTCATATATTTTTCCTAACTTTTTCCAGCAGTTTCTCATTGACTTGCACCGGATATTTCTCTTTCAGCACTTTCAGCCAATCTTCTTCAAGCTTGTTTTGATATGCTGAAATTACGATACCTTTAGCTTCCCTATATGTTTTCGGCTCAGGCTGGCGGACGTCGAGAATCTTCACGATTTTGGTTGTTTTGTCAACTGTTGACGGTATTATGCGGATTGTTCCGACGGTCCATTCCGTTTCGTCGATGTCAACATTATCGCCTTGTTGGAAATACGGTGATTTCACGGAGACGCCTTTGAGTCCTTCTGTTTTCACTATTGTCCTGATGCTGTCAAGGCTCAGATCCTGACGGATGAGTTCTTCGGCTCTCGCGAGGTTTTCCTCGTTATTGACGGTGATTACCAACGTTTTCACACGTTCTTTCCACATGTAGTTGGTTTTGTTTTCCTCGTAAAACGCCTTGATGCCTGCGGTGTCTATCTCAGCTTTTTTCCACACCTCTTTATCCATCAGATCGAAGAGAAGGATGCCGTCGTGATATTCTTGTACGAGCAGATTAAATTCCGGATATTTCTCTTCCAGATGAGCGTCTTCGTAGGCAAACACGGCATCTTTGACAAATTCGTCATAAAGTTTGTAGGCATAAGCCGCTGCCGACATGAAAGGCTGTTTTGACTCATGTTTTTTGATATAACTCACGAAATCGGCGATTTTATAATCCTGTTTCATGAGTTTGAAGAGAGTCTTGTTTGTGTCAACTCCTTCAGTCACAACGAAATTGCCTTCTTGTAAGGTGCTGTCGATGGTAGCGATGAAAGCGTCTTTCACCTTAGTGTTCTCCTTGTATTTGTTTTCTCTCATGATACGTTTGAGCACCACTTCGTCGCTCACCTTTGCGCGCATGTCTTTCTCAACACGTTTCACGATATTCTCTTTCTCTTCTTCGAGGCTTTTTATTCCCGATTTGCCGATAAGTCTGACGATATGATAGCCGTAGCTTGTCTTCACCGGCTCGGAGAATCCCATGTCGTCCAACTGTTTGACAGCTGTGATAAACTCAGGTACTATCTGGCTCACTCTGAAAGGATTCAGCATGCCGCCATTTTGTGCGCTGCCTTTGTCGTCGGAATATTTTTTCACGATAAGGTCCCAGTTTTTGCCGTCTTTGTCGATTTCTTTATAGATATTGAATATTTTTTCTCTCACGACGGAGTCTGTTTTCATCGGGTCATTCTCATCGACCACGAGGAAGATATGGGCTGCTTTTATCATGCCGCAAGCCGGTGTTTTCGAGTTAACTTTGATGATATGATAGCCAAAGTCGGAGCGCACCGGCATTGAAATCTCGCCTTCTTTGGTGTTGTATGCTCCTGTCTCGAACGGATAAACCATATCAAACGCCGTGAAATATCCGAGGTTTCCGCTATTGCCCTTGTAAGCGCGTTGTTTGCCCGGTATTTCTTCCATTCCTTTGGCCGACGGGTCGTCGGAGGCCTCGACAGCCACTGTGCTGAAGTCTTCGCCTTTCAAGATGCGTTTGCGAAGTTCCAAAGCCTTGTTATATGCCTTGAGGGTATCGGCGGGTGTGGCGTGAGGGTCGCATTTCACGAGGATATGCGATGCGTTGATGTCCCACAGCATCCTCTCGTACGCCTCCTCAACGAGCTGCTCGGTGATGGCGTCGTTAGAGAAATAAGGCTTTGCGAGCTGTTTGCGATAGCCGGTGTATTCTTTCACAAACTTCGGCAACGTATCCATCCCACGTGACTCTGCTTCAATGACTTTCAGCTTGAAATTGATATACATGTCAAGATATTCGTCAACAGTTTTTTTGTCGATAACCTCGCTTTTCACGTTGTTTTTCTCATAAACGTCCATAAACTCGCCGGCAGAGATGTTATTGTCGCCAAGAGTTATCAACGTCTTTGATTTCCAACCCTGTGCAAAGAGCAGTGATGGTGTCAAAACGACCAGAAGTAATAATGATTTCAATGTTTTCATAGTTTTCTTTTCAATTTTTATCTATTGACTATAAACTTCAAACTTCAAACTTTATTATGCTTTACGGCTATAATTCGGAGATTCTTGTGTTATTGTGATGTCATGCGGGTGGCTCTCGTTCATTCCCGAGGCGGTTATTTTGATGAAGCGGGCGTTATGCAGTTCCTCGATGGTATGCGAGCCTGTGTAGCCCATGCCTGCACGGAGTCCTCCGACCATCTGATATACCACTTCCGAGAGGCTTCCTTTGTAAGGCACGCGGCCCACGATGCCCTCTGGAACGAGTTTCTTGATGTCGTCTTCCATATCTTGGAAGTAACGGTCTTTTGAGCCGTGTTGCATAGCTTCAAGCGAGCCCATGCCGCGGTATGTCTTGTATTTACGGCCCTCAAAGATGATGGTGTCGCCCGGTGACTCGTTGACGCCGGCGAACAGCGAGCCTGCCATTATTGACGAGGCGCCTGCCGCGATAGCCTTCACTATGTCGCCCGTATAACGGATGCCACCGTCGGCGATGACAGGTATTCCGCTGCCTTTGAGGGCTTCCGAGACGTTATAAACAGCTGTTAGCTGCGGGACGCCGATGCCTGCGATGATACGTGTGGTGCAGATGGAGCCGGGTCCGATACCGACTTTGATTGCATCGACATCGAGTTTTGCGAGGTCTTTAGCTGCCTCTGCTGTGGCGATGTTTCCTATGACGAGGTCGATGTCAGGGAATGCCTTGCGAAGCTGTTTTGTGACGTTGAACACATTCTTCGAGTGACCGTGCGCCGTATCGACGACGATGGCGTCAACGCCGGCATCCACAAGGGCTTGAGCGCGTTCCAAGGTGTTGTGTGTGATGCCGACAGCGGCGGCGACACGCAGACGTCCGTGCTCGTCTTTGGAGGCATTGGGTCTCGCCTTGATTTTGATGATGTCTTTGTAGGTGATAAGTCCGATGAGATGGTTGTGCTTGTCAACGACAGGCAGTTTTTCTATCTTATGTTCCTGAAGGATGTCGGCTGCCGTGGCGAAGTCGGTGAACTCGGTGGTGGTGATGAGGTTTTCCTTTGTCATCACCTCCGAAATAGGGCGTTCCGTCTGACGTTCGAAGCGCAAGTCACGGTTGGTGACGATGCCCACGAGTACGTTTTCGTTGTTGACCACCGGGATGCCTCCTATGTGATATTCATTCATTATTTTGAGGGCATCACGAACGAGAGCACCTTCTTTGATGGTCACCGGATTGATAATCATACCGTTTTCGGCACGTTTCACCTTGGTGACCTCAGCCGCCTGCTGTTCTATTGTCATGTTTTTGTGCAGCACGCCAATGCCGCCTTCCTGAGCTATGGCAATAGCCATCGGAGCCTCGGTGACAGTGTCCATGCCGGCAGTTACAATAGGGATATTGAGACCAATATGGCGTGAAAACTTAGTTCTCAAATCAGCATCGCGAGGGATGATATCGCTATAAGCGGGAATCAACAAAACATCGTCGTAAGTCAGGCCCTCTTCGACAAATTTTTCATTTTTTGACATCATATTCAGTTTTAATTTTATCCGTTTAATTAATCTGCAAAGATACAAAAAAATTTTTTACATCATTATTTTTTATGATTTTATGTTTTCTTGTCATCACGACGGAAAAATAAGTGTTGATTTTTAAAAATTTTGTAATTTTACATCGTGAAACAAGCGGTTTTTTGACATGAAAACGGGAAATATGTTGAAAACTGCTGTTTGGATTCATTATCAGAAACAGAAAATTTGAAAAATAACATGAAAAAAGTAGCGGTTATTCTTGCCGGATGCGGCACCATGGACGGCTCGGAAATCAACGAGACCGTGACATTATTATTGGCATTAGACCAGCATAACATTGAGTATCAAGCCTTTGCGCCAGATGAAAACCAGCATGAAGTGTGCGATCACGTCACGGGTCAGCGTATGGCAGAGCGGCGCAACATGATGGTTGAGGCGGCGCGCATTGTACGCGGCAATATCTTACCTATTACCAAGTTCAATGCCGATGACTTCGACGCATTGCTGTTCCCAGGCGGCAATGGAGCCGCGAAAAACCTTTTCACATACGCTTACGACGGCATCAATTTCAAGGTGAACAAAGAAGTTGAGAAGGCGATTTTAGACATTCATAAGCAAGGCAAGCCCATAGGAGCGATGTGCATCGCGCCCTTGATGGTGGCGAAAGTCATTGGAAACGTCAGCGTCACTATGGGAAGTGGCGGGTGCCGGCAGGCTAAGGAGCTTGAAATGATTGGCTGCAAACATATTGAGACCACCCACGGCGGCGTGGCGATAGACAAGGAGAACAAGGTTTACAGCACGCCCTGTTTCATGCTCGACGCCACGTTGAAAGACGTGTATCAAGGCGCTTGGAATTTAGTGGAGGAGATGGTGAATTGATTAGAAGCAATAAACATAATAGCGTATTACAATAATCTGATTTTTGCATTTTTTTCCATCCACACAGTGGCGAGGGATTTTTATTTCCCTTTGTTGGAAAAAACGTGTTTTCGCGTACTCTTTTGTTCTCAAAAATTGCGTTTTTTAATGGAACTTTGCAATTGTTGAAAACTTTTTGATAAAAAAGGTTCTTGTTGTATGTTTTTCATGTAACTTTGCAAAGTAATTAAAACTATTTATTAAAACTAACACAAACCAAAATGAAGAAAACTAACATAGATGCCATTGGTTATAAAATTGAAGTTCAATATGGAGGTGGTTCCGGCGATTTCTTGTCATTAACTGATATCGCCAAATATAGAACAACCGAAAATCCGGGATATGTTATACAAAACTGGATGAGAAACAGAAATACAGTCCGTTTTCTCGGTCTTTGGGAACGATTCCATAATCCAAATTTCAATTGCCTCGAATTCGAGGCAATTGAAGAAGAAGCTGGATTTAATAGCTTTGTTCTAACACCCAAACGTTGGATAGATACAACATCTGCCATCGGAATGACTTCAAAACAAGGCCGATATGCTTCAACTATGGCACATCAGGATATTGCTTTTGAATTTGCATCTTGGATTTCTCCAGAGTTTAAGCTTTATGTCATTAAAGATTATCAAAGATTAAAAACTGATGAAAACAGCAAATTTTCTTTGAAATGGAACTTGAATAGGGAGTTGTCAAAAATTAATTATCACATTCATACGGATGCAGTTAAGAACCATTTAATACCAGAAAACATTGCACGAATGGCCGGTTCTTTTGTTTATGCCAATGAAGCTGATGTTATTAACGTTGCTTTATTTGGTATGACAGCTAAAATGTGGAGAGAAGCAAATCCCGAGTTAAATGGTAATATTAGAGATTATTCAACATTACATCAATTGATAGTGCTCGTAAATTTGGAAAGCATGAATGCTGAATTGATAAAATTAGGATTGCCACAACATGAAAGAGCTGTGCGTTTAAACAGAATGGCTATTGAACAACTTTCAACCTTAGAAAAATGTAGGAATAACAGATTATTAGAATAATTCGGTTTATTTCCATTTTACATTATTAAACATCCCCGCAAACGCTGTGAAAACAACATAAAACGGATAAATAAACTCCAACGGGAACATCCATTTCATCAGTTTTTGCTGGTGCATGAAATTTGTGATGCGCCGCAGAATAGGGTAATCGATGAGGGTTTTCAAAATGACGTAAAGCACGTAGAAGACCCAGAAAACCTTTATGAAAAAGCCTGCCACGAAAAAGAAAACGATGCTCAAATTGAACATCAGCACTATGAGTGCGGTAGCGATGATTTTCCAGTTGGTGTATGCCTTCGTCTTAGAGGTCCAGCGCGTGCGCTGACGGAAAAACGCTTTCAATGTCGGCATCGTTTTTGTCTTCACAATCGCTTGATTGTCAAGGAGAAAGCTCACAGATTTACTTCCGTAGTGCCTCAGAAACTGTTCCATAAGAAACATATCGTCACCGGAGGCGATGCGCATGTCGGTGCGGTATTTTTCCACATCGAGGGCTGATTTGCGGTCGTACATCATGTTGGCACCGTTGCACATCACAGGCATCCCGATGGCGGCTGAACCTGCTGTACTCGCTATAAGACTCAGATGCTCAAGCACTTGCAGTTTCTCAAACAAAGTGTTTGCCGGCGACAAAAGCACCGGACCGAGCAGCATTTTCAGGTCGTTTTTCATAAAATAACCGACCATAGTCTCAATCCATCTTTCAGGCAGCTCGCAATCGGCATCGGTGACCATAACAAATTCATTTTCAGCAGCATGCAAAGCTTGAGAGATGGCTTGTTTCTTGCCTGAGCCGGCAGCTTTTAAGAGTTTTAAATTCATTTCAGGATGGAGGACTTGGAAGTTCTTGGAAACCTCAAATGTATCATCCGTTGAATGGTCATCAACGATTATTACCTCGAATTTTGCTTTATTAAACGATTGATTATAAAGCGATTGCAAGAGTTTTTCAATGTTTTTTTCTTCGTTGCGGGCAGCAATGAGGACAGAGACGTCATTTCGAGCTGAGTTGAGCGAAGTTGAAAAATCTCTTTCAATTGGATGAGATTTCTCCACTCCCTTCGGTCGGTCGAAATGACGTATTATATCATTGTCGGTTGAAATGACGGAATGAGAATCGCTCTTTAACCAAAGTCCAAAAGTGAACGCCCCGATGCATATCAGATACATCGCAGCGAATATCATTATGATATTCAACAATATATGTATTGTTTCAAGACTCATAACTGCTTCTTATAAACTTCAGTTTCCTGATGAAAAACAGTCCGATGACAGCCGGAATCGCGAGGTTATACAGCCAAAGCATGGTGCTTGCCGAGAACACCATCATGCTGAACTCAGCGTTTATTCCATTCATTATCAACCATTTTTCAAAAACTACAACGCACACCGAGCCGCGCACCGCGATTTCTGTGATGGTGATAAAGGGTATCACTGTCATCAAAAGATAGGTCATCATGATCGGAATCATGGCCTGGAAATAGTTGAGCGGCACGTCAAAAGCCAGGATGAGAAGCACAAACTGCAGCGAATATACGGCATATTTCGCGAAAGCGAGCAGCAAAATCACCGACAAATCCTTCTTTGAATAACTGCCGAAAATCTGCATATACTTCTCGGTTTTTTGACTCCATTTCCTTGGAATTATCTTTTGAAGATACCTTAAAATATGGATATTGAAATAAACCAAAAATCCTAATATTATGACTATCAATGAGATAATAATGAGATACCAATATCGGCTTTTTATGATGAAGAAAATCAGCGCGACACAGCCGAGGCTCACCGTGACGAGCATCTGTGCCATGTTTCCCACGAAAGTGAGCATCGCCGCTTTGAGCCTGTTGCCTTTCTCAAGTATGAAAATGCGTCCGAGGAAGTCGCCAGTTCTGTTAGGAAACATCATCCCGGCCGTGATTCCGGTGAAAATCGCCGTAAACGCATTCTTAAACGGAATATTTTCGACCGGCTGTATTGATTTCTGCCATTTCATCGTCTCAATAGCCATGTTGAGCGGCATCAAAACGAATGCCAGCGTCATCAGAAAAACATTCCTTGGAGACGAAAATGAAATTTTCACAGAGTTCCACATCTCTGTAAGGTCTTGATTCTTAATTATTTTCACATAAAGAACCCAGCATCCGGCAAGGACAATAATAATTTTTATCGTTGTTTCAACGATTTTTTTTAATTTTGCATTATGTGAATTATCATTCATTTCGACTGCAAAGATAATAAATTTTGAAAAGTGAACGAATAATATTAGGTATCGACCCGGGAACGATGGTCATGGGTTACGGTCTCATCCTTCAGCGAGGCAAGGAGCTGAACATGCTACGAATGGGTGTTTTGAAGTTGGCAAAGCTTGACAATCAAGCACTTAAGCTAAAACGCATTTTTGAGCGTGTGCTTGAAATCATCGATGAGTATCATCCCGATGAGCTTGCCATCGAAGCTCCATTTTACGGAAAAAATGTGCAGTCGATGCTGAAACTCGGTCGTGCTCAAGGTGTCGCGATGGCTGCAGCGTTGTATCGCGACATCCCTATTTTCGAGTATTCGCCAAGAAAAATCAAGCAATCCATCACGGGCAACGGAGCCGCCTCGAAGGAGCAGGTTGCCGCGATGGTGCAGAAACTCTGCAACTTCACTGAGCATCCCGACTATCTTGACGCCACCGACGCCATGGCTGCAGCAGTGTGTCACAGCTTCCAAAACCAGCTCAACATCGTTGGCGGTACCGACGACCCGAAACTGCCGAAAATACCAACCGCCAAACGTAGTTACAAAGGCTGGAGTGCGTTTTTGGAGCAGAACCCGGAGAAAAATTTACATTAACTTCTGATAAAACTGCCACCATCTGTCGGGGAGTTCGTTGCGCATGGCGAGGTCGTAGTCGTTTTTCGAGCAGGGGATGAAGTGGTCTGAGATTTCCATCCACCATTTTCCGGTGGTTTTGTGGCACAAGAAAATAATTTCATCGTATTCTTCAAGTCGTACGATGTATTTGGTGAAATCATCACGGTTTTCGGTTGTCGGGATGTCATTCTGACGAAGTGAGAATCCTTCCATGAAGTACCATATCATTTCGGCTAAATTATTGGCACTCTGATAGTTGATGTCGTATTTAGGATTATAGTTGAAGAATCCTATGGATGTAAGTTTCTGGTTCAGTCCGGCATAGCGAGCCATCTTACAGCCGTCCTCACTGCTCAAACCATTTGGCGAACTGCGTTTCACGCCAGGCACATCCGATGCGCAGAAAGCCGCCGCATCGATGGTGATGATGTCGGCATTGCGCAACAAAGGCTCTGTCAGCTCGGGATTACTCTTTATCATACCCAAACGATAGATGTCGAACAGTAGTTGTTTCATCAGGTTAATATTATCATTATCAATGTAATACGTCTGATAACCTATGTTTGTGTAATTGAAAAGATAATTCGGCTGATGCAAAATGATATGGCTCAGATACGATTCCGAATTAAGGTTTTCGCCCTCCTCACCGATATCGAAACGCGGGTCTATCGCGGTGATATTCACCAACTTACCAGTATTTTCGTAAACCTGATAAATAGGATATGTTAAATCCTGACTTCCGCCAATGATTACAGGCACTATATGGTGTTTCAACATTGTGAGAAACACCTCGCCAAGAGCATAATAGGTGTCCTCCACCCTCAAACCCGTCTTCACGTTGCCAAGGTCTATGATTTTTAGGTCAGGCCAATGGTCAAACAAAGGATATAAGGCATGTCGGATAGCATCCGGAGCAGCCTTACATCCTTCATTATCAACGGCATAGCGGTCTTCCTCAACACCTATCAAAGCCACTTGAAAACCATCCAACTCAGGAAAGTCTTCTTCATTTTTAAAGATTGTGATGGTGTTACCGATCTGTTTTTTATGTGTCAGATGGCAGTTTTCGATTATTTCTTCCTTGACGGGATTAAGAAAAGCGCTAATTTCCATTTTTAAAACTTATTTCTTTGTAGAGATTTTCTTTCTGATTATCTCATGCAGTTCGTCGGCGTTCACGCGGATTTGTTCCATGGTGTCACGGTCGCGGACTGTCACGGTGTTGTCTTCAAGTGTCTGATTGTCAACGGTTACGCACAGCGGAGTGCCGATAGCATCCTGACGGCGGTAGCGTTTGCCGATGGAGTCTTTTTCTTCGTATTGGCACATAAAGTCATATTGCAGGCTATCCATTATCTCGCGTGCTTTCTCAGGAAGTCCGTCTTTCTTCACCAACGGCAAGACTGCCACTTTATAAGGTGCGAGAATCGGAGGAAGCTTCATCACGACGCGTTCACTGCCATCATCGAGTTTCTCCTCTGTGTAGGCATAGCTGAACATTGCGAGGAACATACGGTCGAGACCTATTGACGTCTCAATGACGTATGGAGTATAGCTCTCGTTGGTCTCCGGGTCGAAATACTGGAGTTTCTTGCCTGAGAACTCGGCATGACGGCTGAGGTCGTAGTCGGTGCGGCTGTGAACGCCTTCCAATTCCTTGAAGCCGAACGGGAAGTTAAACTCTATATCGGTGGCAGCGTTGGCATAATGCGCTAACTTCTCATGATCGTGAAAACGATAGTTCTCGGCCGGAATGCCGAGTGAGAGGTGCCATTTCATGCGTTCCTCCTTCCATTTCTTGAACCATTCCATCTCGGTGCCGGGGCGCACGAAGAACTGCATCTCCATCTGCTCGAACTCACGCATACGGAAGATAAACTGACGCGCAACTATCTCATTTCTAAAGGCTTTGCCTGTCTGAGCGATGCCGAACGGGATTTTCATCCTGCCTGTCTTCTGCACGTTGAGATAGTTCACGAAGATACCCTGTGCCGTCTCGGGACGCAGATAAACGGTGTTGGCACCTTCTGCCAACGAGCCAATCTGTGTGGCGAACATCAGGTTAAACTGGCGCACGTCGGTCCAGTTGCGTGTTCCGCTGATAGGACATACAATCCCAAGGTCTTCGATGAGTTTCTTGATGTCAGCGAGGTCGTTTTTCTCCATGTCACCATATAAACGGTGGCTTATTTCCCCGATTTCCTTTTTCCATTCGAGGACGCGGGCGTTTGTGGTGACAAACTGCTCCTCGTTGAAGGCATCGCCGAAACGTTTCTTGGCTTTCTCAACTTCTTTGTTGATTTTTTCCTCGATTTTCGCCACATAATCCTCGACGAGGACGTCGGCGCGATAACGTTTCTTGCTGTCTTTGTTGTCGATCATCGGGTCGTTGAAAGCATCGACGTGGCCTGAAGCCTTCCACACTGTCGGGTGCATGAAGATGGCGGCGTCGAGACCGACGATGTTCTCGTGCATCTGCACCATGGCTTTCCACCAGTATTCTCTGATGTTTTTCTTCAGTTCGACACCATTCTGGCCGTAATCGTAAACGGCAGCAAGTCCGTCGTAAATATCACTTGAAGGGAAAATAAAACCATATTCCTTCGCGTGAGCTGTTATTTTCTTAAAAAATTCTTCTTGAGTCATAGCTTTTTTTTAGAAGCAAGAAGACAGGAGCCAAGAGTCAGAATCTGGACTACCACACCTTTTTCTTCCATGCTTCATTGTTTTAATTTATTGATTATCAATTATTTATTCTAATATTCTATTCTGTCTTCTGTCTTCTGACTTCTGTCTTCTTAAAGAATGAGCATCGCGTCGCCGTAGGTGAAGAATTTGTATTTCTCGGCAACGGCTTCCTTATAAGCTTTCATTAGGAAATCGTAACCTGTGAAGGCGGCCACTTCCATCATCATCGGGGATTTCGGGAGGTGGAAATTAGTGATGAGGGCGTCGGCGGTGCTGAAATCGTAAGGCGGGAAGATGAATTTGTTGGACCAGCCCTTCATCGGTTTAAGCTTGCCTGTGATGCTCACCACTGTCTCCATGACTTTCAGAGTTGTTGTTCCGACTGCAAACACCTTATGTTTCGCCTCTTTTGTGCTGTTGATGAGGTCGCAGGTCTCCTGTGAGATGTTGATTTCTTCGGAGTCGGTTTTGTGTTTTGTCAAGTCTTCGACCTCAATGTCGCGGAAGTTACCCATGCCAGTATGCAGTGTCACCTCGGCGAAGTTAACATCTTGAAGCTCCATGCGTTTCATAAGAATCTTGCTGAAATGCATGCCTGCTGTCGGGGCTGCCACCGAGCCTTCCTGTGTGGCATAGACAGTCTGATAGTTAAACTCATCGTCAGGCTCGACAGGGCGCTGTATCACCTTTGGGAGAGGTGTCTCGCCGAGACCCATGATGACTTTCTTGAACTCGTCGTGCGGACCGTCGAAGAGGAAACGCAGCGTACGTCCGCGCGAGGTGGTGTTGTCGATAACCTCAGCCACGAGCTCGTCGTTAGGGCCGAAATACAGTTTGTTACCGATGCGGATTTTACGCGCCGGGTCAACGAGGACGTCCCAGAGACGGCTTTCCTCGTCAAGCTCACGGAGCAGCATCACCTCTATCTTGGCGCCGGTCTTCTCCTTCTCGCCATAAAGACGCGCCGGGAAAACGCGAGAGTTGTTGATTACGAACAAATCGCCCGGACTGCAATAGCTGATGATGTCGCGAAATGTCTTGTGCTCAATAGTTTGAGTGTCACGGTGCAGGACCATCAGTCTCGCGTCTTCACGCTCCGCCGGCGGATATAAAGCGATGAGGTCGTGCGGCAAATTGAACTTAAACTGTGATAGTTTCATTTCAAATGTTATTTAATTGTGTCTGTTTTCTCAAAATGAAATGCAAATATACGACAAAACAAAAATTTTGTCAAGAAAAAAGTTCATTTTTTTAGAAGTCAGAAGTCAGAAGTCGAAATGACGGTATTATTCCAGTTTCAGATCTCCGTCTTTAATCCAATTCAACTTTCTGAAAACTAATCCGAAGAGCCATGTCAGGACGGCGGGGAGCACGAAGCAAATCAGGAGGATTCCCCACCACATCTGCGAGCCGCCGTCGGGCATTGCCGAGATGACGCCGAGAGGTCCGACGAGGCCGCATGTTCCCATTCCTGAGCCGATTGGCACGTTCTCGAGATGGAAAACGCAGGTTGCCAAGGGTCCGGTGATGGCTGATGTCAGAATCGGAGGTATCCACGTCAGAGGATGACGCAAGATATTAGGCATCTGAAGCATCGAGGTGCCGATGCCTTGAGAGATGAGTCCGCCCCAGCGGTTTTCCTTGAAGCTCATGACGGCGAAACCGACCATTTGGGCGCAGCAACCTGCGGTTGCTGCGCCGCCAGCTATTCCCGAAAGTCCGATGGCGATACATATAGCTGCACTGCTGATGGGCAGTGTCAACGCCATGCCTATGCTCACCGACACTACTATGCCCATGACAAACGGATGCAGATTGGTGGCATACATGATGAAATCGCCGAAAGCGGTCATGAAACGACTGATCCCGGGTCCGACGAACATGGCGAGCAATATACCTGAAATTATTGTAACAGAAGGAGTTACAAGAATATCGACCTGTGTCTCCTTCGACACCATTTTGCCGAGTTCTGTGCTGATGACGACTGCCACGAGCACTCCCACAGGACCGCCAAGGGTGTTTCCTGCCACTCCGACCGCAACAGCGCTGAACATCACCAAAGCCGGGGCATGAAGAGCGTAAGCGATAGCCACCCCCATAGCCGGACCGGCAGCGATTTTGCAGTATTTCGCAAACTCAACAAACATCGGGATATTCAGTCGGTTTCCGATGGTGTCGAAAATCGTTCCAATAAGCAATGATGCAAACAAACCGAGCGCCATCGCTCCAAGAGCGTCAAGCAAATATGCCTTTGCCGTGACCTCGATATTTTTCCTTTTTAAAAATGCTTTAAAATTTGACATGATTTACAAGTTAATTTAGACAGGATTAACAAGATTGTTTTTCTGTTTTTTCCTTTTAAATCAGGCCGCAAAATTACAAAATTTTCCGATATCTATCGTCATTTCGACCGAACCTCGACCGAAGCGGATAGGGCAGTGGATAAATCTTTATCAAACTTTTTTCAAAAAAATGTAAAATTAATTTGTCTATATGTAAAATATTCTTTACTTTTGCAGCGTCAATTAATAATTGTATGATAAAACTATTTGAAATAATGTTTTTATTTGGGTTTATTTTTCTTAATATATGGTATCTAGGAAAAAACAAATTATTATATCATCCAAATTAATCATTATCTATAATAGATAACATTAAATTTAATTATTTTCAAAAGCTCAAATCGCTTCAATAAGACCGCGGAATAATGGAACCGCGAAGCGAAAAAACATTATGAAAAGACATAATAACTTAAAAATTAATAGATTTTGTTTAATTGCAACTATAACAATTTTAATAATTGGGTGTAAAAAAAGTGATAATATCACACTTAGAACTTTAGATAATGCTGTCGATTCTAAACTAATTGAAGAAATAGAGTATTCTGGTGTTGGGGTGCCCTTTCCAGACGGTAGTATAGCAACGTGTATTAGCGATGGATTCTTTGAACTTACGCTGCCAAAAGATTATTTCTACGTTATAAAGACTGATGACAATAGTAAAGGTTGGGTTACTTCCCCTGTTATTGGCATAACATGTACTTGCAATTGTGGTCATGAATGCACTCCTGTAATGTTTAACAGCACTTTTGTATGTATTATGGAAGAAACGTGTACTTGTTGTGAATCACAACCAAAGTATAAAGATGAAAGAAAAAAATGGACGGACGTTGAAATTGTCGGTTTAATTAATAAAAATGCCGGCATAACATTGTTGACAGAAAATAATATTCCAGACAACAAAACACTTATTTCACATGGTATTAAACACAAAAGTATTATACACGGAAATGCTTTTGAGGAGTTATTTGAAATGGATTTAGTTAAAGATTATTTAACAGAGACTGCGGATTTCTTTTCTTCAAACAATATAACACCAAATGTATATGCCTTTTTTAACATTTTGGGCAATGTAGCATTAGTTCCATTTAACTTGCCAGAAGAAAGCATTATTAGCTATTCTGACGAATCGGGTTTACATGATATTTTTGCAATGAGTATCCCTTTAAAAAGTGCTCCAGAAGATGTTATACACTGTGAATGTAAATCTGGTTCTGATGGGTGTACTGCTGCTAAACAATGGACACCATTGGGCACAATCTATTATTGTAATACTGGTAATTGTACTTCATGTTCTTTACAGGAACTGCGTTAGTTTTATAGTTAGAACAATAGATATAGTTTAACTTGACCCCGAAAATGGAGCAAAAATTTTCGGGGTTTTAAATTGTGTTAATGTAATTTATTTACTTTTGCAAAATGTTTAATATTTTGTTATGAAAAAGAACTATTTGTTTCCGAACAGCTTTAAGATTGTCGGATTGGCGATTACCGCCGTTGCATGTATTGCATTGATTATCTGGAGGTTATTGGAAATCAGCCCGGAATTCAAAATGCCCGCAATGATTGATGGAGGTTTGTTGGGCGGATGTAGGTTTTTCTGTATGGCAGAATGCGGTATAATCACATTTATCATTCCGGTCTTAATCGTCGGACTTGTTTTCATTGGTTTTTCTAAAGAAAAAATTGAAGATGAATTCGTAACAAGCATCCGTGAACAAAGTCTGGTTTGGGCGACTTATATCTCAGCTATCTTGTTGATTTTGTTCACTTTTACAATTTATGGCCTGTCGTATTTGTATGCCATGTATTCGATTTTCCCATTGTTTTTGATTCTTTTCATCATCAAATTCAGAATTGAGCTGTACAAAGCCAACAAAGGAGGTGCACAATGAAAAACCGTTTGAAAGTGGCGCGAGCCGAGCTCGACATCACGCAGGATGAGCTTGCAAAACGCATAGGAGTGAGCCGTCAGACCATCAACGCGGTGGAATCAGGGAAATATGTTCCTTCGACAGTGCTGGCGCTGAAAATGGCGCAGGTGTTCGACAAAAAAGTTGAAGAGATTTTCATGCTCGAAGACAAAGATTAGATATTTTTTATCCAATTTTTCAGTTCTTCAACCCTTTTCTGATACTTTTCAAGCTGGCTTTCGACAAAGTCGTCGCTGTATTTGCAGTCGCAGAAGCCATTGCCGCGAGCGACGTATTCATCATCGTAGAGAGAACCTAAGACATCTTCATAGTTCTCAACATATTGTTGATTTTCAGCGAGAAGACGTTTTAAATCGTCCAAATCAGCTTCAAAAGAATCGCCAGAAGAAAATGTATAACGTTTTTTCATCAGACAGGATTTACAAGATTAACAGGATATATTTTAAATATAAACTCTAAACTAAAACATCCGAATCAGTTAATCAGTTAGTCAGTTGTTCAGTTAGTCAGTTGACTAATTTAACTGAACAACTGACTAACTGAACAACTGAACAACTTTTAAGAAGATGTTTCTATGATTTTCTGCTTCAGCTCCATCAAGTCCCAGGCGTCTTTCACGTCGAAATCACCGATTTTTGTACGGCGCAAGCTTATCAAGCATGCTCCGTTGCCGAGCGCCTGTCCGAAGTCGTTGACTAACGAGCGGATATATGTTCCTTTGGAACATCTTACCATGAAATCGACTTTAGGAAAGTTTGTCGTATCTATTTGAAAATCATCGATATGCACTAATCGCTCCTTCAATTCCAGCTCCTCGTCGGAACGAGCATAGTCGAAAGCGCGCTTGCCCTGAATCTTTATTGCCGAGAACTTCGGCGGACGCTGCATGATGTCGCCGATGAATTTTTTACGCGCCTCGTCTAACGCCTCGGCGCTGATCCCGTCTGTCGGGAAGAACTGGTTAGGCTCACTCTCGAGGTCGTAAGTCGGCGTGGTCTGACCGAGTAGCATGGTGCCGGTGTAAACCTTCTCTTGTGCCTGGAAATTGTCGATTTGCTTGGTCATTCGGCCAGTGCATAGTATCAGCAAACCTGTCGCCAGCGGGTCCAAGGTGCCGGCATGACCTACCTTCAGTTTCCGGATATGGTGATATTTCTTGATGACGGCACGGATAAGGTTGACGACATCGAATGACGTCCAATCCAAGGGCTTGTCTATCAAAAAGACTTCTCCTTCTTCGAATTTAAAGTCTGCCATTATGCGAAACAAATTGCCAAAACACCAACTATAACGCAATATATTGCGAAATAGATCAGCTTACCTTTCTTTACTATGTTAATCATCCATTTGCAGGCGAGGCATCCTGTGATAAACGCCGCCAAAAACCCGATGATGAGCACGATAGGCGAGATTCCAGCCATGGCGGCGTTCCAGCCCACCTCAATGACATCTTTAAAATCAAGCAGTGCCTCCCCGAGAATTGGAGGAATCACCATCAGAAACGAGAACTGGGCGAGTTTCTCCTTCTTGTTGCCGAGCAAAAGTCCGGTGGCAATTGTCGTGCCAGAGCGCGACAGTCCCGGCATGGTGGCGCAAGCCTGTCCGATACCGATGATGAAGGCATGCCATCCGGATATCTCCTCACGCTGACGTGGCTTCGCAAAATGCGCGAATGTCAGCAAAGTGGCGGTCACCAACAGCATGATGCCTACTATCAGCAAACCTGAACCGAAAATCTCTTCGACGGTGTCTTTGAAAAACAAACCGACGATGCCTACTGGAATCATCGAGATGATGATATTGATTGCGTATTTCGTGCCTCCGTTGAGGTTTTTGTACGAGTTCCACTGCTGTTTTGTAAACAAATCCTTGAAAATCCACACCACTTCGCTCCATAAGACTACCAAAGTGGCACATACTGTCGCGACATGCAGAACAACATTAAACGTGAGGTTTTCCTCACCGTTCATCCCGAAGATATTCGACAAAATTGTGAGGTGTCCGCTGCTCGACACCGGAAGGAACTCAGTCAGACCCTGAAGGATTCCCAATAATAAAGCTTGTAACCAATCCATTTCTTAAAAGTTGTTCAGTTGTTCAGTTGTTCAGTTAGTCAGTTGACTAATTTAACTGAACAACTGACTAACTGATTAACTGACTAACTTTATTTAGGTTTTTTCATTATCGCATAGAACTGTATTCCGAATCCTATCAGAATAAGGATTGGGGAGAGCGTCAGTCGTCTGAAGTTGAACATTCCCTCGTTGAACACATCAGGGTTATCGGAGCCGCCTCCAATCATCAGGAGGAAGCCCACCAGCAGGAATGCCAGTCCTATTAGCACCCATTTATAGTTGTCGCGCCCGAAAGGCATCGGTTTCTGTTCTTTGTCGTTTGTTTTCACGTTGTTTTTTGTTGCCATATCTGTAAAATTAAATTATTCATAAAGGTCGTCGATATCTGCGCGAAGATATTTTTTCATAGAGAAATAAGTTGACATAGTGGTGAGCAGCACTCCCAAAAACATCACCGCCACATAAATCATCGCTATGTCGGTCCGATTGGTGATGGTCATTAGCTCCGGTATGTTTTTCACTGCCGTCATCAGGAACACTGTCAGCAGTGCCAGCGCAAGCAGAGAGCCTATAAACCCTTGAATGACAAATAATTTCATGAAAGGTTTTATTATGAAACCATCTGTGGCTCCCACAAGTTGCATGCTTCGCACCACGAAACGTTTGGAATAAACCGACAGACGAACCGTGTGGCTTATGAGCGTCACCGCCATGATGAGTAAGACAAGTCCCATAAACAGTATCACCGAACCTATCTTATTGATATTCTTATTGATAGAATGTATCAGCGACTTCTGAACATACACTTCTTTGACATTTTTGTACGACATCACCCATTTCTCTATTTTAGCGATGCTGTCGTTGTTGGCATAATCCGATGTGAAACGCACGTCAATTGATGGAAGAAGCGGATTCTCGACGTCGCCAAGCCATTCCAAGATGTCTTCACCAAGATCCTCGCTCAAACGCCGTGTGGCCTCTTGCTGTGAGATGTATTCTGTAGATTTAACAAATTTCTTGCTATCCAAAATCTTTTGAAAATCAATGATATCCTTCTCCAAAACACCTTTTTTCATCACTATCTCAAAGCCTATGTTTTCTTTTATGTAGTCAGAAATGCCATTCGCGAAAAGAATGAGAAACGAAAAAAGCCCGATAACAAACAATACGAGCATGATACTCATCAGCGAGATGAGATATGAACCTCTGAGACGGCGTTTCGTTGTCGAATTATTACCTTTCATATTAATAATTTGCAAAAATAATATTTTTTATTGTAATTTTGCAAAAAAAATTCATCGACATGAAAAGGACATTGTTTATTCTTTCATCAATAGTATTGATTATCACGGGACTTAAAGCTAAAGCCCAGGTTAAATACGACAAATATTTCACTGACAGCCAGTTACGTATAGATTATTATCTGTATGGCAATTCCGACTGTGTGTCTTATGCCTTGGACAAGCTTGTGATGGAGCCGCAATGGGGCGGTCCGCGTGTTCAGCTCATCGACGAAATGAAATATGGCGCGTATTATTTTGAGGTTACGCTGCCTGATTCCGACATAGTACTTTATTCGCACGGCTATTGTCTGCTCTTTGGCGAGTGGCAGACGTCTGAAGAGGCATTGAAAATCAGCAAGGGCTTCCATGAGTCGGTGGTGATGCCTTTTCCAAACGAAACAGTGGATGTCATTTTTTATGCCCGCAACGAGTATGGTGACTTTGTCGAGAAAATGAAAATCACCGTCGATCCTGACGATTATTTCATCAAACCGGCACCGCAGCTGCCTTACGCCATCTATGATGTTTACGGCAACTATCCTGTTGAAAACGCCGTTGATATCGTGCTGCTTCCCGACGGCTATACCGAGCAGGAGATGGGAAAATTTGTTCAGGACTGCCATTTTTTCGTGGAAAGTCTGTTCAAATACGAGCCTTTCAACCGTTATAAAGACCGTTTCAACGTGCGTGCAGTGATGGTGCCTTCACAAGAATCCGACATCACCATGCCTGCCGACGGATTTTACAGAAACACTGCCTTGAGTTGCAGTTTCTGGACATTCAACAGCGAGCGTTATTGCATGACATACGATAACGAGACGATGAAAACCCTTGCAGGACAAGTGCCTTACGACCAGATTTACATACTCGCAAACACCGAAAAATACGGCGGTGGCGGCATTTTTAACTCATATTGCGTCAGTACGACAGGCAACCGTTATTCATCAGACGTGATAATTCATGAGTTTGGTCACGGTTTTGCGGGTTTGGCCGATGAATATGCCTACGACGGCTCCGACAACTACAGTTTGGATATCGAGCCTTGGGAGCCTAACATCACCACGATGAAAAATTTCGAGGCGAAATGGAAAGACATGCTCAGCAATAAAACGCCTGTCCCGACACCTGCTGAAAAGAAATATGACAAGACAGTAGGCGTTTACGAAGGCGCAGGTTATCAATTGAAAGGCATCTATCGCCCGATGATTGACTGTTTGATGAACTCATTCGACGGCGACAAGTTCTGCCCAGTGTGCGACAGGGCTATTGAGAGGATGATTAAGTATTATTCAGAATAGTCGGGCTGCGTAAGGCACAACATTGCCGAAATCGTGAAAAACAATGTAATGATGAGTCTTTTCATAGAATTAATTTTTAGAAAAAATAATGATTCTTCAGAATCTGGAAGAACGAGTTTTTCGATGATGATTGTTATGTTGTGTTTATAATTAATAAGGAAAAAAAACATAAAAAATCAGTAAGGTAACTTAGTGTTGATAACTCATTAAGTTATTATAAATCAGATTTTAATATTGTTAAAAACTGTTTATTTTTCTGTTTATTTTACAAAATAACTTTTTAAAAAATCTTGATTTTAGGGGTTATTTCCGGTTTAAAAATTTTATCAAAATTTTATAACATCTTATCAACTGAAAAAGGTAAAAAATTGTTGATAATTTTTTTAGTTATGATAATCAAAAAGATATAAAACGGCGTAAAAAAATGGTAATTTTGTAAGTGATTAAAAATTAAAGAAAAAGAGATTTTACGTAAAAATATTTTTTTTATTTTTGTGAAAATTTTTCAACATTTGTGATATGAATCAAATTATTCCTATAGCATCTGACCACGGTGGGTTTGAGATGAAGCAGTATCTTATTGATAAACTTAAAGATAGCGGTTATGAGGTGAAAGATTACGGTTGCCATTCGGCGGATAGCGTCGATTATCCTGATATGATACATCCGTTGGCGCAGGACATACAAGACGGGAGATTTCCGCTTGGAATAATTCTTTGCGGAAGCGGAAACGGAGCGCAGATGACCGCCAACCATCATCCTCATGTGCGTGCCGCGCTATGCTGGAATGTTGAACTGGGAAAACTTGCCCGCCAGCATAATGACGCTAATATCTTAGCATTGCCCGGAAGGTTTATCAGCAACGAGTTGGCTTGGGAGATTGTGAAAGCTTTTCTCACGACAGGTTTTGAGGGTGGAAGGCATGAGAGAAGAGTTGATAAGATAGAGTTAAAAGTTTAGAGTTATGACTGAGAAAGGTTTGGTTTTTAGTCAGAATGTGAAGAGGGTGGCTTTTGACGAGGCACATCGGGAGAGAATGATGTCTCGTTACGACCTGTTCATGAGCGTGGCTGAAGACTGTACCAATCATTATAACAACATCAAACTTGAGAAGGAACGCGCTTTCAACATAAGAAACAAAGCTTTTAAAAATTATGACAAATATTTAGTAGATTTTGAGACCAATGCCATCACAAATGGTTGCATTGTACGGTGGGCTCGCGACGCAGATGAAGCTAAGTATATGGTTTACAATATTTTAAGTGATGAAAAATCAAAGAATATTGTAAAAACTAAGAGTGTTGAAGCTGAGGAAATCGGCCTGATGCAGTACCTTGAGATGAAAAAAAACGATGTGACGGAGACCGACACCGGAGATTTCATTTGCTATCAATTTAACGAGCGGCCGTCAGATATTTCACATTCCGCCTCACATAAGACGAGAGATGAGATAGCCGAGATTTATTCCGATAAGTTTGGTGTGAAGGAAAACCTCAACGCCAAACAACTCATGACTGTGACACGTAAAGTGTTGAGCGACAAATATTTAAACTCAGACACCGCAATCATTGGTTGTGATTTTATTGTAGCCGACACCGGTGATGTCATCATTTCAGAAGATGAGGGAAATATCTTGAAATCGATAGCCAACGCCAATGTGACTATAGTGTTAGCAGGCATTGACAAACTCATTCCTACTATTGACGACATCAATGTTTTATTGCCGCTTTCATCGTTGTATGAGGTGATGAAAATCAAGGCGAAAGCGTTTTACACCATTTTAAGCAAGCCTGAAAAGCAGCAGAAGATTTATGTCATTTTAATCGACAACAAACGTTCCAAGATTCTTGAAAAAGAGCATCAGCGCAGCATAATGACGTGTATAGAATGCGGAGCCTGCCATAATATTTGCCCTATTTTCAACACCATAGGCGGACATGTTTACGACAATGCTTTTCCGGGTCCGGTTGGAGTGATACGTTCCATTGGTGACGAGTATGAGGACATGGCGCATTTAGCCACCTTGTGCGCGTCGTGTCACCAGTGTGAGGAATATTGTCCTATCAACATAAAAATCAGCGACTTAGTGTTACGTAACAGGATAGAGATTGCCAAAAACAAGAACTCTTTGATAGCCGAGAAACGTGTTTTCAACTATCTCATGAAAAGAGTTTTGAGTCGTAAGGAGATGGACAAGACTAAAGAGTTTCTGAACCGTTTGGAGTTGAAACAGATGATGAAAAAGACATGGGGAATACACAGAGTCATTCCCGATTTCGCCGAACAGTCGTTTTCCGAGATATGGCGCAGTGTCAATCAGCAGGCAGACTGACGCGACACGGTTGATATTTCAGAAAAAATATCGTATCTTTGCCGAAAATTAAATTTTTAAAAAATGAATATAGCGATAAGATACTATTCAAAGACCGGCCACACCAAGAAGATGGCTGAGGTCGTCGAGAAAGTGACGGGCGCACAGGCCTTGGACACCACCCATCCCATCGACGAGAAAGTAGATGTGCTTTTCCTCGGCTCGGCAGTGTATGCCGCCGGCATCGACGACAAAATCAAGAAATTCATCGCCACGCTCAGCAAGGAGAAGGTCAAGAACGTTATATGCTTCTCTTCGGCCGCCGTCCTCACCTCCTCCTATTCCCAAGTGAAGTCACTCTTGGAAAAGCAAGGGTTGAGCGTTGATGCAAGGGAGTTCCACTGCAAGGGGCAGTTCTCGTTCATCCAGCGCGGCCATCCCAACGACGAAGACCTGAAGAACCTTGAGGACTTCGTGCGAGAGGTGATTTGACAGGTATGAATGGAGTGGTGACAATTTCCTAATGAAACATCTTTTGAGAATCTTACAGACGATGATATTTTACTGATACATAATAAGTTGAATAACCATCCAAGAAAAAATAGAATTTCCTCACCCTGCGTGCCTCTGTCATTGACTTGAATAATTTGGATGGTGACTTTAAGACGGCTTTAACGCCGTCCGTGAAGCGCAGGTACCACGACTCGAAGAGAAGCAGACATGGCCACGCCACGAGATAGATGAGGGCGGCTTGTCCAAGCCGTATCGGCACAGCAGAGAAGCCTGTCGTCAGCACCAGCAAAAGAAGCAATGTACAGAACCTTATCTCTTTCATTCCCATTTTTTCAAAAGGAAACGACCATTCGCCCATTTTATTGCTGCGTAGTGCATGAAAGTCTTAACCCACCTTTTCTTTCAAGTTTTTGTGAGAAGGGTATTTCTCCAGTTCGCCCAGACATTGTCTGCGATGAGCGTAATAGGCCGACCGCCTGGGATTCTCCGGGAACCAGCCGCGGAGCACTCGCATCTCCTGGGCGAGGATTTCGTGTATGCCCCAAAAACAGGAGAACGCCGCGGCACCAAGGATGGTGGCCCCTACTATGGATGAGACGAAGAGGGAGACTGCGGCAAAGGCCACTCCTGCGAGCAGGAGCACCCACCAGCTCCGCTTACCCCACCAGTATTCCATCTTGATGACAATGGGGTGGCATATTCCGATAATGGCAAAGACGGCTGCACCGACGATAATTCCGCTGAAATTCATTCTTGGACATTATGAGCTGCAAGTTCGGTAACTTCTGGGAGGAGAGTTATCCTATTTGATTATCTTCTTTGCAATCCACAGGCCGCATTCGGCAGCGGCGACGATGGCTATCAGCGTGACGACGAGCCACGTGGTAGTCTGCAGCGGCACCATGGCGTCAGCGTATGACTGTCCTACCTCATTAGCGGCGCCTTCGAGATACCATGCCTTGCGTGTCCACATGAAGATGATTGCAGCGATGTCGCCGAGGGCAAGCACAGGGTAAGCCAACCAGTCGCGTTTGGCAAGCAGACGCACCACGTCGCTCAGCAGGCCGCAGCCGATAACGAGGGCTACCTGCGACATCCGGAACTCGCCTAATGCCAGCATTAGCAAAGCGAATACGGCGGCAAGCACCGTGCCAAGTCCGAATTTGTCCCATCGCAACGACAGCCAGTGGTATGGCAGTGCTCCGAGCAACGCACCTAACGCGGGAGCCAGCATCCAGCATACTGGATGAATGAAACCGATGAATTCAGAGGCAAGAACCGCCACGAAATAGAGCACCACAAATCCCGCGGCACCCCAGAAAGTCAATTTTTTATCCTTAATTTTATCCATAATGATGATTATTTTAAATTACACCGCAAAAGTACGACGGCTTTTCCCGTCCGCCAATACCCTATAATGATGATTTTTTGAATAAACATCATATAATCTGGTGGTACGACAAGACGACACGAGGAATTTCTCCTTATTCATATATTTCGGCATTATTCGCAAAGACGTGTATATTTCTCGTAAAAAAGTTCTTTATTCAACCGATAACTTTCGGAAATTTATTTATCTTTGCAGATTGAAATTAGGTAAAAATGACGGAAAGTCAGCACAACTAAAACTAACATATTATTAACCATAGCGTTTGTATAATATAAGGTAATGAATGCCGAAATGACAAATATGGATTTTACAACTTCAAGCGAGTACAAAGTTTGGAGAGAGGCGATTGTGACAGAAATTGATCGCTGTCGCCTTTCCACGGCTTTGAAAGTGAATCAGGATTTGTTGCAATTGTATTGGTTTATCGGCAATCAAATACTTGAAAAACAGCGAATGTTAGGCTGGGGAAGCAATGTGATTGACAATTTGTCAAGCGACCTTTCAAACAGATACAGCGACATGAAAGGCTTTTCGGTGCGCAACCTGAAATATATGCGTGCATTTGCCGAATCATATCCCGACTTCCCAATAGTGCAAGTGCCGCATGCACAAAATGAACAAAAAACAATAACTGAATGAAATAAAATATAAACGACAATGAACTTCCCGCAATTGACCAACAATATCCAACAGACGCATGACTTGTTGCAAAACAATGCAATGCGTGCCATCAACCAGAACATCACTGCACGAAACTGGTTGGTGGGCTATTGGATTGTGGAGTTCGAGCAAAACGGCGAGGACAGGGCGAAATACGGCGAGAGGTTGCTTTCGGAGTTGGCGAAAGCTACTCGAATAAAAGGTATGGGAAAGTCCATGCTGAATTTATGCAGACTTTTTTATAAGAAATACCCAGGAGTGGGATTGGAAGTGGTGAAATATTTGTTAGCGAATCGTAACCAAGAAATAATCCAATCACTGACTGGAAAATTCCGACATGGCACAACTGAATATGTATGTGGCCTACTACCGCGACAAGATGATGGCCGACGGCGACAACGCCCCGATTGGCATCCTGCTTTGCACCGATGCCTCGTCCGACATGGTGCGCTATGCCACGGCGGGCATGGACGAGAACCTGTTTGTCTCCAAATACTTGCTCCAACTGCCTGCCAAAGAAACATTTGTTGAATTTTTAAACAAGGAAATGAAAGAGTTATAAGAAGTTAAACTAACATATTAACAATCTGAGCTTTACACTATTATAAATTATGACGACCCACATTCAACAACATACCGACAATACAGAACTTGCAACGCAGGTGGCGCAGATAATACGGCAAGCGCGGCAGACGGCATATCGTGCGGTGAACTTCGCCATGGTGTTGGCTTATTGGAATATTGGCAAGTTGATAGTGGAGGACGAACTGCACTGGAATCGCGCCGACTATGGCAAGGCGGTGCTCAAAAATCTTTCCGAACGTCTGACGGTGGAGTTTGGCAAAGGCTTCGACGAAAGAGAACTTCGCAAAATGTGCCAGTTTTACCGATGTTTCGAAATTCGGGACACACTGCGTCCCGAATTGAGTTGGTCGCATTACCGGCGACTTTTGAGCGTTGAGGACGAGAAGGCCCGCGTATGGTATATGAACGAAGCCGCCGACTCGGTGTGGTCAACAAGGCAACTCGACCGCCAGATTTCAACCCTCTACTACGACCGCCTGTTGGCCAGCCGCAACAAAGATGCGGTAATTGCCGAAGCCAAGGAAAAACTCAGCAAAGTTGAGCCAGAAGACATCATAAAAGACCCGTACATTTTGGAGTTTCTCAACCTCAAGGATTATCCCGCCTTGCGCGAAAGCGACATTGAGAGCGGACTGATAAGCAATTTGCAGGATTTCATGCTCGAACTTGGCAAAGGATTCTGTTTTGTGGCACGCCAAAAACGTATGCGCTACGACGACGAGGATTTTTATGTCGATTTGGTGTTCTACAACAGCATAATTAAATGCTACATACTGATTGACTTGAAGTTGGGTAAACTAACCCACCAAGACGTAGGGCAAATGGACAGCTACATCCGCATGTTCGACGACCTTATGAAGCAGCCCGACGACAACCCGACAATTGGGCTGATACTTTGCTCGGAGAAGAACGAAGCCGTAGCCAAATATTCTATCTTGAACGATGCAAAGCAGATTTTTGCCTCGAAATACAAACTCACCCTGCCCACCGAAGAAGAACTTCAGGCAGAACTGAACAGAGTTAGAAAAATGTTGAACAATTGATATGATAAATTATTGAATGAAGTAAAAAAGTTAAACTAACATATTATTAACCATAGCGTTTGCCGCTATTCTGAAATCATTCCAAAGCTTGGCCGCAATGGAACACATTCGGAAGATAGGGCGAGCCTGCGTACAGCGCGGGCGAGCTTATCTGAATGTGTGGGTAAGGCCAAGCACCCGGAATGTGGATAAGTTTCGTCCGCGTTCTTTTTGTGCTTGGTCTCCGATGTTTTTAGGGCAACCGCAAACGCCCTAACACCGAGATACAATGCCCAAAACCCTCATCGAAGAATTGCCCCGCATTGCGGCTGAAGGCCGGCGCGAGGCCCAGCAGGCGCTCGACCGCTTGAGCAGCGGCGTGCAGATCGGCCTGCAAACCAACGAATTGGTGCTTCCCGCCCGCGACACCTCCGGACTGTGGCGCGGACAGAACACCCACCAGGACCTTTACCAGCCCTGGTACAACCGCCTCATCTACGGCGACAACATGCTCGCCATGCAAGCCCTGCTGAAAGGCGACCCGGCCAACGGCACGCCCTCGCTGCGCGGCGCCGTGGATCTCATCTACATCGACCCGCCCTTCGACAGCAAGGCCGACTACCGCACCAAGATCACCCTGCCCGGCGGCGATGTGGTGCAGAAACCCACCGTGATCGAGCAGTTCGGCTACTCCGACCTCTGGCAGAACGGCACCGTGAGTTACTTGGAGTACATGTACCCCCGCCTCGTGCTCATGCGCGAACTGCTCTCCGAACGCGGCAGCATCTATGTGCACATCGACTGGCACGTGGGGCATTATCTTAAGGTGCTGATGGATGATATATTCGGAAAAGAGAATTTTGTCAACGAAATAGTGTGGGCTTATAGTAGATGGGCAAATGTATCAACAGCTTTTCAAAGAATGCATGACATCATATTATTCTATGTAAAAAATCCTGGTGCAACTTTCCATGAGCAACGGGTTCAGTTAACAGAGGCAAGAAAAAGAAATCTTGTTCAAATTGTTGATGGTATAAAAGTTTCAATGCGAGATGAACAAGGAAACGTGGTATATCGGCAACAAACAGATAAACCTGTATCAGATTATTGGGATGATACCGATATATGGGATGAAATATATCAGGTCGGGAAAAATGGAAAAGAGCGCCTTGACTACGCCACCCAGAAACCCGAAGCCCTTTTGGAGCGCATCATCAAGGCCTCGTCCAATGAAGGCGACTTGGTGTGCGACTTCTTCGGCGGCAGCGGCACCACGGCGGCGGTGGCGGAGAAATTGGGCCGCCTCTGGATTACCACTGACATCGGCAAGCCCGCCGCACTCGTCATGCGCAAACGCCTCATCGACCAGGAGGCCAAGCCGTTCCTCTACCAGGCCGTTGGCGACTACCAGAAGCAGGCCTTCGCCACCAGCCACATCAAGCGCGTGGGTGACCTCAGCCAGATTGTGCTCGGCTTGTACGGCGCGTTGCCCTTCGCGGCGGAGCAGGTCGCCGACCGCAACTTCGGCTATGTGAAAGACTCGCGCACGCTCGTCATGGTGGACAGCCCCAACAAGCTCACCAACGCGGCCACGCTCAAACGGGCTTACGAGGCCAAAGGCAGCCTGCTCGGCGGCGGCTGGAACAAGGTGGTGGTGCTCGGCTGGAACTTCTCGTTCGACATCTCGCAGGCCCTGCAAGAGTATGGCAGCAAGGGCGTCGAGGTGTTAGTCATCCCGCCCGACCTCATCGACAAGCTCTCCAAGAAAGGCTACCGCAACCTCATCAGTTCGGGCAACATCCGCTTCAGCAGCCTGCAATACCTGATGCTCAAGCCCATCGAGGTGGCGCAAGCCGGTGAAGGCATGGACATCATCAAGGTGAGCCTCGAAAACTATGTGCTGATTTCGCCCGACAACCTGCCGTTGGACGACGCCAACAAGCAGAAGCTGCAACAGGTGATGGCCTCCGACCCGTTGGCCCTCATCGAATATTGGAGCATCGACCCCGACTACGACGGCGTCACGTTCCGCAGCAAGTGGCAGGACTACCGCGAGAACACCGAGAACGACAACGACCCGCTACATTGCGTTTACACGGCGGAAATCATCGTGCCGCAAAAGGCCGGACGCACCGTCTGCGTGAAGGCGGTGGATGTGTTCGGGTATGAGTCGATGGTCATAAACGAAGTCGGAAGACAGAAGACGGAAGACAGAAGGGAGGTTGGACAATGAGCAAGGAAATCCCATTGGAATTGGCGGCGAGGCTGACCGCCAAGGTGAGCGAGTCGTTCGCCACAGGCGAGATGTTGGAGCATGTGTCGCCCATCACCGCCGAGCTACTTCGCTTCTGGTTCTGTGAGCCGTTCATCAACGAGCGCGGCATCAACTTCCACGAAGGCCAGCGGCAGGCCATCCTGAATGTGATTTATCTGCACGAAGTGCTGAAAGTCAGCAATGTGACGGACATCTACAAAGCGGTTGTCCCCGACCTGCTGCCCGTCGCCGACCTCGGTTTGCTCTCGAAGCCGAAATACGCCTTCCCGAAATATGCCGTCAAGATGGCCACGGGCACGGGAAAGACGTGGGTGATGCACGCCCTGCTGCTCTGGCAGATGCTGAACGCCCGCCATCTTGACAGCGTGGCGGCGAATGAGACGCCCTACACGCAACGTTTCCTCGTTGTGGCACCCGGATTAGTGGTTTACGACCGCCTGTTGGATGCCTTCAAAGGCCGTCTGAAAGCGGGTGGAGGCACCGAGCGTGACCCCATGACCAACGACTTCCGCAAGTTTGAGGCACTTTTCATCCCGCCTGCCTATCGCGCCGAAGTCTTCAGCTTCCTCCAAAACAATGTGGTGAGCAAGGAAGACGGCATCGGACGCAAGGTGACGGGCGACGGGTTGGTGGCCCTCACCAATTGGCACCTCTTCATGAGTGGCGATGACGAGGAAACGGTGGACGAAGACTCCGCTCCGGCCATCATCAACGACCTACTGCCGGCCCGGCCGGGCACTTCGGCGGGGAACGCCTTGGACACCTTGGACAACGCCTACCTGCGCGGCAACGAACTCGACTACTTGGCTTCGCTGCCCGACCTGATGGTCATCAACGACGAGGCGCACCACATCCACGAAAGCAAGGTGGCAGGCGAGATTGAGGAGGTGGAATGGCAGAAAGGGCTGGACTTCATCGCAAAACACAAGACCAAGTTCTATCAGATTGACTTTTCCGCCACGCCCTATTCCACTTCGGGAACAGGTCAAAGAGTCAGGAAACACTATTTCCCGCATATCGTCGTTGACTTCGACTTGACCGCCGCCATGAAGAAAGGTTTGGTCAAGACCTTGCTGTTGGACAAACGCCAGGAACTCACCGATTTGGAGCATCTCGACTATAAGGCCGTCCGTGACGAACGGAACAAAGTGGTCGGCTTGAGCGAAGGCCAGCGTTTGATGCTTCGCGCCGGACTGACCAAACTCGCCATCTTGGAACAGGGTTTCTCCAACATCAACGATGAGAAACGACCGAAGATGATGGTGGTGTGCGAAGACACTTCCGTTACGCCCTTCGTGACCGAGTTTCTGGAGGGTGAGGGACTGCCCAAAGAAGACATTTTGCCCATCGACAGCAACAAGCAGGGTGAGGTGAAACCCGACGAGTGGCTGCAAATCAAGGAAAAGCTGTTCAACATCGACAGATACGCCCGGCCCAAGGTGATTGTCTCCGTCTTGATGCTGCGCGAGGGTTTTGACGTGAACAACATCTGTGTCATCGTGCCGTTGAGGGCGTCGTCGGCATCCATCTTGCTGGAACAGACCATTGGCCGCGGCCTTCGCCTGATGTGGCGCGAACCGGAATACCAGGAGGAGAAAGAGGAAAACCGCAAGGCCGTGTTGGTGCGCAAGGAGCATCCGAAGTCATATTTGGACATGCTGTCCATCATCGAGCATCCTGCTTTCCAGCGGTTCTATGACGACCTGCTGAGCGAAGGTCTGGCAGCCATTGAGGAAGAAGATTTAAGCGGTTCCAACGTCACGGGCGACCTTATCAAGGTGGGCTTGAAGGAGAACTATGAGGATTACGACCTGTTCTGGCCCATCCTTATCCGCGAGGCCGAAGAGGAAATGGCAACCTCAACCATCGATGTGAATGATTTGGAGCCATTCACGCTTTTCCCGTTGGAGCAGTTGCGCCACTTTTTGGCCTCCGAAGGCGAAACCTTCTATTCCGAATCGATACTTTCATCCACCACATTCGGCAAGTATGAAGTCAAGGCCGACCTGTTCACGGCAACGTCCTACAACGAATACCTGCAAAAGATGCTGCGCACCATCACGATGCGTGTGAACCGCGTGGGCGGAAAAGCCCTGCCGACCTTGCAAATCAACGAGATGGATATCGTCCGTGCTATGGATGTCTATATTCGGACACGGCTTTTCGGGCAGACGTTCAACCCATTCAACGGCAACGACTGGAAGATTCTGTTATCGAAAAATGCCATCGTCACCCAGCATATCATCAAGGAGTTGAGTGTCGCCATCCACAAGATGCAGGAGAACGTGACAAGCAGCGAGGCCGTAGTGGAGAAGATATGGTTCTCGTCGGTTCCGGTGCTGCGGATGCGCGAGAGTTTCTCGTTGGCGTTGCAAAAGGTGATATACGAGCGGATGAATTATCCGTCGTCCAAAGGCGAATTGGAAAAACGTTTCATGGAATTTTTGGACAAGGATGCCGATGTGTGGCGTTTCCTGAAAATCAACGAGAGCCAGCACGATTTCGCGAAAGGCTTCTACATTCGGGAGGATGGTTTGTTGGCCTCCTATCATCCCGATTTCATGGTATGCACTGACGAAGGAATCTATATCGTGGAAACCAAGGGCGACGACAAAATTGCTGATGCTAATGTGAAGCGGAAACAGTTGGCAATACTGGAATGGTGCAAGAAAATCAACCGGTTGCCCACCGAGGCTCGCATGAACCGAGAATGGTGTTATATGCTGTTGGGTGAAGACAACTTCTATGTCTGGTCATCGAACGGCGCCACGTTCATGGATGTGGCGAGGCTCTGTAAGGTATCGGCCACCGAGGTTACGGGAAGATTGTTTGAATAACCTTGTAAATCAGCGCAAATTCGCACTTCGATGCTAACTTTCGCAGAATATTGTACAATTTCCGAAGATTCCTGTCACAGAAACAAATTTGACTATTTCGTTCCTGTGACAGGAAAAATTTTTGAAAAATATTCCTGTAATGGAAATTTTCCCAAGCATGCGGATTATGTGTTGCGCGACAACACTGATTATCCGGCTGAAAATTCCATACCATTATGGTTGATTGGAATGATGTGGTGAGGTGTTCTCTCCCGATGCACATATCCCAATATGATACAAAAAAAATCAAAGTATATGCCAATCTGTTACAAAAAAGTTGTATTTTTGCACCCAAAACAAGACAATAATAATTAATAGATAATGATATATCGCACTGCATTACAGTATCTTGAAAAATGGAAGAATTCTACGGACCACAAGCCCTTGATTCTTCGGGGCGCAAGACAGGTGGGGAAGACCACCCTGATAGACCACTTCTCTGAAGGATTCGACAATTATCTGTACCTTAATCTTGACCGGAAAAGGGACTGCAATCTGTTTGTCGAGGATGACATTCCGACATTGATAGACAGAATACATATCCACTGCCGCAAACAAAAGAGCGACGGGAAAACATTGCTGTTTATTGACGAGATACAGAACTCTCCCGATGCGGTTCGCCTATTGCGCTATTTCAAGGAAGATGCACCCTCGCTCTATGTGGTTGCTGCCGGTTCTCTTCTCGAAACACTCATAGATACCCACGTCTCATTTCCTGTAGGACGTGTTGAGTATATGACTTTGCGTCCGTGTTCCTTTTTGGAGTTCCTGAACGGCATCGGTGAAGAATATGACGCCGAGGTCGTCAGGGGACTGGCAGGTGACGCCATCCACGAAAGGCTTATGAACCATTTCCTCAATTATGTGTTGGTGGGAGGTATGCCTGAGGCCATAATGAAATATTCTGAACGGCGCGATGTCCTGGCAGTGAATCAAATTTACAGCACTTTTCTGAACGCCTATTCAGACGATGTGCAGAAATATGCGCAAAACAAAACGATGGCTGCCGTCATACGGCATATACTTAGACAGGGATGGGCATACGCCGCCGAACCCATAAGTTTTAACAATTTTGCCGAGAGCAACTACCGGTCACGTGAAATGGGCGAAGCGTTGCGTACTGTCGAGCGTGCGTTGCTGCTCGAATTGGTCTATCCCGTCACGGCAGAGCGGATACCTCTGATTCCAAACCTTCGCCGGAAGCCAAAGCTGATATGGCTCGACACAGGATTGGTAAACTATTGTGCCGGTGTCAGAAACGAGATATTCAATGTTGAAGACATAATGTCCGTTTGGAAAGGACGTATTGCCGAACATATTGTGGCACAGGAGTTGGTGTCAGGGAACTTCGAGTTCGGTGTGTTTCGCAACTATTGGGTGCGTGACAGGGCGGACGCCTCGTCGGAGGTCGATTTCGTATATCAGTTCGGCAACAAGGTGATTCCCATAGAGGTGAAAAGCGGCACCAATTCAAAACTGCGTTCGTTACACCAATTCATGGACCGTACTCCGCACGACATTGCTGTACGAGTCTGGACAGGACGCTATTCTGTTGACAATGTAAGAACCTTGTCGGGAAAGCCGTTTCGTCTCGTCAACCTGCCGTTTTACTATGTGGGGCAACTGAAAAGAATCCTGTCGGAACTGATGTGAACGAAAACATACTCTTCCTCCGTCACCGCCTCAAGCCGCCTCATTTTTCCTAACACGCCGCTTTCGCATATTGCGGCCAATGTATCAAAAAGCGACTCCATGACCAACAATCCATAGAAAAAAATATGGCCGTTTTGTTCCTGTGACAGGAAAAATTTTTGAAAAATATTCCTGTAATGGAAATTTTCCCAAGCATGCGGATTATGTGTTGCGCGACAACACTGATTATCCGGCTGAAAATTCCATACCATTGTGGTTGATTGGAATGATGTGGTGAGGTGTACTCTCCCACACTTCATCTTCCACGAGCCGGCCACTTTCTGGAAGCTCTTCTTCCTGACGACCCTTATTGCATCCATTATCGGACTGAAGTCGTTGTAATGATGTGATGCGAACTGCCATTTGATTATCAATTGAATACTGCAATCATGTTCAGATTGAAGTGCAAAGATAGCAAATATGATGGAATAATCCACGCCCGCCTACATGGAAGCCTACGAGATGGGCCGGAGGGTGTAATTCCAAGGCATCACTTACGCAACGTTCTCATTCTTAGGGTGTCACTTGATACAATCCATATCCGATTTGGGACGTGTGAAACGGCCATTTCGGAAAAAATCATTGGTTCAGTATCTGTCCGGCGTGTTCCTTGGTGTTGATTTGCTTGCCCTGCATAATCTGCTCAATGATGCCCTCCTCGTTGATAACGAAGGTGGTTCGGATGGTTCCTGTCACCTTCTTGCCGTACATGGTTTTCTCGCCCCATGCACCCATCGCCTTTAGGAGCGTGTGGTCCACATCGGCAATCAGCGGGAAGGGTAAGGCGTGTTTTTCCTTAAACTTCAAGTGCGATGCTGCCGAATCCTTACTTACGCCAACCACCTCATATCCTGCTGCTTGCAGTTCGCCGTAATGGTCGCGCAGGCTGCAGGCCTCTGCCGTACAGCCGCTCGTGTTGTCCTTCGGATAGAAATACAGTACTAATTTCCTGCCGCGATAGTCGCTCAGACGTATGTCCCGTCCCTGTTCGTCTTTGCCCAGAATCTCGGGCGCCTTGTCTCCAATATTCATCATGTTATCAATGGATTACTTTCGGGTGCAAAGTTATAAAATTTCTGTGAAACACGTGCCTTGTAGGTTTCACGTCATACGTTCTGTCACTTCACCAACACCAACCGCAGACAACTTTGACGAAGCCAATGTTGGAAAGAAATTGTCCGTCTGGATTGATGTACACAAATCATTTGCCTTCGGTGTGGATTCTTTATGCCTTCTAAGCGGGTTTTTTGTGGGTTAGTATTTTGTTGATTACCAAGTATTCTTTCTTATAGTCAAAAGCCATTTGCGGTCGATTTTGTCGAATGTCAGTCAATAAAATTTTTGCAAAGATAACAAATAAACGCCAGCAGTTGGCAAAATTTGTCGTATCTTCGCGGAATAATTAAGTAATCTATGAAAGAAAACCAAGGCTTTTCCCGTCGGGAGTTCCTGAAACGAGTCGGATTGGGCGTCGGTGCCGCCGTCGTCCTTGCCGGTGGCGGTGCTTTGCTCTCAAGCGCGTTCAGGCCAGATTGGACCAAGGAAGAAGAAAAAAATGGTACTAACGAGATGGAACATAAACGATTGGTATTCTATTTCACCGCCACTGGCAACGACCTCTACGTGGCGCGGCAGTTCAGCAGCGAGCCGCTGAGCATCCCGCAGGTGATGAAGCAACACGGCCACGGCCTGATGCGCTGGGAGGCCGACGAGATCGGCATCGTCTATCCCATCTATTGGCAGAAGCCGCCCGTGATGGTGCAGGAGTTCATACGCAAATCGACCTTCACTTGCAGCTATTTCTTCGGCATCCTCACCTACGGCTGCAACTGTGACACAGCCCCGAAAATCTTCACGAAGCTCTGCCGCGACAACGGCATCACGCCCGACTATGTCAACGCCATCATCATGGTCGATAACTGGCTGCCCGGCTTCGATATGAACCGTCAGGTGGCCCTCGACCCGTCGAAGCACATCGAGGAGCAGATTGCCCAACAGGTGGACGACGTGGCGCGGCATGTCACCTTCACGCGCCGCTCGGTACCCAACTTCGAGCACGGCCCTACCTTCCCCGTCGAGGCCCGCGAGCAGTTCACCATCACCAGCGACTGCGTGGGCTGCGGCATCTGCACGAAGGTCTGCCCGTGGGGCAACTATCGCATCGTCGATGGAAAAGCAGAGACCTCCGGCGACTGCGAGCACTGCTTCGCCTGCGCCCAGAACTGTCCGCAGAAGGCCATTTACCTCACCGCCGGCGAGGCCAACCGCCACGCCCGCTACCGCAACAGCCACGTGTCGCTGCAGGATATTATCGATGCGAATTGCCAGCTGTAATGCACTGCCTTATGAAAAAGAAACCCCTCAACATGGTCATGAATGGCCGCCATGCCGTTTTGTATGGGAAGTTGTCCGCCAAGGAGCAGGAAGCCACCCTTTCTCGAATGGCGGAGCTCATCGCCGCGGAAAAGGACTATGCCGACAAGGGCAACTACGGCAATCTGCACAATATTGACTTCATCCGCACCCAGACCCTGTGCCAAGGCGGACAGATGTGCGACTTCTGCTTTGTCCGCCACAAGAAAGGAGAAGTCTGGGAAAGAACTAAAAGTATATGAGAATCGGAATCATAGACAGGGCGATGTTCTCGGTGATGGCATCGGCCTGCGTTAAGGAACTTCTGAAGGAACATCCCGAATGGAACGGCAGGGCCATCCGCAAAAACGCCCGCGGGCGTTTCCGGCAGATGATGAAGGACACGCCCTCCATCGGCAGCTACGCACAGAACTGCTGGAAGATGAACCTTGTGGGCGGAGCTATCTGGTTTTCGCTCTACGAGGCGGTTCAGGAGCTTTACGGGAAGATGCCGGAGGAACTGTACTCCCGCATGTGCAATGCCACATATGATATCCCCATCATGGCCCGCAAGTACGCCTCCACGCCGTTTTTCACGGACAAATACCAGGATGCCTACATCAAGAAGATCGACAAGGCCAACCAGATCAAGTCCGACTACAACTGGGTGACCCGTTACGCGAAGGGCCCCACCACGGATTCCCTGAAGATTCAGTTCACCAACTGCGGCCTCTGCACCCTGGCCCGGCGAACCGGCCACATGGACATCCTCCCCATCATGTGCAGGACGGACTACGGTGTGGCCGACCGTATCGGCGTGTGCCTCCACCGCGACAAAACCCTCGCGACCGGCGATTCTTGCTGCGACTATCTCTACACCCGTCCCGGCTCCGAAGTGGAAAAACAGTGGCAGCAGGAGCA
>CALCYT010000034.1 GCA_937906455.1 uncultured Bacteroidales bacterium | reverse complement strand
AACAACGACTGATTATTATGACTAAGAAGAAATATACATTCATTGATTTGTTCGCAGGATGCGGCGGCTTCCACACGTAGAAAATTGCGTGAAAGCAGTATAAATTTTGTGATTTTATGTTAGGAAATTGATTAAAACAAAAACAGAATAATGGCAAAAAATACGGATAAAATAAAAGAATTTCACCTCTTTGCAGGTATCGGGGGTGGCATCTATGGAGGTGAACTGTTAGGACATACCTGTTGTGGCGGTGTGGAAATAGACCAATATTGTCAAAAGGTATTAGAGCAAAGGCAAAAAGATGGATGGTTTGATGAATTTCCAATTTTTGGGGATGTTAAAACACTCAATGGCAAAGATTTTAAGAACTCTTTTGACATCTTATGCGGAGGATTCCCTTGCCAAGCATTTAGTTATGCTGCACATGGTAATAACATTCAAGAAAAAAACCTTTGGCCAGAAATGTTCAGGTTCGTGAAAGAATCAAATGCCCCTGTCGTTTTTGGAGAAAACGTGATAATAGAAGCAATTGATACTGCAAAAAAAGATCTAGAGAGTATTGGATATAAGGTTGAACGTTGTCGCGTCGCTTGTATGGATCTTAATGCAGACCATAAAAGGCCTCGTTTTTGGTTGCTGGCAGTAAAAAACCAAAAGGCATTCAATAAAATCGCAGAACACCTATCCTCACTCCCTAAATTAAAAGCTTTATTTTGGCAAGAGAATCCTAACGAGATAACATATCCTTCTCCAGTTCCAGTGTTGGCTCCACAAAAAAGAGGAGTCGGTAATGCCCAAGCACCAATAGCTGCAGCTGTTGCTTTTAGGGTTTTAGCTAACAGACATCTTAAGCATAATTATGATAGTGAGAATGTTAATCCCGAAGAAATAGATGCTGTTTTTGAAAGATGTACAACTTGGATCAAACAGCAAAATCCTGACGACCCAATATTTGTTCATACTCCAACAACAATGGGCAACTATCACTATGCTTCTATGCAAAAACATCCATCTTGTGTGAAATATGTACGAATATTTGGGAAACCAACAGCATTACATGCAGAATATCTTATGGGATTCCCAATAGGAGCCTCTTCACCTTATCCACAAACAATAAATAATTTTGAAAAATGGTTTTCTCAGACATCAAAAAAGGCTTAAATCAATTTGTTGAACGATATGATTCACAAACCTATCTTGGCTCTTACAGAGAGACATCAAGAAGCTCTTTGCTGAACGACGGGTTGAGTACACGAGCCAATTCTTTATGGAAAATGGCTGAATATGTTGTTGCACAGTATGACAATAATACATCTACATCCATAAATGACTACATTTCAGGATGGAAAACTCTTGCATCAAATGCTAATAATCAGTACTTGATAATTGAAGAAACTAAATCGGCATGGGCGATGTATGATGCAAAAGGGAATCGTCTTGGTGGGGAGGAGTTTATCCAAGAGTATTTTTCTAGAATGAAAAAAATTGGCACCAAGAAAATTTCTTTGGGTGAAATGTCCGTACATCAATATCCTCTCCAACAAATTTTCTATGGTTCCCCCGGAACTGGCAAAAGCCACGAAGTAAAGAAACAAACGGGTGAATTGTCAGAGAACGGAGACGAAGAGGATTTGCCAAATGTTTTCCGCACAACTTTCCATCCGGACACGGATTATGCCTCTTTCGTGGGCTGCTACAAGCCTACCATGAAGCCGACATCCAAAGAGGAAAAGACTTTGACAGGCAAAGATGAAGAGATTGTGTATGAATTTGTTCCGCAGGTCTTTACCGATGCGTACATTTATGCGTACAAAAATTCCGACCAAGCGACCTATTTGGTCATAGAAGAAATCAACCGAGGCAACTGCGCGCAGATATTTGGCGACCTCTTCCAACTGCTGGACAGAAAAGACGGCAAATCCGAATACAAAATCAAAGCGGACAAGGATTTGGCTCAATATCTCCGTGAAAAATTAGGGGCGGATTTCGAAGGCATCCAAGACGGCAAACTCTGCTTGCCCGCCAACCTGCACATCCTCGCCACCATGAACACCAGCGACCAGAGCCTCTTCCCCATCGACTCGGCCTTCAAACGCCGTTGGGAGTGGAAGTATGTGCCCATCAACAATCATGAGGATAAAGGCTATCAAATTGAAATCGGTGATGCGAAATATGATTGGTGGGGCTTCTTGGCACGCATTAACCACGTGATTAACGATACCACCAATTCGGAAGACAAAAAGTTGGGCTATTTCTTTGCCAAAGCTAAAGACAAAACCATCGATGCCGAGCAGTTTGTGGGCAAGGTGCTGTTCTACCTCTGGAACGATGTTTTCAAGAGCTATGGTTTCGATGATCCAATTTTCAGCAAAGGCGACAACACGAAGTTTGAATTTTCCGATTTCTTTATAAATAATGGCACTCCAAATACCGACACTGTCAACCTTTTCCTTAGAAAGTTGGAGGAGACCATCAAGATGGAAAAAACACCGATGGAGATAAAACCAGACTCACAAGATAATGGACAAGGAGAATAAACTGATACTCTATAAGGACAACGAAGGTAAAGTGAGTGTAAATGTTCGCTTTGCTGACGAAGATGTGTGGCTGACACAGCAACAGTTGGCTGAAATCTACTGTACAACGAAACAAAATGTAAGTCAGCACATTGACAATATTTTGGCGGATGGCGAGTTAGAAGAAAATCGAACTGTAAAGAATTTCTTGACAGTTCGCCAAGAAGGCAACAGACAGGTGCAACGAGATATAACATATTACAACCTTGATATGATCATCGCCCTGGGCTATCGTGTGCAATCACCTGTGGCGGTGCGGTTCCGTCGGTGGGCGACACAACGGTTGCACGAGTATATCCAAAAAGGGTTCACAATGGACGATGAACGACTAAAGCAAGGCGGCAATCGGTACTTCAAGGAACTCTTGCAACGCATCCGAGACATCCGAAGCAGTGAGCGGAATTTCTATCAACAAGTAACTGACATTTACGCCACATCCACAGACTACGACCCACGTTCCTCAATGACCAAGCATTTCTTTGCTACAGTGCAAAACAAGATGCACTACGCCGTACACGAACATACAGCAGCAGAACTCATTTATGAACGGGTTGACAATGAAAAACCGTTTGTGGGTATGACAAACTTCAAGGGCAACTATGTAACTCGCGACGATGTGAAGATAGCCAAAAACTATTTATCGGAGCTGGAGTTACAAAGACTTAACTTACTAACCTCCCAATTCCTCGACTATGCCGAGTTTCAGGCATTGGAGCAGAATCCCATGACTATGGCAGATTGGATATCTGCCCTTGATGATCAGATTCTCCGACTGCGGAAGAATATTCTGGAAGGCAATGGTACAGTTTCCCACCAAGAAGCCATAGAAAAGGCTGAGCGAGAGTTTGAAATCTATCGCGAACGTGAAATGAGATTGTTGGAAAGCGATTTTGACAAAGCGGTGAAACAACTGAAAAATATACAAGATAGCACAGAGGCATGAGAATCTTGATAGAAGAACACCCCTACGAAGCCACCAACGAGATACTGAAGGTGGTGAGTGAGCTTGGCCCCACCATCAGTGTTGGAGGCACAGTGAGCGTTGGCTATGTGGGCTATTACTACAACACAGCCATTAAGGATTGTGTGTTCATTCTACCCAAGGTATTACTTGACGAAGATGGGAAAGCTTTCGGGAAACACGATCCAAAGAAAATCGTCCACCTTGAGAGCAAGGAGAATCCTTTGAACGAAGATGAGAGAAGATTCATTTACGAATTATCGGTATGGATTTATCGTGCCATCAGCGTTTTCAAGGAGCGCAACAAGGAAAGCAAAATCGTATTACATGAACGAATTGCAGAAATTGGTCACGGTCAACGACGATTGAGCAACACTTACTTGGACATTTTGCTTTCGCTGGAACAATTCTACAAAGACAACCAAGATTTCTTCTTCTTTGTCATAAAAAACCAACATAGCGGTCACAACAAAATCAATTGGACAAAGACCATTACACATTCACAAGCTTTTTTGCAGAATGGAGCACCCGTCTATCTGAATCCTGTGAACAAGCGTCGTCAAGTGGATTTCGATGAGGAATTGATGGTGATATATTTTTCCATTTTAAACCACCTACACAACGAATACGGTTTTCCATTCGATGCGGATTGCCATTATGAACTTATAAGCAATCAGCAATTTAAGAGTTACATGAGAGGTCTTGGCAAGGCAAGACTCCAGCAAATAAAATATAAATATTTCTCTGATAAAGCACTTGAATTATGGGATCTGTGTTATGCATTCTTTGATGAGGCTCAACAAATCCTTATCAACACAAGGCAAAAGGAATACTTGCTCGTCAAGAGTTTCGAGATTGTTTTTGAAGACATCATTGATGATTTGCTCGGTGGCAGAAACGATGAGCTCCCCAAGGAGTTACAAGCACAGCCCGATGGCAAGCAGGTGGACCACCTGTACCGCTACAAGTCGCTTACCGAAACCAACAACGAAAAGATCTATTACATCGGTGACTCAAAATACTACAAACGCAACACGCCTATTGGCAAAGAGGCTTTGTACAAGCAATTCACCTATGCAAGGAACGTCATCCAATGGAATCTCGACCTTTTCCTTGATGAGAGCAAAACCAAAGAGCAGAGTGAGGAACGAGCAAAGGGAACCAACATTTTACGTGACGATGTGACGGAAGGCTATAATATCATCCCTAATTTCTTTATCTCAGCCAAACAACAAGACCTAAAGATGCACAGCGACATCGAATGGATTGATAGGGACAACAAGGATTTCGCCTCACGTCAATTTGAAAACCGTTTATTTGATAGAGATACCTTATTAGTGTGCCATTACGATGTCAATTTCCTATATGTGGTAGCCCTATACGGTCGCAAGAATGAAGGAATGAAAGCCTCTTGGCGGGGAAAAGTGAAAGCTCAGTTCCGCAGTGAAATCCAAACCATGCTGCAAGAAAAATACACCTTCTATGCCATGACGCCACGCGAAGGAGTCAATTCTGAAGATTTCCTAAAAACGAACTTCCAGCAACTGTTGGGGAAAGTGTTCGCACCCTATAATATTGATGGGCAACAACAGTATTATTCATTGGCTTTGGATAATGATGAGAAGCACAACGATGAAAATGATTTGGTGTTAGCTTTGATAGAGACCGGTTTCTATTACAAAGAATGCGCTTTGGGAACCGACCCAAGAACGATTTTGAAACCAGTCGCCCAACTATCGGCAGTTGCGGCATCGCCATCGTTTCTTACCATGCATCACATCCAACGCTATCCAAACAGCCATTTTCTCATTGGCTGTTATCATTCCGATGAACAGCTGGCTTGGATTTTGGGCAAGAACGATAAAGGAACGAACTTGTATAACGTCCGCCTGAAACGTCGTGGAGAAGAAGCTCGTGAAGGAGCGTTGCCACCAACCTATCTCGCAGGCTTGGACGTGAAATTTGTGGTTTTGTACAGAGATGGTGAAGAAAACAAAAACGAGTATCGTGTTTTCCACGTCCATCATCACGCCACGATGACCGAAGAACGAATGCGCCAAGCACTTTATCCTAATCCCGAAGGCAATTATTTTTGTTTTGTATTTGATGAGGAAGTGCAGTTGTCGCTAAAGATAAAATTATCTGACATCATTGCTGATGCAAAAGCAGTACCCGACTATGTTGAAGGAATGCCTGTGTTTAAAACTGGTGAAGAAATATTAAAATACATATAATTTTATTATGCCCGACCGCCTCACCCCCGCACAACGCCACCGCTGTATGTCCCGCATACACTCGAAGGACACCAAGCCGGAATTGCTGGTGCGACGCTGGCTGTGGAGCCACGGATACCGATATCGCCTCAACGTGAAAGGAGTTCCAGGCAAACCCGATATCGTAATGAGACCCTACCACACAGCCATTTTTGTGAACGGATGCTTCTGGCACGGACACGAAAGATGCTGCAAGATACCGCAATCAAATACTGAGTTTTGGGTAAATAAGATTCAGCGTAACCAAGAACGGGACAAGCATAATTATCAGATTTTACAGGAAAACGGATGGCATGTCATCGTTATTTGGGAATGCCAGCTGAAATCAGCTCTCATAAAGGACACCATGCTGCGCGTGGAGACGATGCTTTGCGACTATTTCCTCCAACTGCACCGCCCTAAAATCGTCAATTACACCATCAGCGAAGACACTGAACTGCATATGGCAGCAGAAGATTCTCAAAAATACAGCCATTAGCTGTTAAAAACAATTTCTAACAGCTAATGGCTAATAAGTCACTCCTTCACAACTTTAACCGTCTTAACAGTATTTTCATCTGAAATCTTCACGAAATAAACGCCATCTGGACAACCGCTGAGGTCAAATTCGGCGCGACCGGCACTTATGACGCCCTCGGCAATTTGTCGGCCTGACAAATCACAAACCACAACAGAGGCGTTGTCAACATTGGCATTCACCACTATCATGCCATTGGTGGGATTAGGACTTATCGAAGCAGTTATGGCAATATCCTCGTTGATGGCATCATTGGAAGAACCGATCCACACATCATCGACATAAACACCGTCTTTGTAGTTGGACAGGGCCTTAAACGACACTTGGTATGTCGCCGAAGGGTTAGGCAACGACAATGTTTCTGTAAGCCATTGGTCGGCGGCCTCAGTGTAACTCGCCAAGAAATGCCATGTGTCGTTTTCGTCAACACGATACCAGACATTCATCTCATCGCATCCGCCTTCTTTATAAGGCTGTTTGTGCTTGAACACTAACGTCGGGTTAGTTACTGTCGAGATGTCCATCACGACGGAGTTGAGACGTGCCTCTTCGTTGAGCCAGATGAAGAAAGCGGTGTTGTTGGGAATCACATAACCCGGGTCAACCACCCAGCCGCCGTCGCCTGAGATTATCTCATTCTCCCAATATAAAAACTCGTCAGACGCCTCGAAATCATCGAAAAACGGCTCATCGTCTGTCACCATAATCATAGTGCTGTTGGTTCTGAATGTTATGGCTGTCGCCCAATCCGATTGCATGTCGTTGCCGCAGTTTGCACGCACTCTGAAAGTGTAATATGTGAGAGGTGTCAGTCCCTCAGCTAAATAAGGCTGTTCGGTCACGATGCTTTCCTCGCCGTTCAGCTCTATTATCCAGCTCTCCTCGTTGCCGCTCGTTGACCATCCCAACAGTGCCGTCTTGTCGGTGATTTCGGTGGCGGTAAGGCTCACCGGACGCGAGCATCCGCCTTCACCGGCAATCTCCACATTATCAACGATGATATAATATCCGCCTTGCGAAATGGCCATGAATGAGATCTGATAAGTGGCCGAGATGTCAGGCAGATCGAACGACGCCTCGTAGAAATTATTCCAGTCGCTGAAGCTGTACGAGTCTAAGATATGCCATGAATCGGACTCCGATGTCCTATAGCTCACCTCAAGAATGTCGTATGTGGTGAGGGCTACCATCGCATAGGTGAAACTTAAAGTGGCGCTGTTGACGCTCGACAAATCGAATGTCGGAGAAATCAAACGCGCCTGATCTCCCGAGCTGGCGTTGTGGAAAGTGACGGCAGAGGTGTTGCCGACGACGATATCCCATATCGCGCCTCCATTCGACTCGATAGTCCAGCAATCCAGATTCCCGCTCTCAAAATCCTCGAGAAAAATCTCCCCGGGACCAATGGTGACATCGCATTGCGCAAACGCGACAATGCCAAGCATACTAAAAATAACCGCACTGACAAGTGCTTTGAATAAATTTGTTTTCATAAGACTAAAAATTTTAAAGAATGATTTGCAAAGATAAGCATTTTTTTCAAAAAGTCAACTTTTTATAAAAAATATTTCCCGATTATGGATTCCGGACAAAAACGCAACTTATGCGTGCAAAGACAGATAAAATTCCTGATATGGGATGCGTATCTACATCTGGTTTCTGTATTCAAAAATTTATTATCTTTGCAAAAATTTTCTTAACAGGAAATGTGGTCGGTTATATTGGCATTGGCAATAGGATTGGTTTACGCGTCGCTGCTGTATCTTTTCTCAAAAAAATACGGCAAAGGACTGACCATTTTGCTTTTTGCTTTAAGAACGATAGTCACGGCCGCCATCGTGATGCTGTTTATCAATCCTTATATCAGGCAGAGAACCAACAAGATAGAGAAACCGATAATCGTTGTCGCGCAGGATAATTCAGCTTCAATTGTCATGACCAAAGACTCGATGTTTTACAGGGAACAGTACCCGCATCTCATTGAAAGCATTGCAAATACTCTTGGCGAGAAGTATGAAATTGATTATTTTACATTCGGTCAGAATTGTCATCAGGAGATTTCTCCACTCCCTTCGGTCGGTCGAAATGACAGAGGGCAATCGATCGGTCGAAATGACCGTTTCTCAGAGCAGTACACCAATATAAGCAACGCTTTGAATACTATTTCCCGACAATATTACAAGAAAAACGTCGGAGCAGTGGTCTTGCTTTCTGACGGCATTGTAAATCAAGGGGTTAACCCCGAACTGACTATCGAAAACCATCCTTTTCCGATATATTCCGTCACGCTTGGCGACACCATGGCATATCCAAACATGACGATAACCGACGTGAGATACAACAAAACCGTCCAGGCGAATATGCTGTTTCCGCTGCGTGTCACCGCCAACGCCTTGAATAACAAGGGCGAAGACATGAATGTCACGGTAAAATTAGATGGCGTTGAGGTTGAAAACGTGATGGTGCCCGTCAGCTCCAACAGATTTTCCAGAACCTTTGATTTCAACGTTGATTCCGGCGACGAGGGAACTAAACAGATTGATATTGTTGTGAATACGCGTGACGGCGCGTCTCTGTCGTCACGACGCGTCTTCATCACCGTGACCGACAAAAAATACCGCATCCTATGCATCGCCAAGGCACCGCATCCCGACATTGCAGCGATAAAATCGGCCTTGGACGACCATTATGAGTTCGAGACGCTGTTTGATGACGGACTCCCCACGGGAGACGCACAAGCACAAATAACCGAGTCGCTCCGGGACTATGATTTGGTGATTTTGCATCAAACCGCGATGAAAACACCCATACCGTCGTTGACAATCATCGGCGCAGGCACTGATTATGAGGCGTTTAACGCATCGCAGGACATCGTCAGCATCCGACATGGGGCGACAAACACCAACCTCGACATCAGGGCGAGACACAACAGCGGTTTCGGGCTGTTCACCATCGCCTCTGACATCAAGAATCAGACGAGTGCCTTCCCGCCGCTCTCGCTGCCGCATTCCGAGATTGTGTTCAACGGACGCCACGACGAGCTGTTTAACATGAACATCATGGATTTGGAGACAGCTAATCCGCTCCTCGCCTTCGCCAACGACAGCGATGGCAACAAACACGCATTCTTGTTCGGAACAGGTTGCTGGCGCTGGAAACTCTATGAATATTACCATCGTAAAAACAACGACGGCTTCAACGAGATTTTCAGCAAGACGGTGAAATATCTGCTCACCGAAAAAGATAAGGAACTGACTGTCAACCACAAAGAGAGCTATCTCAACACCGAGAGCATCACGTTGACAGCCGAGTTGCGCAATCCGGGCGGGGAGCTGCTCAATGACGCGGATTTGCATATCATGATAAGGAGTGCCGGCAAGTCGTATGAATATGTGTTCTCAAAGGGTGACAACAACTACAACCTTAACATCGGGATGCTGCCCGAGGGCATATATTCCTACCGGGCGCATGCCACACTCGGCGGCATAGAATATGCCGCCGACGGCACTTTTACAGTTGAGACCGTGGGCGTGGAGGCTCAAAATCTGACCGCCGACGTCGAGCGGATGCGCACATTGGCACAAATGACAAACGGCAAACATTATTATATCGCTGATATTCAACAACTTACAAAAGATTTGGAAAACGATGAGAGAATAACATCCATTGCACGACAAGAGACACGATACGACGAGCTTATCAATATCAAGTGGTTGTTTTTCATCATCTTAGGACTCATTACAATAGAATGGTTATTAAGAAAAATATTTGGAGTTTATTAAAATGAAAGTAGCAAACAACACAGTGGTAACGTTGACTTACACGTTACACAACGACACAAAAGACGGCGCGGTCATTGACCAAGCCACGAAAGAGTACCCGCTTGAGGGCATTTTCGGACACGGAATGTTCCTGCCCCGCTTTGAGGAGAACCTGCAAGGACTTGAGCCTGGCGACACCTTCGGTTTCCACCTCACTCCCGCCGAAGGCTACGGCGAGCGTAACGAGGAGATGATTTATACCGTGAAAAAAGACATGTTTATCGACGAGAACGGCAAACTCAGCGAGCTTTGCAAAGAAGGCAACACCTTGCAATTCAACGTAGGCGACGGCAACATCATGCCGGGAACTATTAAGAAAGTGAGTCTCGAGCTTGTTGAAATCGACTTCAACCACCAGTTAGCGGGTGTGCCGCTGTATTTCGAGGGCGAGATTCTCAACGTGCGCGAGCTGCGCGAGGAAGACATGAGAGGCGGTTGCAACTGCGGCTGCGGTGGTAACTGCGACAGCGGATGCGAAGGATGCAAATAGTTATAACTATATGATATTCATATAGTTTACATAACCGTTATTCGCTATAGGCATTACTTCTTCTCCAGTGTATATGACTTGTGTAGAAACCACGTCATCACCGAAAAGATTCCTGAAATAATTCAAGTTTTTATAAAAGTCAGTGTGAATCAATTGCGCTGACTTTATTTCGTATGCTTTAAGATATTGTGCATCCTGCTGCACTATGTCAATTTCGTGTTGTGATTTGTCACGATAGAAATAAAGGTTGTTATCTTGTCCTTTGTTATAAATGGATTTCAGCATATCACCTACCACCATATTTTCAAAAATCTGACCTCTCAAAGGATGAACAGACAATTGTTCAACATTATGAATACCAAGAAGATAGCAAACCAAACCTGTATCGAAGAAATATAATTTGGGCTTCTTAACGAGCCGTTTGCCGATATTTCGGTAAAATGGCTGGATATGGAATGAGATATATGAAGCCTCAAGGACGTTGAACCACGACTGCACAGTTGAAATTGAAACCCCTATTTCATTTGATATTGCTTGTGCATTAGACTCTGTTCCGACCCTGGATGCGCATAACACCACGAAACGTCTGAACTCATCCAAATTCTTCACGTTCATAACCTGCATAATGTCACGCTGCAAATATGTATTATAATATTGTCTGTATGCATCTTGTATCGGGATTTTTTTTGCCAATACTGCCGGATAAAAACCTCGCAACATCATTGCATCGGTGCCAACAGACTTGTCATGACGAGTGAGTTCGGCAAAAGAAAGCGGCAACAACGTCAGCAAAGCGGCACGTCCAGCCATCGACTGGGTTATATTCTGCATAAGAGAGAAATTATTACTGCCTGTTATGACGTAACGCAAATGTGGGTTTTCATCAACTAAAACCTGAATTATCGAAAATATCTCCGGCATATTTTGAGCTTCGTCAATTATCAAATTGCCTTTTGCCAAGAAAAATTCCTTACGCAACATCGATAATTCTCCCCTGACAATCTCGTCTTCCAAATTCACATATCCATAGTCTGGAAACGTCATTTTACATAAAGTTGTTTTACCAGATTGCCGTGGTCCGGTCACCACAACTACAGGAAAATATCTTTTAAGACGTAAAAGTTCCTTACCTAACTCTCTGTTATACATACACTTAAGTTTTAATCAGCCAAAATTAAAGTTGCACTTTAATTTTGGCAAAAATACAAATTATTTTTCAATTCCGCATCCGTTTTTTTGAAAAAAACATCATTGTTTGGCCTGATAAACTGTCGCTGTCCTTGCCACATTATAGATTCTCATCGTGACCTCATCATTATTTTTCTCAGATGGGAATATGGCGTTTCTATCAATGTTTTCAAAGCCTCCGAAACGTTTTTCGTCAGTGGTGAGAATGATTTTATAATCGCCGGTCTGCTTCACATTTATTCTATAATCGGGAAGAGATTTTTGTCCCCAATTAAATACAAAAATCAGATTGTTTCTTTCAAACACAATTGTTTTATTGTCTTCGTCAGCGTTTAATAGCCATGCTGGAGCCGCCTGCATCACCTTTGTTTTCTTCACAAAATCTATCATTGCCTTGTCGAAATCACCGAGCCAATGATACTTCAAACAGCTGTTATCTGCCAGTGACCATTGGCGTTTTGCATATTTATAGCTCCATCCGTTGTCGTATCTCGGGAAGTCGATCCATTCCGGGTGTCCGAACTCGTTGCCCATGAAGTTGAGCCAGGCGTCGCCGCCGAGAGCGATGGTGAAGAGCCGTATCATCTTGTGCAGAGCGATTCCTCTGTCGATGATTAGATTCGGCGACGCCTTGTCCATAGCGGTGTACATCTCCTTGTCCATAAGCCTGAATGCCAACGTTTTATCGCCCACGAGTGCCTGGTCGTGCGACTCCGCGTATGCTATGGTCTTCACGTCAGGCAGACGATTTGTCATGGTGAAAAAGAACTCGTGCATGTTCCACTGCTCTTCCGGTTGGTCTTTCAAAACTTTAATCCAGAAATCGGGCAGTCCCATGCCGAGACGATAGTCGAAACCAATGCCACCATCGTCTATCGGGGCACATAAACCAGGCATGCCGCTCACGTCTTCTGCTATTGTAACATATTGATTATCAATGTTATGAATCAAATTATTAGCAAGCTGAAGATATGTTACGGCGTCGTTATCAATATTATCGCCGAAATATTGCCAAGGCGAATCATAAACAGTATCAATTCCATGGTTTTTGTAAAGCATCGAGGTCACACCGTCAAAACGGAACCCGTCGAAATGAAACTCGTCAAGCCAATAGCGCACATTGGAAAGCAACAACTGAAGCGTTTCTGTTTTCCCATAATCAAAGAGTTTTGAGTCCCATTGTGGATGTTCGCCTTCTCTTCCTGGTTTAAGATATTGATATTCAGTGCCATCGAAAAGATTTATACCTTCACGAGTATTTTTCACCGTATGCGAATGCACAAGGTCCATTATGACACGCAAACCCATGCCATGAGCTGTATCCACAAGTTTTTTCAATTCTTCAGGAGTACCGAAACGCGAGGAAGCGGCAAAGAAATTAGACACATGATAGCCGAACGAGCCATAATAAGGATGCTCGGCTATAGCCATGAGCTGCACAGCGTTGTAGCCACCATCTTTGATGCGAGGCAACACATTGGCAATGAACTCGTTATATGTGCCTACACCTTCTTTTTCCTGTGCCATACCGACATGTGCCTCATAGATGAGCAGAGGTTCATCATTCAGTACAGGTGATTGGTTTTCAAAGATATATGGTTGTTTCGGATTCCAAAACTGTGCCGCGAAATCTTTTGTGGTATCGTCTTGCAACACCTTATTAACATATACAGGGATGCGTTCCTGTTCGCCGATGCTCGACTGCACGATGACTTTCAGAAGGCTGCCGTGTACGAGTTTGTCCTTATACTCCGCGTCGGGCAAGAAAATCGTCCACACTCCGTGACCGTCGTTTTCAAGGGGATTGGCATAGCGGTTCCAGTCGTTGAAATCACCGAAAAGCGACAGATAATGTGCTGCCGGGGCGTATTCGCGGTACCACCAGCCACGGCGAACACGGTCATAATGAAAGCCGAAAAACATATAAGCCGTGGCAAACGTGCACAAACTGCCATATTGGTTCTCAATGAGATGCAACTTGTTCAAATAACGATTATAACGTTCCTGCACCTTGTCGGCCACAGGATTCAACCAACTGTCTTTTTCAACGATTTTCATATTTTAAAGAAGTTAGAAGCCAGAAGTCAGAAGTCAGAATTACAAATCAACAATCCGACATTCTCCCGGTTTTAATTCAACATTATATTTTTCATTGCAACCACCTATCAATTCTCTCGCATCTTCCGGTATTGTCACCGTTACATTTTTCTTCTCAGTCAAATTGAAGTTTATGACAATCAGCAACTTATCATCTCCATAATAACGCATAAACGCATAAACATATTGCGGGTCGAAATCATTATACCACGGATTCGCCCACATCAGGTCGTAAAACGCGCCTTTCTGTATCGCAGCACTTTTCTCTCTGAAATTCAATAATTTACGATAAAATTCGTATATTTCAGAGACGATGTGCACATCGTATCTACGGTGCATTGATTGCATGTGCACGTAATCAAAAATAGATGTCCTGCCGTTATCGGAATCCTCTGCGTTTTCGCCATATTCCTGCCCGTTGTAAATCATGAACGGTCCACGGTTCATCAGAGCGGCAATGGCGACAAAAGGAAACGCGTTTTTTGCTTCTTTCATGAAAAATTTTGATGCCAACCGCATCTCATCGTGGTTTTCCATGAAACGTAACATCTTGTCATCCAATCCGTTAAGGTTTTTCCACACATCGGAAATGGTGTCGGCTCGCTGACCGTAACGAAAAATATTTTCCAAAGTGTTATATAGTCCCACCTTGTCGTAAAGATAATCGAAGCCTGCATTGAGATAACTCTGATACAGCTGTGGCTGGTAAATCTCTGCTATCATGATGACGTTGAATGACTTACGCAGTTCCACAATAGCCCAGCGCCAAAACTCCACTGACACCATCTCCGCCATATCGACACGGAAGCCATCGACGTCTTTGGAACACCAGAACTCTATGATTTTCAACATTTTACGCCAAGTGTCATGATTGGTGTAATTCAGCTTCACGGTGTCGTACCAGTCGGTAGGCGAAGGTGTAGGCGAGAACACGTCGTTTCCGGTGGCTTTTGCCGGAAACTCATAGTAATTGCCGGTGTTTTCAATAGGAGCCACAAATTTCTGATTTGGCAGGACGTAAAAATTCTCGTCAGTGAAATCGCCTTTATATTCGCGTGCGAGATGGTTGGGCACAAAGTCGATAATCACCTTAAGTCCATGAGAATGAATACGTTGCACTGTCTCTTCAAACTCTTTCATCCTATCAGCCTCATTATCCGCGAGGTCGGGGTCGATGTCGTAGTAATCGACGATAGCGTAAGGTGAGCCGGCGTTGCCTTTTGTCACCGCAGGGTTGGTATCGCGCCAGCCCGAGTGCCTTATCACGCCTGTAAGCCATATATGGCTGACGCTCAACGACTTGATTCTCTCAATAGCATCATCGTTGATGTCGCTGAAAGTGCCACATCGTTTTGTCGGCGTTGCACCGAAAACACGTGGAAAAAGCTGGTATATTATCATTTTTCAAGCAAGTCAAGTATAAAAGCGTATTCCATCGCCACCTCGTGGAATGGTTCGAACCTTCCCGACGCGCCACCGTGACCGAAATCCATCTCAGTACGCAGGTACAAAGGGTTGTTGTCGGTCTTGAGTTCGCGCAGCTTCGCCACCCATTTCGCCGGCTCCCAATACTGCACTTGGCTGTCGTGAAGTCCAGTGGTTACAAGCATTGCCGGATAATCTTTCGCCTCCACGTTGTCGTATGGCGAGTACGATAAAATATAGTCGTAATATTCTTTTTCGTTAGGGTTACCCCATTCGTCGTATTCGCCTGTCGTGAGCGGAATGCTGTCGTCGAGCATGGTCGTCACCACATCTACGAAAGGCACCTGGGCTATGATGCCTCTGAACAGCTGAGGAGCCATATTGGCCACCGCGCCCATCAGAAGCCCGCCAGCGCTGCCACCCATAGCGAACATTTTACCGTTATTCGTAAACCCCTGACTTACAAGATATTCAGCGCAGGCGATAAAGTCTGTGAAGGTGTTTTTCTTCTTCAGCAGTTTGCCGTCTTCATACCACCATCTGCCCATTTCCTCGCCTCCGCGGATGTGTGCGATGGCCCACACGAAGCCTCTGTCAAGCATACTCAGACGTGCCGTCGAGAAATAGGCGTCAACGCTGTTGCCATACGAGCCATAGCCGAACAAAACCAAGGGATTATCTCCGTTTTTCACAAGTCCTTTCTTGTAAACCAATGAGATTGGCACCTCGACTCCGTCTTTTGCAGGTGCGTAAAGTCTTTCTGTGACATAATCCGATGGCTCATAGCCTCCTACGATCTCCTGTCGTTTCAGCAGCTCCGTCGTCTGCTTTTTCATATCATATTGATACACAGAGGCGGGCGTCGTCATAGATGTATATACATATCTTAGCAGATGTGTCTCAAACTCAGGATTTGCTGAAGTCTCAACGGTATAGGCAGGCTCTCCGAAATTGATATAATAGTCGGTTTTGCCGTCCCATGACATAACTCTCAGATTCACAAGACCTTTCGTGCGCTCCTCAACGACCATGAAGTCGGAGAACAGGTCGAAATCCTCAATCAACACGTCATCACGGTGTGGGACGACCTCTTGCCAATGCTCTTTTCCGGTGGCGTTGACAGGCGTTTTCATCAGTTTGTAGTTCTTGGCACCATCAGCGTTGGTGAGGATATAGAAATAGTCGCCGTAATGCCCGATGCCGTAAAGCATGTCGTGCCGGCGTTGCTGGAAGACCTTAAACTCATCATCGGGATGGTCGGCATCAATGAAACGAATCTCCGACGTAAGAGTGCTTTCAATGATTATTACTATGTATCTCTCTGATTTTGTTTTACTTACGAAAGCACAGAATGTGGCGTCGTCTTCCCGATACACCTCGACATCATCGTTTGGGTCGGTGCCAACCACATGGCGCATCACACGAAACGGACGCAGCGACTCATCCTTCACGGTGTAGAAAATCGTCTTGCTGTCGTTGGCCCACACCATGTTGCCGGAGGTGTTTCTGATGACTTCAGGAAACATCTTGCCTGTCGCTATATCTTTGACAAAGATCTGGTATTGTCGGCGGCTCACGGTGTCTATGCTGTAGGCTATCAATGAGTTATCAGGACTGATGCTATATCCGCCCACGTCGAAGAAAGCGTAGCCTTTCGACATCTCATAGCCGTTGAGAAGGATCTGCTCTTTTGCAGTAGATTCCTCGGCTACGCTCGGAATGACGGGGCGGCGGCAATACAGCGGATATTCCATCCCTTCTTCGTATCGTGAATAATACCAATAGCCCTTGTGTTTCACTGGCACCGACATGTCGTCTTGCTTGATACGGCTTGTTATCTCCTCAAACAATTGATTCTGAAGCGGTTCAGTATGTCTCATCATCTCTTCCTGGTAATCGTTCTCAGCTTTCAGATAGTCCGACACTTCAGGATTTTCGCGCTCGTTGAGCCAATAATAGTTATCCACACGAGTATGGCCGTGTATTGTCATCTCGTGCGGTATCTTTTTCAAAGAGGGTTTTGTCATTTTTAGAACGTTAAGGTCAGACCCAAGCTTGGCATCAGTGGCAACTGATATATTTCCTCGCCTGTGATTATATCGATATAGAAGATATTGTTGCGGTTATACACGTTGGTGACGCTGAAATCGGCTTCAAGTACGATATGGTCGCCGAACCAGAATTTGCGTTTCACGTCGAGGTCGAGGCGGTGATACCATGGCAGCTGGCCTTTGTTAAGCTCGCCGTAGATGATGCCGAGGTCGCCGTTGTTCTGGATGATGCTCATGCCCATGTCGTCGAACTGATAGTGCTCATAGAACCCGCTGACTTGTGTGAATGGGAAGCCTGAGCCTACGTTCCAGCGGCCGCTGAACTCCCACTGACGGCGGGAGCCTCCGCTGTAGGTCACCATCACATTGACATTATGACGGCGGTCGTAGTGGGTGCGGTAGTTGACAAGCTCACCCGATGCCTTCTCGTAGTTTTTGTTGACGTAAGCCAGCGAATAAGCCGCCCACACATACCATCTCATAAACTCATATTTCACCGAGAAATCGACGCCGTATGCCTTGCCGTTCTCAATCATGAAGTCGCGCCATTCTATCTCGGAGACGTCGTCGGGATGATTCATCTCCGAATAAATCTGATTGCGGTTCATGTTGGTGAGCTGACGGAAGTCCTTGAAGTAACCTTCAATGTTAACTGTCACATTATCAATCACATCCAACTCCGCGCCCATGATATAATGATTGGCTTTCTGTAATTTCGTTGTGACTTCTTTGCCGTTGAATTTCTTCGGGATGTTGTCTTGTCCCGACAAGAATCCATAGAACAAGTTGACCACGTCGCGGTCGCTGTTGGCTGCGATGAGGTTCTGTGAATACATTCCCGCCGCGGCTTTGATACGTAGCCATTCGTTGACGTTGTATTTTATCGCGATACGAGGTTCTGGCGATATCTCAGCTAAGGAGGCGTACCATTGGATGCGTATGCTCGGCTCGATGATGAACTTGTTGAGCTGCCATTTGTATTTCAGGAAAGCGCCGAGCTCCGTGGTGTTTTCGGTCTGGTTCAGATGTATGCCGTTCGACTTCGTGTAGTCGAAGATGGTCTTGAATCCGAGCATCTCGATGCCATACTTCAAGGTGTTTTTGCCGAGAAAATATGAGAAAGTGAATCCTGCGTTGAATCCGTCGATGGAGCTTGAGCGTCCCGGGTTGTTCGACTCCGACAGGGTGGCGTCATATTTCGAATACGCAAGGTTGCCTTCGATGAGGACCGGCGATTTTCCCGGGATAAGCACAAAATTGGTGCCGCCGCCGTATGACACCCAGCTGAAGTCGGAAATCGACTGGTAGTTGTTCACCTGGTCGTTGAAGCTGAATCCGAACACATTGATTTTGCTGCCATTAGATGAGTTCATCGACACCTTGCCGTAGATGTCCTGGAAGTTATACGGCAACACCTCGTCGTTGAGGAAACCGCCGTATATCGACTGGCTTGTCTGCTCGAGATACGAGTTTTTCGCCGACACAATGAACGACACCGACATATCGTCGTCTTTCTTGGCTTTTTTCAGCGGGCCTTCTACCATCACTTTGGCGCCGAAGGTGGTGCCGCCTATCTTGCCCGAGATGCGTTTCTTGTTGCCGTCACGTGTGGTGATGTCCATTATCGACGACACACGTCCGCCGTATTCCGCGCCGAAGCCTCCCGTATATACCTCGGCGTTTCTGATGATGTCAGTGTCGAACACCGAGAAAAGCCCTATGCTGTGGAACGGGTTATACACTATCATACCGTCGAGAAGCACCTTGTTTTGTATAGGTGAGCCGCCTCGTATATAAAGCTGTCCGCCCTGGTCACCGGTAAACACCACGCCGGGAATCACTTGCAGATACTGCGCAAGGTCGGCCTGACCGCCTACCGATGGGATCTTGGTGATGGTCTTCGGCGTGATATACACCACCGAGGTCTTGGTTTCAGTCTTCGCCTCTATCTTGTCGGCACTGATATTCACCGCCGCGAGCTGTATGGCGGCCTCCTGGATGTTGTATTTCTTGTTTAAAATCTCGTTGTTCTTCAACGTGACATTCTCGCTGATGGTGTCATAGCCTATCGACGTCACCATCAAGGTGTAGCTGCCGTCGGGGATGCGCGTGAGGCTGAAATATCCGTTGATGTCGGTGGTCGAGACCATAGTGGTGCCTTTAAGGTAAACGTTGACAAACATCACCGGCTCGCCATTCGCCTTATCGTAAACGAACCCTTTAATAGAGTTGTCGCCCTGGGAATATGCCATCAGGCTGATTATCATCATGACAGCCAGCAAAAAGATATTTTTTGTCCTCATCATAAACAATTTCATTATCCAACCAATTTTGCAAATAAAACGTGCAAAGATAATGAATTTTTGATTATGACACAACAAAATTTATCAAATTATGACTCTTTTGCTTTTCTGATGAGTTCGAGTTCTTTTTCCGAGAAATGGTTAGGCAGTATTATCTGTATTTTCAGCAGCAGTGCTCCTGCGCCGTCCTTGTCGTAATGTGGCATCCCGAGGCCTTTCAGCCGGAGTATGCTGTTGTTTTGCGTCTGCGGTTTTATCGGCACGTTGACGTTGCCTTTCATGGTGTCGATTTCCACTTTTCCGCCGAGGATGGCGGTATATACGTCGATGTTGACGGTTCTTGTCAGGTCGTCGCCATCACGTTGATACACAGGGTCTTGCAAGATATGAATCTTCATCAGCAGGTCGCCGTTCTCGCCTCCGTTGACACCGGGTTGACCTTTGCCTTTCACCCTCAAGGTCTGGCCGTCTCTCACCCCCGGCTTGATACTTATTTTGATAGTCTCGCCGCCCACTTTGAACATCCTCTGCGAGCCGGCGTAGGCCTCACGTAGCGTCATGTCGATGGTAGCCGTCAGGTCTTGGCCTTTCATTGCCCTTGTGCGTGTCCTGCCTCGGGTACCCCCGAAATTGATGCCACCGATGTCGAAGCCTCCGCTGCCGCCGAAAAACATGTCGAAGAAGTCAGAGAACCCGCTGTCGCCGAAGCCCTCAAAACCCTCAAAGCCCCGGAAGCCATGTCCGCCGTAATTCATGTTTTCGTACTGTTTCCAGTTGGCACCTATCTCATCGTATTTCTTTCGTGAATCCTCGTTGCCAAGCACCTGGTAAGCCTCCGAAATCTCCTTGAACTTCTCCTCCGCCGCCTTGTCGCCCGGGTTCTTGTCGGGATGATATTTCACTGCGAGCTTGCGGTACGCCTTCTTGATTTGGTCTTGCGTCGCTGAACGCTCGACACCTAAAACCTTATAATAATCTTTATATTCCATTATTGTCGCTACTCCTTAATAACCGTTGTTTTTTTCCATCAACGACTTCCCATCAAATATCGTACCAAAACGATTATTTTCCAATAATATAATGAAACGTGACAAAATGTCTTTGCCGAGGTGTCTTTTTTGCGTCAGCGATGGCGTTTATATCTTACCGAAACGTTTGTAATATGCAGGGCGGTCTTCCTCCTCTATGTCCTTGAGCATCATGTCAAGTTCTTCCTTCGGGTAGTCGGTGAACTTAAGCAGGAGCAGTCCGTCGAGGGTGTCGTTGAAGTCGGGGTCAACATTGAAACACAAGAACTTGGAGTTGATTTTCAGATATTTCTTAAACAGCGTCGGCATACGATAGTCGCCATTGCTGAGTTTCATCAGATAACGGTCGAATTTGTCGGTTGTCTCCATGTTTTTCTCCATCAGCACCTGCACGTCGCATTTGTTGAAGTCCGGCACAAACGGCGTTTTAGGATGGAACAACTTGGTCATTTCCTCATTGGTGTGTTTTGTGGTGACGTAATACACCATAAGGCTCTGGTAGAATTTAGGGTACCAGCTGCTGATGCTCACCGGTCCGATGAAATAATTCATCTCGGGGTATCTCATGATTGTCTCCATCAGACCTTTGAGGAGGAGCAGCAGAGGCAGCAAATCCTTCTGATAATCAACGGACACGAAAGAGCGGCCAAGTTCGATAGTCTCTTTGAGATATGGCTCGAATTGCGGGTCGATGTTAAACAGCGAGTCAACGTAGAAGCCGCGGGTGCCGTATTTCTCAAATATCTCATTGCCTATTCCTATGCGGTAGCCGCCGGCTATGGTCTGTTCTTTCGCGTCCCAGAGGATAAGATGTTTATAATAGGTGTCGTAGTTATCGGTGTCTATGCTTTTTCCTGTGCCTTCGCCCACGGCGCGGAATGCCTCTTCGCGACGGCGTCCCATCTCGTGCATCACATGCGGAATCTTGTCATAATCAGCGAGATAGCATTCAAAGTCGGATGTCTTGAAGAGCAGAGACTCTTCCCTGATGGCGTTCAGCTCGCGTGCCAGCGTGGAGGCTCTGAACGGCGCGTCGATGGGGTCGGACACCCTGGAGCGGAAGTGTTTGCTCTCGTCGGCGATATTGGCTTGCAAGGCATAGCTGCGGTTTTTGAGATAAGCGGCCAACGCCTGCGGGGTCTCGTACTGAGCCACCTCCGTGGGAAGGATAGGCTTGCCTATCTTCATGACAATCTTCTTGTTACGTTTGTTGAGAAGCTCTTTCACGAGACGCACGGTGGCAAACATCGAATAAATCTTGGCCCAGAAATAGAATTTGCGGGAGTTGTTCCCGTCGAAATAGACAGGTATCACCGGCACCTTGGTCTTTTGTATAATCTTCGCCACGGCCGGCGACCAGTCGATGTCCTCCGGGTAGTCGTGGCCATGATAGCGCGCCACCTCGCCTGCGGGGAACACCCCGAGGCCGTGACCGTTAATGATTTGCATCAGCGAGGCCTTGGTGCCGCTTGTGCTGCTCCCAAACTCCGGGTTGTTTTCAAACGGGTTGACAGAGAAAAAGACGTCTTTCAGGTTCGGGATGAACCCGAGGATGAAATTAGCCATTATCTTGAAGTCGGGACGCACTTTCGCGACAGCGTCGTAGAGAATGATGCCTTCGATGGCACCGAACGGATGGTTGCACACGAGCATGAACGGACCTTCCTTGGGGATGCAGTTCATCTCGTTCTCATTGATGTCGTATGTGGTGTTATAACGGCGCAGCATATCCTCGGTAAACTCCTTGTTTTTCAGGTCGGCGGAAGGAGAATACAGACGGTTTATCGTACGGAACCCTATGATATTCAACGCCAAAGCCACAAAAGGCTTGGTTATCCGGCTCCATTTGAAATACCGTACAAGGTCGTCGCTTGTTATAAGTTTCTTCATAATTTTGCCAATAAACTTGCAAATATACAACTTTTTTTGATACGGAGGCCAAATTAAAAATTATTTGCATTATTATCTGAAAACGTATCACCATGTGAAAAAAATTTCATAAATTTGCCGAATTATATCGGATTGGGTCAATAATTTCAAATTAAAAATATAGTCATGAATAAAATCTTATTACTTGGTGATGAAGCGATTGCACAAGGCTTTATCGATGCCGGAGGCAGTGCCATCAACAGTTATCCTGGCACTCCTTCAACACAGATTACGGAGTATGTGATAAACTCTAAACAAGCCAAGGAGCTTGGTGTGAGAGCCAACTGGTGCGCCAACGAGAAGACGGCTCTTGAGGCTTCCTTAGGTGTGGCATACGCCGGAAAACGAGCCATGACATGTATGAAGCATGTGGGCCTTAACGTGTGTGGCGACCCGTTTATGAACGCCGCCATCATAGGCACGAAAGGAGTGTTGGTTGTCGTCGCCGACGACCCGAGCATGTTCTCATCGCAGGACGAGCAAGACAGCCGTTTCTATGGTCATTGGGCTATGATACCGATGCTGGAGCCCTCGAACCAGCAAGAGGCATACGACATGGTGCATTACGGCTTTGAGCTGAGCGAGCAGCTTGGCACGCCGGTGCTTTACCGCATCCCTACACGTTTGGCACACAGCCGCGCAGGCGTCACGCTGAGACCGGCCCGCAAACAGAACGAGCTGACAGAGCCTGCCGACGCGAAGTCATTCGTGCTACTCCCCGTCAACGCCAAACGTCTTTACAGACAGCTGATAGACAAACAGCCGACATTCACTAAAGTGTCAGAAGAATCAGGATATAACAAATTCATCGACGGCGATGACAAGAGATTAGGCATCATCACCACGGGCATAGCATATAATTATCTCATGGAGAACTTCCCTGACGGGAAATGCCCGTATCCGGTGGTGAAGATAACGCAATATCCCCTGCCATACAACATGATTAACCGTCTTTATGACGAATGCGACGAGATTCTCGTGCTCGAAGACGGACAGCCTTTCGTGGAGGAGCAGATAAAAGGCTTCCTCGGCAAGGGAAAGAAAGTGAGAGGCCGTCTTGACGAGACCATACGCCGCGACGGAGAGCTCAACGCCGAGAAGGTTGCAAATGCGTTGGAAATGAAGAAAGAGGCGACGTTCAGTGTTCCGGATGTTGTCACCAACCGCCCTCCTGCGCTGTGCCAGGGATGTCCTCACATCGACAGTTACACTGCCTTGAACGCTGTCATGGCCAACCATAAAGGTGGCAAGGTGTTTGGCGACATCGGGTGCTACACCTTGGGATTCAACATGGGAGCCATCAACACCACGGTGTGCATGGGAGCGTCCATCACCATGGCCAAGGGAGCCTCGGAAGCGGGCATCTTCCCATCTGTGGCGGTGATAGGCGACGGCACCTTCGGTCACAGCGGCATGACAGGTCTCTTGGACTGCGTCAACGAAAAAGCCAATGTGGTGATAATGATTCTCGACAACGACATCACGGCGATGACGGGCGGACAGCCTTCGTCGGCAAACAACAAGATCCGCCGCATCTGCGAGGGTCTCGGTGTGGAGCCTGAACATATCCGCGACATAGTGCCGTTGCCTAAAAACCACGACGAGAACGTGAGAATCATCGAGGAAGAGGTGAATTACAACGGTGTCTCCGTAATCATACCTCACCGCACCTGCATCGTCGAGTTGAAGAAACATTTGAAGAAATAAATGTTTGAATTTTAAATTTTTAATTTTTAAATCCAGAAAAATATGAAAAAAGATATCGTTTTGTGTGGTGTCGGCGGTGACGGCATAGTGTCAGTCGCCAAAATCATCTCAGATGCCGCCCTCAACATGGGAATGAACTTGAAACAATCGGAAATCCACGGCATGTCGCAGCGCGGTGGCTCGGTGTTCTCGCATCTGCGTCTGTCGGACGAGCCTATCTTCGCCGATGTCATACCTGAAGGCAAGGCAGACATAATACTGTCGAGCGAACCGATGGAGGCTCTGCGCTATCTGCCATGGCTTAGCAAGGAAGGTTGGGTGATAACCAACTCCGACCCGTTCGTCAACATCAGCAACTACCCTGACATCGAGAAGGTGAATGCCGAGTTGAAGAAACTCCCACATGTGGTTTCATTCGACGCCAGCGAGATTGCAAAACAACTTAAGGCACGTTCCAACATGGTGCTTCTTGGAGCTACCATTCCATATCTCGGCATTGAGCTCGCCAAGGTGGAAGAGGCCATAACACATATCTTCGGCAAGAAAGGCCAAGAGGTGGTTGACCTTAACATCAAGGCGGTGAGAGCGGGGTATGGGGAAGCCATTAGACATTAGCTATTAGCCATTAGCCATTAGCTATTAGCCATTCGAGATCGAATCCATATAGGGTTTTTTGTCATCGAAAGATTTGTTGCGGAATCGGGCTTGATGTAAGGCTCGTAGTCGGACTTTCTTTTGTCCTGCTGATATTATCATTACACGAGTCGCACGACGTGAGCGCGAATAAAGTCGTTAGTCGTTAGTCGTTAGTCTTTAGTCTTTTTATTACTACTAACGACTAAAGACTAAAGACTATTTATAAATCTCGCTTTCGTCAACCAGATTGTTCAACAATGCGTAAACGGTGAGGCCGGAGACTGATTTGATGCCGGTTTTTCTGATGATATTCTTTCTATGGGTGATGACGGTGTGCACCGAGATGAACAGCTGGTCACTTATCTCCTTGTTAGTCAATCCTTTGGCAAGAGCCACGAGGACATCTGTCTCGCGGTTCGACAGCTCCACATTATCGTTCTTTTCTTGAGATATGTTGTTGTCGGTCAACAGATTAAATATCTTTGAGACAACTTTCTGCTTGTTATCGGTCATCTCGATAACTTCTTTGAACTGCTTGAGTACGCTTTTGTCGATGAACGAGCTTACCAACGCCACAGGAATCACGGTTGGAAACTCACGGAGCAGCCTTTGAAACATCTCGATGTCGTTGTAAGCCACCATCAACGGGTTGATAATCAATATCTCAGGGTTATATGAGACGAGTTTCTCCTCTAACCTGTCGGTACTGTCGAGTTGTGAGACTACCGACACTTGTTTGATGTCGTCGAAATATTGTGCGAGACCGCCGCTCAGCATAGGCGACGGCTCCACGATGATTATCTTGTTGTCTGATTTCATGGTTTACGCCTCCAAAGTTTTGACATAAGGAATAAGCACACGTTCCTCAATGAGTGCATGGCTCATCAAATCGTCCGACAACTCGTTGATATCCATCGCAATCTCTATGCGTTCCTTCGGGAAGACGTCGGCAGGAAGGTATTTTATCAGGATGTTCATCAAATCGAGAAGCTTGTCCTCGATATTGGTGTGGTTTTCGTGAAACACCTTGATTTTGTAGTCCGATTTCACGTTGTTCTCCACTATCTGCTGAAGATAAGGGAACACGTTTTTCTCTTCATAGATGAAATGGTCAACCACCTCGTTTTTGTATTCTTCGAAGAAGCGGCGCAGAGTATGGCCGTATTTGGGGATGCACGCCTCGATGATGTGGTTGAGATGTTCTTCGATATGCGGGATGCGTTCGTTCAGATAGTATCTGTGCGACTCCATGAGGTAGCTCATCAGCGCGTTGAGGTCAACCGACTGTATGTCGGCGGCGGAAGGGGTGTAGTCATCATTGCAATAGACGTTGCAAATCATGAGGAAGAACTGCGGAGACACATTGTGTTTCGCGCACACCTCCGCTATGCTGTGGTCGCCGAAGCCGAGGTCCATGCCGAAGCGTGGGAGCATGAGCAGGAGCTTGGAGTTGCCGAGGATCAGGTCGGCCATTTTCATATTTTCCGAAAACAAATTCTTCATGACAGATTATTTTTTTGCAAAATTAACATTTTTTATGTAGCAGAGATGTTTTTTCTAATATGAAAATGTTGAAAATAACTAAAATAGGGTACAAAACAATTATAAAATCACCAAATATGGTGAGATGCCATGTCGGGGATAAGCTATATTTTTGCAATCAGAATGAATGACAAAAACAGGCCATATTTTTAGTTTAGAAGCAAAAAGAGACGTTACAACGTCTCTTTTTGCTTTTTATCCATATTTTTAAACAAAATTCTCCGGCGGGTGCTTATCTTCCTGTTTATCCTAAACAGTTTACGTCTCATAAACAACGGGTTACGGGTGATATACGACTTCAGGTGACGCTCGCTTTTGTCGGGATAAATATTTTTGACAGCCACAAGAATGCCCGTCTCGTCGGTCTCGCCGAAAGCGTGGTTATATGCCGTCCCGAACGAGAGCATGGTCGAGGAGAGGTTCATGTAGGCGTTGACGAGCGGCGGCACATAAGAGCCGAGTTCGCGCACCGAGCGTTGCAGAATCTGGTAGTCTTCCTTGTAGTTGCGTCCGACGAACATCTCGTGGAGCTTGTTGTAGTCCGTCTCGATTTGCAGCGGCTCTTTTGGCCACACCAAGCCGTCCTTGTCGGGAAAATGTTTCTGGTAGAAATAAAGAATCATATCCTTCGCCTGACGGTTCATGTGCGGATACATCGTTATCTTTCCGAAGAAATATCTTGTGTTGCGTATCTCCATCGACAAGGTGCCGAGGCCGTCCCACAGGTTGTCGAGCGAATACATACCCTTGCGGATGTCGGTGCCGGGCTGGTAGGCCGGCTGCACGAAAGAGCGTCCCAACTCAAGGGTGTAGGGAAGATATTTCTGTGTGAACACATCGGTAAAATGAAACAGCTCAGCTGTAGGCGTGAAGATGGAGCCATCGATGGAGCGGTACATGTTGGAGCCGTGGATGAAACGGTAGCCTCCCACTATCTCCTCGTTGTCGGGGTCCCACACGAACAGTTGTTTGAAGCAGTAAGGCTCGGACAAGGTGTCGAACTCGTCGATGTCAACCGGTTTCCCTGTGCCTCCGCCTTCGGTGGCGAACGACAGCTCACGCAGACGCCCTATCTCCTGCATGATGTTTGGCGTGAGATGCGCTGTGGTGACGTAAATCTCCTTTCCGCCGTGGTTGGTGTGACGCAGGAAAAGACGTTTCGTCAGCTCTTCCTTTATAAGCTCGCGCGGAACAGGCGGATTGATATATGAAAGGTCCATGATTTCTTGTTGTTTAAGTTATCTTATGGTATAAATTTGGTCGTGGAGTTTGTCGGCCCAAGCTTGCGACGTGTCGCCATCGTTGAGAGTCTGCCACGGTATAGGCTCGCCCACGGTCAGGCGGAAGGTCTTGCCTCGTTGCGCGAACATCTCGCCCGGGAGCAACGCCATCTCGAAATTGAACTTGATGCCTAACCGTTTGCGCCAGTTGGCGATGGTGTAGAAACGGCGTCGGTTGCGCGCCTCAATATGCACCGGTATTAGGTCGCGGTGATGCTGTATGGCTTTCCTTATAACCGTCGGTTTCCATTGGAGGTCAACGATTTGTCCTTTGACGCGGCGTGAGCAAAGTCCTGCCGGGAAATACAGCATGGTGTTCTCGCCAGCGAACGCCGCGTTGATGCCGTCGGCGGTGTTACGGTTGCCATGCACCTTGTCGATAGGCACGAAAATAGGCTTGAGCTGTTTTATAAACATCAGGAAATCGTTGACGGGAAAGAGGATGTCGTCGCGCACGGAGCCCACGGCGGCGATGAGTGCCATGGCGTCGGGACCGCCCAGTGGATGGTTGGCGATGATGATGGGACTGCCTTCTCTCGGGATGCGCTCAAGGTGACGCAAGTCGAAGGTGATGTCGAGATGGTTCATGATGGCTTGTGCGAACTCCACGCCCTCCTTGTCGCCATACAAGTCGAGGCATTCGTTGATTTCGTCGATATGCAGCAAGCGGTTGAGCAGACGCACCATCCAGCGACGTGGTCTGATGCCTTTCGACGCCAACACTTTGGCTACATCGATATGATTTGTCGTCCCGCCTTCCATCGTTAACGTCGTTGAAATCTGTAGGTAATGTCAACAAGCTCGCCGTTGACCACTTTGTAGAACCTCTGGTTTGTGTCGGGAGACTTCAGTCCGCCTCTGTCGGTGAGATAAGGACCGAATTTGATATAATCAAAGTCGCCGATATTCTCAGGCTTGTCGTATCTGCCTGAATACCATGCGACTTTAAGGTTCAACGTGTTTTTGATATGATGTGCGAGTGCTTCGACCTCGTTTTTCGAGGCGTCACCACCCATGATGCACACGCAGGTGATGTCGCCTCTGTAAATCTCAACGAGACGGTTCAGTTCATCCTCTGTGAGTTGCTCGCCTATGTCCTCCCAGAGATGTTTGCTATGGCAGTCGGGGCAGTGGTTCGGGCAGTTGGTGAGGTTTATCGCCAGACTCACCTCGTCAGGGACTTCCTGAAAGACGACGTCATAGTTGTAGTATTTCAACATTGTGAATGTTAAAATTTGGCGTAGTAACGTTTTCCTGCCTCCACCTGTCGCGCCTGCGAGAAGTTGCTGACGCGTTTCATATAGCCTATGACGCGTGTGAGGTAGTCGAGATGCTCGCTGCCGCACTTCGGGCATTTCTTGAGGTAACGCTTGTCGATATGTCCGCAGTCGTTGCACACCGTATTAGGGATGTTGAAAGTGAAGTAGTTACATCCTTCTTTAGCTGCCACTTTCAGAAGCTGGCGGTACTGTTCCTGCGAGAGGTGTTCCTCAAGGTTGCAGTGCAATGCCGAGCCGCCGGTGAGGTGCTTGATATAACGCTCGCCATGAAGCTTGAACTTGTCAAGGACGTTAGTGTTCTGATTCTCAACGACATAGAAGTAGCTGTTATAGCAGTCGCGAGGTACCACATAGCCGTCTTCCCTATCCCATTTGGCATGTTTCACGCCCACGTTTTCGGCAGGAATCATCTCACAGTTGAACATCAGACCCGGTTTCTTGTACTGTTTGTTGTATTTCTCGATGAGGCTGAGGATGTCTTCGACAAAACGCTGGTACTCGGGGTTGTCGCTAATCTCAATGCCTTTATATTCTGCTGCTTCGACGATGCCGTTGACGCCTATTGTTAGATACTGGCGGTCGATGGCTATATATCCGGCGTCGAACAGCGGCAGCATACCTTTGTCGCGGAGATAGCGCAGGTTAGCGTCGTAGGCCATCTGCACTTTGTGCATGAGGTCGATGACTTCTTCCACGAAGCTGAGGAACGGCAGCTGGTTCTGCTCCTCATACTGTATGCAGCGGTTCATGTTGATGGTCAGCACGCTCTTCGAGCCTGTCGAGACGCCGCCGGCACCAAGGGTGTAGCTGAACTCGTTGTCTTGAATCTCGTTGCGGAGACGGCAGCATGAACTCAAGGAGTCGGGGCTGTCGCTGACGTATGTGAAGAACGAGTGACCCTCGGCGTACATCTCAGCGGTGAAGTCGGCATATTCCTTGTCTTTGATGTCGCCGTTCTCAGCGAGAAGGGCCATAGTCTCAACCGGGAATGTCAAGACGGTCTTGAGACGCTCGGCGTTGAACCATTTCATGAAGCGTTTCTGGAGCCAGCTTAATGACGGCCAGTCGGGTTGGCTGCCATCAGGGAAATAGAAGTTGTCGAAGAGGCTCTTGAAATAATATTTGTCGTAGTAGGAGATGTTCCAGAACACCGACTGATAGTTGCGTGCACCGGTGGGCTGGTTGATGGAGTAAACTATCTGCTCGAAGCAGTCGGTGATGACTTTGTCGAGGGTGCGTTTGCGGTTCGACAGGTCAACCACCTCGTTGGCGCGAATGTAATAGTCTTTCCCGTATTCAAGTCCGATGAAGTAGTTGAGATACATGAGGAACTCCGGGGTTGCGCAGGCACCGCTGAGCATACTCGACACCATGAACACCATGTTGATGAACCCGCCGCAGAACGACTTGAGGTTGGTGGGGCGGGTGGCGTTGCCGCCTATCGACTTGGTGCCTTCGAGGAGCCAAGGATACATGGTGATCGACGCGCAGTAGTTGGCGATGCTCGTCTCATCATTCTTGTAAATGAAGTGATGGTTCAGCAGGTCGGTATATTTGTCGGCCACTTCCTTGCCGTACATGTCTTTGATTTTGTCGCAGAGCATACGGCGGTTGAGGCGTATGAAGTTAGATTTTGGAAGCTCGCCTATGAGTGTGGCTATGTTTTTCTTCTCGACGTTGGCGTTGGCGTCGTATTTGCTGCCTGTCGCCGCGTTGGAGGCGTTGCAGTAGTTGATGAGGAAATCGAGTTTGTCCTTCACCTCGCGGTCTTCATAATGACGCTGGCGGTAAAGGATGTACGATTTCGCGACGTTGTAATAACGCTCCGCCATGAGCGCGTTCTCCACCTGATTCTGAATCTCCTCGACAGAGATGCCGTCGTGGATGCTGACGCGGCTCATGATGTTGGTTAGCACCTCCTGTGAGGCAAAACTGCCGACGCTCAAGAAGGCTTTCTGAATTGCATTTTTAATTTTATCAACCGAGAAAGGCTCGCGCTTACCATTTCTCTTGATAATAAAGACCTGGTTAAACTCCATACTACTTGTTTGTTTTATATATTGTTGCTCGTTGTATTAGTAAACACTATGATTTTCATCGACGGTTTTTATCGGATTTTTTATCATAATCTTACCACTATTCTCATCGCAAAATTATACAAAACTTTTCGGTTTGGAGCGTATTTTTTTATCTTTTTTTCAACAAAAATATCAACATTTCACAACATCAACAGCCACAAGGGTTTGACGATTTTCGAGTGCTTTTCTGACCCTGTTTGCGCCCTTCTCAACGACGAATTGACCGTCTTTTTTGTTGATAATTAATTTTTCACTGTCGGCATCAGACTCATCACCTTTTATTATTAATGACTTTGGCGAAAGCCATATCTTAGTGTATTCTTTTCCTTCGTCAAAAGCCTTGAAGCTATTGTAAACCAATTCGTTAACCTCTTCGCGGGTGGCGTGGCTGGTATCCACAACCAGGTCGTAGTTGCTGTAGTCATCGAGGTTGCAATGGTAGAAATTCTGGTATCTCAGCAGCTCGCTTTTCCTTCTGTCGATGATTTCCCGGCGTGCCGTTTCTTTGTCAGAATACGACTCACTCACACGACCTTTGTCGTTGAAGATACGCTCGGTGGCGGTATCGACGTCAACATAGAGGTAAATCTTGAACGAAGACGGCACAAAATGCCATGCCATGCGCGAGTCGAAGATGATTTTCTCGTCGGTTTTTCCCAATTCAGCCATGGTGTCATCGACATAATGGTCGTATTTCGGGTCATTCTCGATGAACTCGTTGAACTCCTTCGCCGACATGCCGTGTTTCGCGGCGAGCTGCCTGAACAACAGTCCGGCCGACACTATCTTGAAAGGCATCTTGCTGATAAGGTAACTGGCGACGGTGCTTTTTCCGCTTCCCAACTCGCCCGACAATGTGATATGGTTCATTTTTCTTCTTTAAAAGGGTTGATTTTTTGTGTTTCGATTTGGATTCTGTCGGTGAATTTCGACACAACCCGCAGTGGCGCTATTATCACCACGATGAGAATCTCCATGACATACACCTCCCACGCCGGCGGATATGTCGTGTAAAACTGGCACACGATGAACAATATTGTGAAAATCATGAAAAGGAACTTGCCGAAACGTTTCTTGAAAAACACCAAGAAAAGACTCACTACGATTGACGCCAACAGCACCCACTCAATAATAAACAATGTGTAATGGTTCGACGCCACCACTTCGTTGAGGTTCTTGTCGATATAGCTTTGCTCGAAAACGGTGTTGTATCTTATCAGGATATATGTCATGAAGAGGAAAAACAGCGTGTAGTATGTTATCGCGAAGGCGCACACGAGCTTCATGCCCAGCGTGATGTGCTTGCGCTCCTTGAAAATGCTCTGGCGTTCCTTCACCACCTCTTCATCAGCCATTATTGCAATGTTTTTTTGTAATAGATATAGTAAATTCCGATCCAGATGGCGGTCATCAGCACGCTTCCCCATATCGACACGCCCGTGACACCGGTCACAAACAGGGCCGACACTATGAGAAGCAGTATCTGCGCTATGGCATAGATATGGAAGCCTTTCTTGCGCAGTCTCCATATATGATACACTCCGAGGAACGAGCCTGCGAAGAGCAGGGCTGTGAGGAGATAGCTCACGCGGCTCACCGCTAACTGCGCCATCATGGCGTTTTCCATGGCATCGGTGTCGGGCATGAACTTCTCCATCATCTCAAGGTAATCCTCGTCCTTGAGAAGATTTTGCATCACGTTGTAAGTCAAAAACATGATGATGTTGCTCAACATCTGCCATCCGGCATTGATGAACGACAGCACGCAGGCGATGGTGAGACCTGCCGGACGCTGCGGCTCGGGGCTGTCAAACTCGTTATAATCTTGATTTTGCTCGTATTCTTCCATGATTTTGTTGTTTGCAAGGTCGTTTTCAGCCGCAAAAATAATAAAAAAACCGACATCATGAGAAAAAGTGTCAAGAAAAAAAGACCCTCAAGCCAAGCTGAGAGTCTCTTTTGTTTTTAGTATTCGTCTTCGTGGAAGAAGAAGTCATCCTTCGTGGGGTAGTCAGGCCAGAGGTCTTCGATGCGCTCGTAAACGTCACCCTCGTCTTCTATCTCCTGAAGATTCTCTATCACTTCCTGCGGAGCGCCTGTCCTCATTGCCCATTCCAGAAGCTCGTCTCTCGTTGCCGGCCATGGAGCATCCTCCATCTTCGACGCTAATTCTAATGTCCAATACATATTTTATCTATTTATTTATCGGGCTGCAAAAATACTATAAAATTTCATTCTGTCAAGAAAAAATGCAAATTTTTTTTAACACCCTCAAAAACAATATCATTTCCTAACGTCAAACAGCTGACAACCAATAGCTAACGGCTAAAGCGGATTCCACTTCACTTCCTCTTCGGAAAAGACTCTTGACATCACGAAAAACATGTCGGAGAGTCTGTTCAAATATCTCATTATCACAGGATTAACCTCATGCTGACGGCTCATGCCTACGACAGCTCTCTCAGCCCTTCTGCACACCGTGCGGCACACATGGCATTTCGACGCCAAGATGTTTCCTCCAGGAATTATCAGGTTTTTCAATGGTTCTAACCCTTCGTTCATCTCGTCGATGACTCTCTCGATGTCTTCCACATCGGCTTCCGTCATCTGCGGCAGCTGTTTTTTCAACTCAGAGTTCTCGTCGGTGGCGAGCAGGCATTCCGCCACAAGCAGACGTTCTTGGACACGTCGCAGCACATCGTTGAACTGCTCTGTCGAGTCCATCAGCACTGCTATGAAGGCACTCAGCTCGTCAAGGGTGCCGTAAGCCTCCAAGCGCGCGTCGTCTTTGCCCACCCGCGTGCCGTTAACTAACGAAGTGGTGCCTTGGTCGCCGGTTTTTGTGTAAATTTTCATACCTTTAATATATAATGTTCTTTTTTCAACCTATCCATATCAAAAATTATGCCAAACTTCCAGCAATCAATGCTCAGCCGCACCTTCTCATCGTTTTTCAGCCTCTCCCATTGAGCCTCGTTCTTCTTGCCGCGATGGATGTCCTTCACAATCATCACAGCATCTTCATCTTTAAAAATCAATGGATTATCATGAATGAAATCTGTCAATCTGTTATCCAAATCATCGTAAAAAAGGTCGTCATTGGTTGTAGGAGATTTCTCCACTTCGCTACGCTTCGGTCGAAATGACGTGGCGGGTTCGAGAACTTTCTCATACAAATCAAAAACCAAGGGCGAATGCAGATGGTATTTCCCCTGTGCCTTGAGCCGATACCTCAAATAACTGATAATCATTGATTTAAATTGCAGGGACGCATTAAAATGCGTCCCTGCAATAATCCTTTATCTTTTATCTATTATCTTTTAACGAACTTCACTACTGCCTCGTTTATCTTCACGAAGTAAATGCCGTTTGCGAGTTCCGCCACGTTGACGCTGTTCTCGCCTTCGTTCACGTTGACGTTCATCACCACGCGGCCGGCCATGTCGATAATCTGCGCCATTGCCGGAGCCTCGGCGTTAATCATTATCATGCTCGATGCCGGGTTCGGATAGAGGTTAAACTTCACCGCTTCGTTCTCCTCAACGGCGTCGAAGCCTGTGTAAACCTTAAACTCGGCGATTTCCCATGTAGAGGCGGCCACATCGGTGCTGGTGTAAACGAATGCGATATACAAGTTATCCATTCCGCTTGTGGCGAAGGTGTGATATGTCTGAGCCCATGCGTAGGAGCCTGCTGACCATTCGAAGTCGCTTGTGATGTCTTCCCATTCAAACTCTGTAGGATCGCTCATGCCGTCGTATTCTGTTGACATATAAGCCACTAACGGGTTGCCATCATAACTGAATGCGTTCATAAACGACACTGTGATGTTGTTGTATGCGCCGTTTTCCAAAAGATTCGGGGAGATGAGCCAGTCCTCGTTTACCAACGGACCGCCTGAATAACCGCTCATCTTGGCGAATGGGATGCCGTCGTATGAACCTATTGTCCATTCCTGATCACCTTCGATGTTGTATGCGACGAAAGGCTCCAGGCCGTTGGCGAAGTCTGAGGTGAAGATGCATGTCACATCCTGCGTTGTGATAGTCGTCGTAGGATATGTGCCATCGGTTTTGTAGTCGATGTTATCGCCGCTGTTGGTGTATGGGAACACCGCGAATGTCCATGTGGTGTTGGCGGGAAGCTGCTCGAAATAAGCGTCGGTGTCGTTGACGTTGTAAGCCACATGGCCGTCAGTGGCGTCGGTGTCGTTGTCCACAGGGGTGCCGTCAACAGGGACGTCGATGCCGCCGGTTGAGCCGATGACCACGTAGCCTCTTGGGAGCTGCTCGCCTGTCGAGGCTGTCCAAGTGACAGTGACCTTGGTGATTTCAAGGGTGGCCGTCACGTTGGTGGGATAGTTGCTCGGTTCGGGATCGAGTGTGACCTCACCGCCTTTGAAGATGTAAACTAATCCCGTGACGCTTGAAGATGACTTATAGCATCCGAACAACGTGCTTTGTGCGTTGTAACGCATGATGTTTTGCTCGACGCCGCCGTTTGATGTCGGGGCGAAGCCGTCGTCTTCAACATTAAGGGTCCATTCGCCTTTGCTGTCAAGCGTGCTCTGTGTCTTGAGGTAGTTGCCGCCACCTGCCGCATAGAGATAACCGTTGTTCAACTCATCGTAGAATGTCCATGCGCCGTTGCTCATGCCCATCGTAAGCTCGAAAGGCTCTGTCTGGCTTGATGCCGACGTGGCCACAGAGGTGGTGACGGTGCCGCCGGAGACCTCGATCTCGATGGCGTGACGGTTGTTTGATTTCTGATATGACATCACGAAAGCCTGGCCGTCGTCATCGTAACCGACGAGAATGACCTTGTCGCCTGCGCTGAGCTGCGCTGCCGATGTCACCTGTGTGTAAGTGGTGGTCTGAGCCATGACGCTCAAACCCATTAGCGCTACCGCTAAAAAAAGTAAAGTTTTCTTCATGTTTTTAATTTTTTAATGTTATTAAATCTCAAAAATTATCGATTGTCAATTATCAACTTTTTCCACCGCCTTGATTTCCGGAATCACACTTTTCATGGTGTTTTCAATTCCGTTTTTCAGTGTCTCGCTGCTATGCGGGCAGTTGGCGCAGTGTCCGGTGAGCTTCACCCACACCGTCATGTCATCGTCAAGGCGCACAAACTCCACTCCTCCGCCGTCAGCCTTCAGATAAGGCTCTATCTGTGTCAGTATGTTCCTGACTTTCCTCTCGACAGCTTCCTTTTCCATAGTCAGAACCTTTCTATTATCCTTCTCGCCAATTTCTCGAATGCCGCCGTCACCGGGCCGAAGTTTCTGAACGTGTATGGCGTTCCCGCATCGCCTGCGCTTGCTATGTTCTCATCGATGGGTATCTCGCCGAGGAACGGTATCCCGAGCTCTTCGGCGAACTCTTGTCCATGACCTTCTCCGAAGATGAAATATTTCTTGTCGGGCATATCACTTGGCGTGAAATAAGCCATATTTTCCACCAAACCTAATATCGGGACGCTCACACCCTTGTGTTTGAACATATTGGCGGCGCGGCGCACATCGGCGAAAGCCACCTTCTGAGGTGTCGTCACTATGACAGAGCCTGACACCTTGAAGTTCTGCGCCAAACAGAGCTGTATGTCGCCCGTTCCCGGAGGCATATCGACGACCAAAAAGTCTATCTCGCCCCAGTCGGTCTCCGTCATGAGCTGCGTCAAAGCGCTGGTGGCCATAGGTCCGCGCCAGATGAGAGGCGTGCTCGGATCCACCATCATGCCGATGCTCATCAGCTTGATGCCGAAACGCTCGACAGGCACCATATACGTCTTGCCATCCTTGTCGTAACACTCGGGCTGCATGCCTTCAGTGCCGAACATGATAGGCACCGACGGACCGTAGATGTCGGCATCCAGCATCCCCACCTTGAAGCCCTGTGTCGCCAGAGCTACCGCGAGATTCACCGCCACCGTCGATTTCCCTACGCCGCCTTTTCCCGAAGCCACCGCTATGATGTGACTGACCTTCGAGAGCATGGTCACCGGCGCCGTCGGGATGATGTCAACATCAATATCTCCGAAATTATCGTTCAAAATCTTCTTCGCAGAGTCGAATAAAAACTGATTCTTATCGTCTTCAACATCATCAAGGACGAGCTTGAAACGAACCAAGCCCTCGCCCACCTCGATGTCCTTAACCATATCAGCATCAACGATGTTACTTCCTTTCGGGAAATAGACGACATCTTTTAAAACTTCTAAAACCTTCTGTTTTGACGGTATCATTTTGCCAAAAAAATTATTAAAACAAGACTACAAAAATACAAAAATTTATTATACCGACGATATTTTTTTACATTAAGACGATTTGCCCATCAAAAAACGTTCCGTCGCCTCCATAAACCCTTTAGGGTCGTCAACATGAATCCAGTGTCCCGAGTTTTCGAGTGTGACTAACTGATAATTAGGCAGTTGCTCTTTCATCACAGGCAAATCCTTCTCCATGATGTAATCAGACTGACCGCCTCTTATAAACAATGTGGGGCCTTCGTAAATACCTTGATTTTCAAGACCTTTACCAATCTCCCCTATATTTTTATAGATAGCTTTCAGATACGGTTTCCATCTGAATCCGTGTTCATGGCTGTACGACAGGTTTTTCATCAAAAAAAGCAGTATGCGTTTCTCGAAATTATATTTCGCGAGCTGTTCCTCCACGTCGCCACGGCGTTTCACATGTCTCAAATCGACTTTCCCCATGGCGTCGATGAAGCCCACATGCTCCAGCGGATGGTCGAATTGTCGCGGGCTGATGTCTAAAACCTCAAGTCGCTCAACGAGTTCAGGATTTCGGAACGCTAACGTCATGGCGATTTTGCCGCCCATGCTGTGCCCGATGACGTAACACTTGGTAATATGCTCATACTCAAGCACTTGTCTCACATCGCGCGCCATCACCTTATAGTTGAACGTCTCATAACGCGGCGACTGCCCGTGGTTGCGCATGTCGGGGATTATCACATAAAAACCCAGCTCCGCAAAGCGTTTCCCGAAGTAATCCCAGTTGTCGGAAAGACCCAGCACGCCATGCAAAACAACAATCGGCTTATTCTTCGAATCACCATATTTCCTATAAAAAAGCATCGTTTAAAACTTTTTTAGTTGTCATTTCGAGCGTAACGAAGTGGAGTCGAGAAATCTCATTGTATTTATTTGAGATTTCTCCATTCCGCTCCGCTTCAGTCGAAATGACGGTCTTGTTTTGTATCGATAATTATCGTCACCGGCCCGTCATTGACGAGTTCCACTTGCATGTCGGCGCCGAACTCTCCGCATTCCACCTTTCGTCCTGATATTTCAGCTAATCTCTTGAGAAACAGCTCATAAAGCGGGATGGCGTGTTCAGGCCGCGCGGCTCGTATGAAGCTCGGACGGTTGCCTTTTCTTGTCATCGCATGAAGCGTAAACTGGCTCACCACCAGAAAATCGCCTCCAACGCGGTTGATGTCGAGATTCATGGCACCGTTCTCATCGCCAAAAACCCGCAACTTCGTCAGCTTCTGACAAAGATATTCCACATCTTCCTGATTATCAGCCTCTTCGATGCCGAGCAACACCATGAAACCTTTTCCTATCTTCGATTTCAAAACGCCACCAATGGTAACTGAGGCGCGACTGACTCGTTGAATTACAATCCGCATATCATCATTTTTCAAAAACATCGATCATTCCTTTGTATCAACACGACGCATCGTGTCTCTGTCCGGAATTTTTACATCTCTACAAAATGCAAAATTATAAAATAATATGAGAAAACGACATCGCCGCATCAAAAAAATATGTAATTTTGCATTCGATATGGAAACGAAAAGACAACAGAAAATCTCGAAGCTGATTCAGAGGGAACTCAGCGAGATATTCCAGCGGGAGATAAAAACCCAAGGAAACATTATGATTACGGTGACCAAGGTCAACGTGACCACCGACTTGTCGTATGCCCGTGTGTATCTCAGCGTGTTCGGTCCCGACAAGGAGGCCAAGGCTGACGTGGTGAAGGAAGTCAACGCGATGACGAGAAACATACGCTATATGCTTGGCGAGCGCATCAGGCTGCAAATCCGCGTGATACCGGAGCTGCAATTCTTTGAGGACGACTCCCTCGATTATATTGAAAACATCGACAATCTGCTGAAGTCTTGAAGCTCCCTTTATTCATAGCGCAACGTTATCTTCTCGCGAAGAAAAGCCACAATCTCATCAACATCGTGACATGGATTTCCATCGTCAGCGTGGCTGTGGCGGCGTTCGCCATGATTTTCGTGCTGTCGATATTCAACGGATTCAACGTGGTGATAAGCGACAACATCCATAAGATGTCGCCCGACCTGCAAATAACATCTGTAAAGGGTAAGACGGTGAATGTCAACGACTTCCCTTTCGACAAAATCAGAGAAATAAAAAATGTGGAGTTAGTGCTGCCCACCATCACCGAAGACGCGCTTTTCAGGAACCACGACAAACAGCAAATCGGGCAGATTAAAGGCGTGCCACCGGAGTTCCATCAGGTGAGTCGAATCGACAAATCGATAATAAAATCCGGGCATTTCGGCACCAACGCCGATGTCGATTGCGCGATACCGGGCGTCGTGATGGCTTATTATCTCGGCATAAACACCAACAATCCGTTCTCCATGATTCAGGTCTATGTCCCGCGTCGCGGCAACGCCTCGTCGTTTAACCTTGAAAACAGCTTCAACACAGGACAACTGCTTGTAAACCAGACGTTTTCCACTCTTCAGGAAATCGACGAGACGACAATACTCGCACCTTACGATTGGCTTTCGGAACTCGTTGGCTATGAAGGACTTGCGTCAGATGTGGAGATATTTATCAAACAAGATGACAGAGTCTCCGCCCGTCGTGTCGAGAAGGTGAAACGCGAAGTCATGAAGATAATCGGTCCCGAATACAATGTCAACGACCAATACGAGCAGCAATCGACGCTCTACAAGATGATGAAATCGGAGAAACTCGCTGTGTATCTGATACTTGTGTTCATTTTGGTGATGGCGACGTTCAATGTCGTAGGCTCGCTGTCGATGCTCATCATCGAGAAGAAGAAAGACAGCTCCACGATTCGCGCCATGGGAGGCGATAACTCATTGATACGCCGCATCTTCACCAACGAAGGATTGATTATTTCAGTTGTCGGTGGCATCATCGGACTGATTCTCGGCATCATCGCCGTGCTCCTCCAACAATATGTCGGCATCATCCGCCTCGGTGACGGCACGGGCAGCTACATCGTGGAGTATTATCCTGTCGCGCTTCAGCTGCAAGATGTCTTCCTTGTGCTCGCGACCATCACCATCATCGGAGGCATCGCCGCTTTCAGCACGGTGAAGGTTTCTATGAGGCAATTTTTACATTAGTTTACGTGTCAGCTCCACAAACTCCGCCACCGACAGCTGCTCCGGACGTTTGTCAAACACCTCATTATCAATGATTTCAGCGGGAATGAGCATGCGCAAGGAGTTACGCAGCGTCTTCCTGCGCTGGTTGAACGCCTGTTTCACCACTGTCACAAACAACTGCTCGTCGCATCCCAATTCCTTCACGTTGTTGCGTTTGAGCCGTATCACCGCCGACTTCACCTTCGGTGGCGGGTTGAACACGCTCTCGTTCACCGTGAAAAGATATTCTATGTCGTACCATGCCTGCAAAAGCACACTCAAGATGCCGTAGGTCTTGCTGCCCGGACCCGTCGCGATGCGTTCAGCCACCTCTTTCTGAATCATGCCGACACATTCTGAGACGCTGTCTTTGTATTTCAAGATATGGAAAAAAATCTGCGAGCTGATGTTATACGGGAAATTGCCGATGACGGCGACATCAGGTGTCATTTCGAGCGCAGCCGAGGAATCTTCTTCAATAGCGGGAGATTTCTCCGCTCCCTGCGGTCGGTCGAAGTGACGGTCATGATCTGTTTGTTCCGCTCGAAATGACGATTGGCTTATGTCATATTTCAAAAAGTCTCCGTGAATCAGATGTCCCTCAAGCATCGGGAACTTTCTCTTCAGAAACTCCACCGACTCCGTGTCAACTTCCACCACCTGAAGTTTTTCTAATTGATTTTCAATGAGATACTGTGTCAGCACACCCATTCCGGCACCCACCTCAATCACCACGTCATGGTCTGTTGAAAGCGCATCCACAATCTTTCGCGCGATGTTCAAATCGACCAAGAAATGTTGTCCGAGAGATTTTTTCGGACGCACCGAATCGTTATTCAAATAGTTTCCCATAGTCATCATTTCATTTCATCACGCAAGCGGCGGTAGCTTTTTCTGGCTTGAGCCACATAGACGCTGGCGGTGTAATAATCAAACAGTTTCGCATAGCATTCCATCGCATCGTCTTTTCTATCTAATTGATTTTCAAGCAACAAAGCGTCATCTATCAGAGCCTTGTCAGCGATGTAGCTGTCGGAATAGCCTTCATAAACACGTTTATACAGGCTGTCGGCAAGTTCAAAAACGCCGTCATCAGCCGCCATTTTCGCCTTACGGTAAAACACGTTAGGGAGGCTTACCTCGTTAGGATTATATGCGATTATCGAGTCAAGTATTTGATTTGCGTCTTTATATTTATGTTGATAAATGTAATAGTCAGCTTTTGCCAAGCGTTTCAGTCCCACGGTGTCGTATTCCAAGTTGTCGTTAATCGTGAGAGACAGAGTCATGGCGTCGTTAGCCACGAGCTTTGAGGTGGCCGACTTCAATATCTTCAGCGCGGCGTTTGCCCATTCGAATTCGCCAATAAAATAACGCAGTTGCGCGTTTTTGAACCTCGCCTCATGAGCTATCGGCTCGTTTTTCATCGCCATCTCGATCTGCGAATATAACAACGTAGCCTCCCACACCTCGTCGGTAAACAGATATACATCAGCGAGTTTCATCTTCAGCTCCGCCTTGTATTTTTGTGGCAGATTCATCTCTAACGTGTTGTTTAACAATGCTTTAGCATCGTCACAACGGTTCAGTTCAAATGCCAGTATTTCCGCTTGGACATCGACTATCGGCATAGTCTCCTTTATAAAACCGATTTTCCTGAAAGCGTCGTCAATACGTGCCGACAGCTGTTCATAGAAACCCTTGTCATGACTGCCGTTAGCGACAGCTTGTTGGTATTCCGCCTCAATCAGTCCTGCCGTCGCCTCGACGTAAAAAATTCCCTCATCTTGCTTTTTCAGAATATAATTATAAGCATCTATTGCAATTTCATATTGGCCGTTGTCGTAGGCGATTTGTGCAATATGGATGATATCGTTTTTAAAGTCGGCACCAGCGCGCCTGTCGAGGGCTTTGAGCAATGTCAGCGCAAGCTCATAATCCTGCTGTTGCAGTGAATACCACATCAGCAGCGACGAAAACTCTTCATTATCAGGCTCTTCCTGCGTTTTGCGAAGCAATGCCATGCGAATCACATCGTCAACATTGCCGTTAAGGTCGTACATCATCATCACGCGAAAACGGTTTTTCACCATCTCATATTGGTCGGGACGTTCCTTCAGATATTGCAGATAGCAGTCGGTTGAGTTCTCAAAGTCGAGCATCGAGTTATAAGTATAAGCTTTTTCAAGGCTGAAACTGTAGTTAATATTTGGATTTTTCGCCGCTTTATTAAATACATTAATCGCCATTTCATTAAAGCCTCTGACTCTCAGCAGATTAGTAAACTCAAGTATTGAATTTTTGTTTGCAGGAAGGTCTTTTAAAACTTTATTAAGATATTTTTCAGCTTTATCGTTCTCGCCTTGTTGTGAATATACGTATGCCAAGTCAACATGCGATTTCCAATGGGTGGGATTTTTTTTCAAGAAGGTCTTATATGCCTTTTCCGCCGTCTCATAATCGGATGTAAGTAACAGACAATCAGTGTATTGCGTAAAATAACTTGTTTGACCGTAGGTATCATACAAGCCTTTGAAGATGTCGCGTGCTTTCTCGTAGTCTTTTTTCATATAAAACTCGCGAGCTATCTTCTCATCGATCTGACGTTGAGTCTTGGCATTCTGAGCCTCAACACTTTGCATGTAAACCGCAAAGCAGATGAAAATCATCGTGAAAAGCACGTGGACACGCGGCGACTTCATGGTGTCACTCCTTCTTCATTTGTTTCACGACTTCTTTCTGGGCGTCAAATTTCTCGTGAAAATATTTGATTTGAGCCTCCATCACACGCAGCTCATAATCTTCGTCTTTGATATATTTCGTCGTTGTTTGCTCATCATAAAGATGATTTTTCACATCATCTTTCAGGTCGGACAGCTGTTTTCTCGACAACTCGGCATTTTCATAAATCACGACTCTATATGTCTCAAACTGTTGCAGATAAGCTTGCAGGAGTGCCATATCCGCATAAATGTTTTCGGTTTTCACCACGGTGGTGTCGAGTGCCTGATATTCTCTCACCAAATAGTCAAAGTCTTGAGTATAAAGCACATCTATTTCACGTTCGACAGCATCCACGCGTTTGAGCATCTTGTCGATTTGTCCTGATGGTGTCTTGCTTACGCAAGACACCATCAGGATTAAACCGCTGATAGTCAATATCTTATTTAATAATCTCAAAGCCTGTATATTTTTGGAGTGCCTTAGGAATAAGAATGCCGTCGTCTGTCTGGTTGTTTTCGAGCAGTGCCGCCACTATTCTCGGGAGGGCGAGTGCGCTGCCGTTGAGGGTGTGTGCCAGCCTGATGTTGCCGTCTTTATCCTTGAATCTCAGCTTCATGCGGTTCGACTGGAAGGTCTCGAAGCACGACACCGAGCTCACTTCGAGCCATAGTTGTTGTGCCGCCGACCACACCTCATAGTCGTACGTCATCGCTGATGTCCAGCTCATGTCGCCACCGCAGAGACGCAGCACGTGGAACGGCAGTTCGAGCTTACGGAGCAGTCCCGCCACATGTTCCTTCATCGCCTCAAGGCGTTCATACGAGTTGTCGGGATGCGCTATCTCTACTATTTCCACCTTGTCGAACTGATGCAGACGGTTGAGTCCGCGCACGTTCTTGCCCCATGACCCTGCCTCGCGGCGGAAGCAGTTGGAATAAGCCACGCGTTTTATCGGCAGCTCGTTCTCTTGCACTATCACGTCACGGAAGATATTTGTCACCGGCACCTCAGCTGTCGGAATCATATACATCTTGTCGAGCGGCACGGCGTACATCTGCGCCTCTTTGTCGGGCAGCTGGCCTGTGGCGTATGCCGACGCCTCGTTGACCACGATAGGCGGCTGCACCTCATAATAGCCGTCTTTCACCGCCTCGTCGAGGAAGAAATTGATGAGGGCGCGTTGCAGTCTGGCACCTTGGCCGGTGTAAAATGGGAATCCGGCGCCTGTCACCTTGTTGCCAAGCTCGAAGTCGGCGAGTTTGTATTTGTTGAGCAGCTCCCAGTGAGGCAACGCGTTCTTCGGGAGGTTAGGCATAGTGCCTTCCTCGCTCACCACGAGGTTGTCGGCAGCCGTCTTACCTCTCGGCACCATAGGATGCGGGGTGTTTGGAATCTCCACTAACTTATTCTGAATCAATGTTTTAAGCTCTTCAAGACGCTCGCTCTTGGACTTTGTGAACTCTTTCAGTTCCGCCACGCGTGCCTTGAGAGGTGTCGCCTCCGCCATCTTGCCTTGCTTGCACAAATCGCCCACCTGACGCGCTATGCTGTTGGCCTCAGCCAGAGCCTCGTCGTTTTCCTGTTGCGTCTTGCGGCGCTCATCGTCAAGCGCTAAAATCTCGTCGAGAAGCTCAAACCGAGTGAAGTTCTTGATACTCAGACGGTTGATACACTCCTCTTTATGTTCTCTAATATAAGGTATCGTTAACATTTTATATAAAATTTATCTGCAAAGATAGTAAAAACTTTAAAGTGTCAATTGTTAAAAATGAAGTTTTTTTTGCTTCGCGCCACAAACTAATTAAACCTCACGTCGCTCATGTTCATCAACTTCTCTATATCGACTTTATCGGGCTGCCAGGCGCGCACATGAATCAGCGGCATGTCACCGCGCAGGTCAACGAGAAGGAACAGATAACCCACGTCGCCGTACGACGAAGAGAAATACTCCTGCCGCACCCGCACGCCATAAACGTCGTTGGTGTTATTGGCTCTGGTAAACTCCGTCTCGGTGAAGCGCAGCCTGATATATTCGTTGTTGCCGAAGCACATCGCGAGGTTTTTCATATAGGTGTCTTTGTCGTATTTCGTCAGCTCCGCCTCTTCCTCGGTGAGTTTGAGCGTCAAACGGTCGGGTATCTCGGTCCTTTTCACTAATCGTCCCACTATGATGAGGGCGTCGTCGGAATAGATACTCTCGAGGTAATGATGGCGTTTCAAGGCGTAAGCCGTCTGGTAATCCTCAAGGAAGTTGACCAAGACGAGCCTCGACTCCTCAGGCCATTTCGTCTTGGAGATGATGTCGTATTCCGACTGGTTGGAGAGACGGAACGCGAGCGAGGTCACCACCTGATTGATGGTGTCGAAGCGGAACACCACCTCTTGAGAGAATCCCACCGTGTTTCTGAAATCGAATTGCATGAGGATACTGCGGCATATCACTTCGTCCTTGTATTTCAACAACTTATATTCCGGCTTGCCAATCACCGTCATCTTGCCGTAATGAGTAAGGGTGTCGAGCATGTTGTAGCCTTCTGTCGAGAAGCAGTCGCGCGCCATTGTTATGTCGCCGTTGCGTAAGGCGTTCTCTATCAATGCCATTTTGTTGAGATAAACATTCTCGTCAACGGCGTTGTTGCGTTCTATCTTGTTCCATCCCTTCACCTCTTCGTCATTCTTCACGTTCATAGTCTTCTCAAGGTCAACGGTGTAGATGTTGTTGGAGAAGCGAGGCACCTTGATAAGCTCGATGGCGTTCGACACTTCGGTGTTCATCTTCTTGGCGTCGTCTTTGAAGTCATAGTTGACCTTGATTTTAAAGCTTTTTATTTCCTTGTCGCGCAGCTGCACTATGAGTTTGCCGTCGCGCACGGTGTTAGGCGTGAATTTACGTCCATCGTGGCAGTCGCAGCGCAGGCTCACCACGTCGTTGCCGTTAGTCGTCTTCACCTTGAGTTTTACGATGATGCCATCGCCGTTGGCTTCAATGCCGTTTTCTTTCGGGACGATGAAATTAAACGATTTCAGTATGCCTTCGTTGCCGCTAATCCTGTCGATAAGCCATTCATAGTCAACGGTTCCGCTGTCGCCATGAAACTGCAATCTCTTACCTTGCGGATGAGCGTACGTCAGCATCAGCGCCCAGTAATACGACTTGAGGGCGTCTTCCAAACTTGCGTTGTTTTCCGCCTTCACGCCCTTCGAGATATACCGTTGGATGTCGTTGATGCGGTCATCGCACAAGGCGCGGAAATCGGAGCGTTTGATGGTTATAATATATTGATATTCAGCGTTTTCGTCGTTTTCAAAAACGGCTTTGTCGCTGGATTTCTCGTCGATTCTCTCCTTGAAGGTACGTATTATGTTCTCTAATTGTTTGCCGACATCGCCGTTTTCCGAGAAATAGATGGCGTTGGAGTTGTAGTTTTTCGCGATATTCACATACAGCTCTGTTTTCGCGTTTTCCGTCGCCTCGTCAGGCGAGTCGCAAATCTTGCTCAATCCGAAGAACAATGTGGTGTCGTTTCTTATCGCATCGATTTCCTTCGGTTTCATCTGACCTAAAGCCATGTTTGCCAAAGTGGTGACAATCAGTAATATATAAATTTTTCTCATAAAAATAAGATTTATTACTAAATAAAGTGCAAAGATAACAAATAGTTTGATTGTTTTTCAATTTATTGAACAAAAATAAGAATATGATTGTAATTTTAAGATGGCATTAAGGGCGTTAAGGGCGTTAAGGGCGTTAAGGGCGTTAAGGCGGCCGCTATAGCCACGAATTGTTGTCACCTCATCCTCGCCCGTTTTCACGTTCACCGCCTTCACCCGTTTTCGCATGGCAAATGCCCCTATTCAGGCCTCCCCGAATTGCAAATTCGTTGTAGTCAGTTCGTATTCGTCAATCCACTCTTTCATTTTTTCCTGCAAGAGCGTTTTGTCGGGCAAGCACAAGGCATATTGTTGTGCATAGATGTTGGCGTCTTCCGGCAACGTCAGTTCGACAAGAGCATCGTCCTTCTGCTTGCACAGCAGTATTCCGATGGTAGGCCGCTCGAAGTCTTGCTTTACATAGCGGTCGTAATAGTTGACATACATTTGCATCTGTCCCAAGTCTTGGTGTGTCAAGTCGTCCACCTTCAAGTCTATCAGCACATAGCATTGCAGCAGGCGGTTGTAAAGCACAAGATCGACAAAGAAATGCTTCTCGTTGAACGTAAACCGTTTTTGTCGAGCCTCAAACAGGAAACCTTTCCCCAATTCTAACAAAAACGGTTGCAGTTTGTCAATCAGGGCACTCTCCAAGTCGCTCTCGTAATAAGACTCGTCAGGTCTCAACCCACAAAACTCAAGCACCACGGGGTCTCGAAGTATGTCGGAACTTTTTTCCACCGTCATGCCCTCCTTGGCCATGCGCATCACAGCCTCCTTGTCGCGGCTCATGGCCAAGCGCTCATACAACGAGCTGGCCACTTGGCGACGCAATTCGCGTTTGTTCCACTGCTGCCTATAGGCTTCAATCTCATAAAAGCTGCGTTCTGCGGGACTGTCAATACGCATCAATATCAAATAATGGCTCCACGGCAAGACAAACGACGGGCCTTTTACGCCCTGTGCAAAAGGCGCGGATTTCCGAACCGCCGGCTCGGATTTTGAATACACGAGAAACAGTTTCCTTGCATTTTCCAACGTGTCCACCGACCATCCTGAACCAAATTCATCCGTCAACCGTCTCGAAAGCTCTTTCAGGATAGCCTTGCCATATTGTGCTCGGATTTGCCCTTACTGCTCATTCTCAACGATATACTGTCCCACGCCATAGTAGGTATAGACCATGGCGGTGTTAACGGCAGTACGCACATAATCGCGCGACTGCCTGATGAGTTTCGCAACCTGTTCGTACAAAGCATTCTGTAAGGTTGCCGTGTCTGTTTATTTGTCAATTCGTCATTCATGCCAATAAAACGACAAACTTGGGGTAATATTGCCTTGTTTTTCTTATTTCGTCCTCTCACCCTAACGAGATTCCCTCGCCGCGCCACAGTGTTTACCCCATATCTCTTGTCATTCCGAATGGAGCGGCGGCGTTAATGGCGTTAAGGCCTTTAAGGGCAGCGGCGGCGTTAAGGCCTTTAAGGGCGTTAAGGGCATTAATGGCGTTAAGGCCGCCGCTATTAAAGCCGTTGAAGCCATTGAAGCCGCGGGCAGGAACACCGCCCCGTGAGCCTCAAGGCTGTTTGTCCAACATTTTCAGAACCGTATCGTCAATGTAATTATCGATTAAAACGATTTATTTCCAAACGTGCAGCCACAATGTGAAGTTTTTGCAAAGAGACGGATTATCATTCGTCTTTACGCACTTCTTTTGTCAACAATTTTGACGGAACTATGTCGTAAACCAGGACATAATCTTTGTAAATGATGAAAAACACCGCAAGTTGCCCTTTTTTCACAAACATACGCTTAGATTTTGGATGTTGGACATCCGCAGTATCCCAGATTAATTGAGTAATAGTATCTGCGCGATACGACAATGTAAGAATCTCATCAACAAGTGTGTTAGCATACCGAACCCCTGAATCGACGGTGTTAATTGATGAAATATATTTTGAAATCTCTTTTATTTTGTCGTAAAGCCCTCTTGAGAATTTAACATTGTACGTCTTCATACTGCTTGACCACACATTCCACCAACTTAGCCCTGAAATCCTCGGGACTGACACTATTTCTCAACTCTTTCTCAAGCACATTGTTGTTAAAACTTCTGCGGTTTTGTCTAAGGCTTCGTTTTTTGATAATCAGCTCTATATTCATATCACTATTTTTAAATTTTCCGCAAAGTTACGATTTATTTCCAAACGTGCAGCCACAATGTGAAGTTTTTTTTGCAAAAAATGAGAGAAACCCCAACTTCACACTTCACACTTCAAACTTCACACTGTTGAAGGATTTTCCTCCCCCTGTGTGCCACTGTCATTCTGAGCGGCGGCCTTAACGCCGTTAATGCCCTTAATGGCGTTAAGGGCATTAATGGCGTTAAGGGCATTAAGGCCGCCGCTATTAAAGCCGTTAAAGCTGACGCTATAGCCACGAATTGCTGTCACTTCATCCTCGCCCGTTTTCGCATGGCAAATGCCCGTGTTCAGGCCTCCAGAATTGCAAAGACGGGGGGAACGTGTAAAACGAGAGAACGCTTCAATCATAATAATGTCGCAAATCATAGTCGAAGCAACCAATGAATTTGTGCCGCATCAGCAACATGACACGCCTTGCATTGAAATTCTGCCAATGCGACAACACGCCGCAATAGGAATTCAGGGCGTTAGCGGTGCGGCAGAAGTCGGCCTCGGTTTCGAGCGCATACAACTTTTCGTCCATGCGTTCCAAAGTGGCACGGCTCAAATAGGTTCGATGAGGCAACAAAAACGCGCCAAGAAACTCAACGCCTTGGTTCACATGTCGTATCTCTGTCTTTCCTTCGTGAATGGTCAATCCAAGACGACTTGACAAAAACTCCGTGACTTTCGGCACAAGCGACTCAAGCCAGGGCTTGTCACAACTCACCACATAGAAGTCATCGACATAACGCCCATAATGCTTGCAGTGCAACTCACGCTTCATGAACTGGTCGAACTCGTTGAGATAGACGTTGCTGAATAGTTGAGAGGTGAGATTGCCGATGGGCAGGCCGCAACCTTCGGGACTGTGGAACAGGCTCTTGCTGTGCGG
>CALCYT010000033.1 GCA_937906455.1 uncultured Bacteroidales bacterium | reverse complement strand
CGTCGGTGGTGTTGATGTTGGCGTTTTCGCTGAATCTCACGACGAAGCGGTTCTCGGAGTCGCGTGGTGAGCCTATGAATGAGTATTCTCCCTTGGCGAGCATATCCACATCGGCGCCTGTGATGAGGTCGATGAGGTGCAGATAGCCTAAGTTGACGTTTTCGGTCTTCATGCCGATGGTGTATGAGCGTGTCGTCTCAGCCTTGAAGTTGAGAGGCATCTCGCCTTCCGGCTCGCCATAAACCACCGCATAGTCTTTGTCGTCTTGCGGGATATAGAGCTTAGTGCTGTTCTCGTTGAGCTGGAACTTCTTGAGAGTGTTGCCTTCGCCGAAGCGTACTATGGCGTTGTCTTTCACCCTGACGCCACGTGAGCCGCCCTCGATGAGGTTTATTGCCAGCAGGCCGTTGTTTTGGTTGACTTGAGGTTCCTCTCTGGTGAAGTAAACGCTGCCACTTTCCTCGGCATAGTAGAAGAAGCCTTCAGCCGGCGCGATGGGTTCCGTTGATTCGCTGTTCACCACCACGAAGCCGTTGCCTTCATCGTTCATCTTGTAATAATCCAAAGGCTGATCGTCATTATCCACTAAATAAGCATCGCAAACAAACGGGTTGCCTAAAAGTGTAAATGCGCCGAAGTCGTATGTGGTGCTGTAGTTGACAGATTTGCTCACGCTGCTGTTGTTGGCGCGGACGGTGCCCGTGAAGCTGAGGTCCACGTCGTCTTGGTTGGCGTAGAGATAGCCGTAATTAGTATAGAGGCTGAATGAGCCGCTCTTGTAGTTACGCCATGGCTCGTCGTAGCTGGGACTCCAGTTGTAGAGGTCGTAGGTGCCGGTGAGCAAACCTGAAGATTCAATGTCGTCGCTGTATAGAGTGCTGTACAGCGGGTTGGCGATGAGGTAGTAGCCGTTGTTGGTGTTGACGTTGGCGGCGTCGTAGCCGGTGATGTGCTTCTTCACGGTGGCGGTGACGCTCGCGTTGGTCTGCAGTTGACCGCCGTCGGCGATGGTAAGGGTCTTGCCGCCGAAGTTGATGGCGTTGGCCGTGGCCACGGTGCCGCTTCCGATGGTGGCGTTCTGTTGCAGCACCACGTTGTCGGTGAGGCTCGGCATTCCGCCGTCCCAGTTGTCGGCTTCGCCCCATTCGCCTTCGGTGACAAACACCTTCACGTTGTCGGCAACCGTGGTGAAGCTCAAGAGGTCGCTCCAGTCGGTGGCAGTGCCGCCGCAAATGCCTTGCACACGCACTTCATACTTGGTGCCTGCGGTGAGGCCATTGAGTTGTGAGGTCTCAAGGGTATGTTCAGCGGCTGTCCATGCGCCGGCGGGAACAGGCGTACCGATGGTCACATTATCGAAGTGGAAGTTGTTGTCGTAACTACTCGTTTCAGAATGGCCGAAGAAAGCAATATAGGCATTCTGTCCTGCGTATGCACTAAGGTCGATGTTGCCCGTGCTTTGGCCATTTTGTGAAACCTCGTCAAGGACATAGGCAGAACCGCTGTTGTTCCATTCGCGAAGGATGGTCCAAGTGGCCTTGTCGTCGGTCGAAATCAGGATGGCAAATCTATGAGTTGTGCAACCGGTTACAGGAGCAGTATTAGTACTGCCAGAGGAGTATTTGGTGTATGCAATATCCATACTGAGCAAATAGCCATCGCCAACCTCCAAGCTCGGAGTAATCAGCCAATAGTTCTTTGTGCCGTACATATTCATATAGATATGGCTGTCGAACACGCCGCAATTGGTTCCACGCGACCAACTTGAGGTGCCGCTTAAGGTAGCTGTGCCACCTGTGTTCAAAGCACCCGTTGTAAATGTCCAATCAGTTGGACTTGAACCGAAATCCTCGCTGAGGCCGTTGATGCTCGCCGCCGTCCTATATTGCACGACATAGTCATCGCTTTCTCCATTCCAAGTGATGGTGGCCGACTCATGCAGGATGTTGGAGGCATCCAAGTTGTAAGGCACGGGGCAGGCCGCGGTGGTGGTGAAGGTGATGGTGGGGGTAAACTCGCTCGTTCCGTCGTCACCGCAGTCGTTGCATACCTTAACTACGTATTCGGTTTCAGGGGTTAATCCAGTCAACGTGTAAGTGATGAGGTTGCCGTCGACGATGACATCGGACGAAGTCAAGGGCAGTTTGCCGAAAGAGTCATCACTTGCGACCTTGTAGTTGAGCAGCCATCCGTCGGCTTCGCTGTTCCAGCTGAGTTCCGCCTCGCTTGATTTCACGTTGGAATAACTCAAGCCCGTGGGAGCCGCGCAGGCGATTTCGGTGGTGAAGCTGACGATGTCCGACCAGAGGCTCGTGCCCTCGCTGCCGCAGTCGCTTTGCACGCGGGCTTCATATTTTCTTTCCGCAAGTAAATCGGTGAGGATTTTTGTGTTGGTAGTCACTTGGATTTGCTCCGGAGTTCCGGCGGCAACGGGCGAACCGATGACGATATCGTCGATGTAGAGATAATACATGTCATCAGAGGTGTATTTCCAGCAAATGTACTTGGTGCCCGCCGGGATGGTCGTGCTGTAAAGATGCCATTTTGTGTCAGAGGCTGTGATTTCCGCTTCAAAGGCAAAGTCGGCCTCAATATCCTCTGCTGTTGTGGCTGCCTCTGTGCTGGTGCCGATCATGAAGGTTTCAGGAAAGCTTGAATTATAATTCTTATAATAGAACTCCAATGTCAAGTCTGTGGTAACACCTGTCAGTTCGGGCGAAATGAGGTATTGAGGTGGAGTTGTATTGTAAGAGAACCTGAAACTCTTGCTGCCTGAATAGGGCGTGGAGTTAATCCCCGTGGAGGAAGCGGTGTTGACAAGCGTCCAATCACCGATACCGTCCTCAAATCCTTCAGAAAAGACGGGATCAAGATAAGCGGCGGTCCAGTATTCAATGTTGTAAGCGTCGCTGGTGCCGGTCCAGTCGAGTTGGGCGGTGTGGTTGGTGACGTTGGAAACTTCAAGGTCTTCAGGCTCCCAGCAATCCGGGATAGGCTTCACCTCGATGTTGTCAACAAAGACAAAACCCGCTTGGGTGTAGTAGTCCTGGATGGCGATATATTGGCCGGTACCCGTATAGTTGTTGAGCCTCACTGTGTAAGAGCCAAAGGTGCTATAGCTATCAATGATGTCAACCTCTTGCACCAGTTCGAAAGTCGTGAAATCGGTGGGGTCGGTCATGATACCGATACGGAGTTTTCCTTCGGTCATGCTTCCATAGTAGTCGTAATAGCAAGCATCGAATTTGATCTGGTATTCGTTCAAAGGATAGGCCGCGTCTACTTCAGGCAATACGGCTGCCAAGGTCGCGCTTGATGAGCCGTTGTAGAAAGTGAGAGCACCGAGTTGAATGTTGATATTACAGTAATAGGTGTTGGTGTTGATCAAGTTCCAGCATATCGACAGGTCGCTGTCAAAAGGCTCAAGGTAAGGTAAGGGCATGGCTTCACATTCAGTGTTGAAAGAGCACACGGCACTCCAGGCGCTTTCGTCGCCACTGCCGCAGTCGGCCTTCACGCGGACGTAGTGGGTGGTTCCGGAAGTGAGACTTGAAAGTGGCGTGGTCGGGTTGGCGCTTACGTTTACCTCGGTATAAGTGCTGAAGTCGTTGCTTGTGCCATATTGGAGCACCCAAGCGGTCTCGGCGCCTCCGGCGGTCCAGCTTAGAGTGGCAGCGGTTGTGGTGATGTCACTTGCGATCAGGTCGGTGGGTGCCAAGCAGCTTGGGCAGTTCACCGTATAGGTGGCGATCAAGTCGCCGTTGCTAAAGGTAGAGCCGTCATCCTCGTTTGAGATTACGGTGCCGTCGGCAGCGTAAATGACCCATGAACATTCGTCAGGGTAACTACCTTTAACCCAAACAAAATCAATGTCGCGTCCGTCGCACACGGGGAGAGAGCCCGTAGCTGATGATCCGTCTGGGACGGTCAAAGTGGCGATAACGGCGCTGGTCGCATTGTCCACCACTTGAATGGCGTTGCCCGTCCATCCGTCACCATAGCTGTCGGTCAGTTCATAAACGATATTGCACATGTCCTCGTCAGCGCAGTTGGTGAGGAAGCTCTGCGATGCGCTCCAGTCGCTGGTGCCGTTGGTGCCGCAGTCGGCCTGCACCTTCACTGTGTAGAAGGTGGCCCATTCGAGGCCGGTCAGCGTGTAGGGGTTCGTGGTGATGGCAGTCTGGGTGCCGTTCACGTCGATGTTCCAAGCCGTGGCGTCGCTGGTCCAGCTCACCTCGGCGGTGAGGCCGCCGGTGTAGTTCACGGCAAGGCCGGTGGGCTTGGGGCAGGAGGCGGGCACTTGGTAAGTGAAGGTGGTCTTGGGCAGGAAGTCCTGTGCAACGTTATTAGTAGAAGAAGAACTAGTATAGTGACAATAAGCTGCTCCCGTCGCTTCAATGCCATAGAAGTAAGCGTGTTTCCAACTTCCTTTGGAAGTAACATAAGTCCCTATGAGGAGGTTGCCTCCGTGATAGGTGTAGTTGTCATCGAAGGTCACGTCCATCATTGACCCAGTGCCGTCAAGGGCACCGGTGTAGACGACGGTGCAACCGGTAGGACCGTTAACTCCGCTGAGCGTGGTTTCTTCAACTTCCTTCATATAGACTTGGAAGGTGGCACCCCAAGCAGCGCTGGCAGCAGATGAGATGTAGAACGACATAGCGGTAATGTCCATCCCGTTCATGGCGGTCAATTCGGACGAAGGGATGATGAACTCCGAATCTGTTCCTTGTGTGTCGGCATAATAACCGTACACGGGGATGAACTCATTTGTAGTCGTTCCCTCGCACACTGTGAGTGTGCTTTGTGCTTGTGCCGCCCAAGGCGCGAAGAGCGCAAGTAGCAGCATGATAAGTAAAGATTTTTTTAACATAATTGATTTAATTTAGTTAATGATGAAATATTATAACTGTTGTTGTCAATTTAATTCTCCGGTTAAAAAAAACGCCACAGAGAGTCTCAAGCTCTCCGTGGCGGTATGGGTGATATGATTAGAAATGCCGGCAAACACAATGGGTTCGGGGAATATTACCCCCCCCCGTCAAAATATGCAAACCGACCAAATCTTTAATCATATCCTAAACTTAAACATTATGAACCGCAAATTTAATACAAAATACAATACGATTTACAAATTTCCGAAATTTTTTTTATGAGACGCGATAATGTCACCTCTTTAATCTCAACTCTAAACTAAAAAACTGACTCTAAACTCTCAACTCTAAACTCTAAACTAAAAGGATTTCTCGACTTCACTCCGTTGCGCTCGAAATGACAACCTTACTCTAAACTAAAAATCAGACTCTAATGTCTAAAGACTAAAGACTAAAGTCTAAGCCGGAAATTTTTTTGAAAAATTTTCTTGTAGGTGTCATAATTCCTTTATAATTTTGCATTTTAAAAAGAGCATTAAAACATTGGGATTATGATGACTTTGCCAGACACTTATTCACATGACGAGAAGATGGAGCTTGAACGACAGTTCGACGCGCTTCTCCGATGTTGGAAATCAAGGAAAAACGAGCAGGACGTGGCTCTTGTGACTGAGGCTTTCCTGCTTGCCGCCAACGCGCATAAAGACGCCCGTCGTCGCTCCGGTGAGCCGTATATGTACCATCCGCTCGCCGTCGCCACCATCATAGCCGGAGAGATGGGCATGGGCCGCACCTCCATCATCTGCGCGCTGCTGCACGACGTGGTGGAGGACACCGACTATACCTTAGATTATATAAGGGAGCATTTCGGCGAGAACGTGGCGAAGATCGTCGATGGCGTCACCAAACTCACCAACGAGGATTTCAACGAGAGCGTGAAAAGCCTGCAGGCCGAGACGTTCCGCAAGATAATAATGAGCATGTCGTACGACATCCGCGTGATACTCGTGAAACTCGCCGACCGCCTGCATAACATGCGGACACTCAGCGCCATGCCGCATCACAAACAGCTCAAGATAGCGTCGGAGACGACCCAGATATACGCCCCTATCGCTTATCGTCTGGGACTTTATAAAGTGAAAATCGAGCTTGACGACCTCAGCCTGAAATATATCAACCCCTCGGTTTTTGAGTCGGTGCAGAAACAGCTTGCCGATATTAGAGATAAGAAAATCAAGGAGTTAGAGGCTTTTTTGTCGCCCGTGAAGGCGGAGCTGGAGCGACGTGGCATCAAAGTGCGTACCATGGCGATAGAACGCAACGTCAGCTCGGTGTGGGAACGCATGGTGAAGTTCGGGATGTCGCTCGAAGAGGTTTACGACGCTTATGTGGCACGTATCATCATCGACTGTCAAGATGTTGAAGATGAGAAAGTTAGATGCTGGGAGACGTTTGCCGTGTTCACAAAATATTATTATCCCGACATCAAAAAGATGCGCGACTGGGTGTCGTTTCCCAAAACCAACGGCTACTCGTCGATACATGCCGTGTTTATGAACAAAAACGGCAACTGGATAGAGACGCAGATTCGCACCGAGCGCATGGATGAGATAGCGGAGAACGGGTTCGCCGCCTATTGGAAATACCGCGACCAGAACGCCACCGAGGAGAGCGGTCTCGACCTCTGGATGAAGTTTGTGCGTAACCTCGTGCAACAAGCCGAGGATAACCACGTGTCGGCGATAGAGTTTATCGACAGCTTCAAACTCGACCTCTTCAACGACGAGATATTCGTATTCACCCCGAAAGGCGACAAGATAACCCTGCCGAAAGGCTCCACAGTGCTCGACTTCGCGTATAACATCCACACCGACATCGGAAACCATTGCGTGGGTGCCAACATCAACAAGAAACTGTCGCCGATTCAAACCGAGCTGAAGATGGGCGACCAGGTGGATGTGATAACATCGGAGTTTCAGGAGCCACAGGAGAAATGGTTCGACTACCTCGCTACGTCGAGTGCCAAGAGCCGTCTTAAAAACGGCATCAAAGACTTCCGTAAGACATTCAAAGACAAGGGTAAAGCCATGCTGAAGGAATATTTCGACAACGCGAAAGTCGATTTCAGCAAGACTAACCGCAACGCTTTGGCCGAGAAATTCAACCTCGCGACACGCAACGATCTGTATTACTACGTGGCGATTAACAAAATCGGACAGCAGGATGTTGACAGCTGCTTGAAGAAAGACGCCGCCAGCTGGTCGGAATATCTTGTGAAATACCTCACCCTCGGGTTTGTCAGACCCTCGATGGAACGCAAGAACGGGAAAAACGAGACGCAAACGGAGGGAAACAACGTCTCCGGATATGTCATCCCCACCTGCTGCAACCCTATTCCGGGCGACGACGTGGTGGCGATACAGCTGCCAGGTCAGCCGATACAGATACATCATCCCGACTGCGCTGAGGCTCAGAAACTTATGTCACGCCACGGCGAGAGCATAGTGAAGGCGCATCTGCAATTTGGCGACGACTTCGCGTTTTTGGCGACTCTTAAGATATTGGCAGTCAACAAGATGGGCTTCGGCTCCGTGCTGTTCGACATCATCACCAAACAGGAGAAACTCGACATGCAGTCAATGGAGATGAAGATTGAAGGCGGCATGGTGGTGGCAATGGTGTCGGTGTATGTCAACAACCTGAAAACCCTTGAGAATCTGATAGATAAGATAAAAAAGATCGACCTTGTGAAAAAAGTTGAACGAGTGGGGAAGAAGGTATGATTATTTTGTGTATTTTTGAAACTTCTTATTGCGTGAATTTTTTAATGGTTTAATAGTTTATAAGGCCGATGGCTATTGGCTGACGGATAAAATAAAAAAAGTTATGGCAAAATTGGATTTGCTTCTCGGATTGCAGTGGGGCGATGAGGGAAAAGGCAAGGTCGTGGATGCCCTTACGCCAAAATATGACATGGTATGCCGTTTTCAGGGCGGTCCCAACGCCGGTCACACCATAGAGTTCGACGGGAAGAAGTTTGTGCTTCACACTATCCCGTCGGGGGCATTTAATGATAAGTGTATCAATGTGATAGGCAACGGTGTCATCATCGATGCCAAGATTCTGAAGGATGAAATCGACGGCTTGGCGGCCGCCGGCATCGACCTCACACAGCGTCTGATGATTTCCAATAAGGCACATCTGATACTCCCTACACACAGAGTGCTCGACGCCGCCAACGAGAAGGCTCTCGGCAAGATGAAGATAGGCTCCACCTTGAAAGGCATAGGCCCGACATATACCGACAAGACGGCACGTCGCGGATTGCGCATAGGCGACATCATGATGAGCGACTTCAAGATACGCTATGAAAACATCAAAGCCAAACATTATCAGCAGATTAGAGACCTTGATTTCGATATCAACGAGGTGCGTCTCGATGGCATGAGCTTCGCCGATTACGAAAAGGTTTGGTTCGATGCTGTCGATTTCTTGAAGACGTTCCGGTTCGTCGAGAGCGAATACCTTATTAATAAGTATCTCGATGAGGGCAAGAGTGTCCTCGCCGAGGGTGCACAAGGCTCGATGCTTGACGTGGACTTCGGAAGCTATCCGTTTGTCACCTCATCGTCGGTCATAGCGGCCGGCGCATGCTCCGGCTTAGGTGTGGCTCCCGGCAGGATTGGCAAGGTGTATGGCATCTTCAAGGCCTACTGCACCCGTGTGGGTACCGGGCCGTTCCCCACGGAGCTGTTCGACACGACAGGCGAGATGCTGCGCGCCAACGGCCATGAATTCGGCGCCACTACAGGACGTCCGAGAAGAACAGGCTGGCTCGACATCCCGGCGCTGAAATACGCCTGCATGCTCAGCGGCGTCACCGACCTCATGATGATGAAGTCTGACGTGATGGACGAACTGCAGGAGATAAAGGTTTGCATGGGATATGAATACAAAGGACAAGTGATTGATTATCTGCCTTATGACGCCTGCACCGAGACGCTGAAACCTGTCTATACCACCATCAAAGGCTGGAATTGTAAGATAGGAGACAGCGACCGTAAGACAGAAGTCAGAATACCCGAGAAACTGGAGGAATATATAAGATTTATAGAAGAAAAAGTGGGCGTGCCGATTAAATTTGTGTCATACAGCCCCGACAGAAATGATAATATTTTAAGATAAGCTCGTCATTTCGAGCGAAACGAAGTGGAGTCGAGAAAGCCTCCACCAACGTAAACTATAATAAATAGATATGATAATTTTAGAAAAACCATACGTTTCGGGACCTTTAGTGTCGTATCTCGAAAAAAGCCGGATTCCGGTGCTGAAAAACGAGATGTCAGAGCTTTTGACAAAACAGGGTCATAATCTTAACTTATTGAATGACAATGAGTTCGTTGAGCGTTATCATCAAACGGGCAAGCTTTACGCCGTGTCGGAAAACGCCCTCGTATGGTTATATCCGCATCTCGCCGGGTCGGAACTTATCGAAAAAGTCAAGATTGTGAAAGACAAGGGCGCGTTTCGTCACATCTGCGCCAAGATTTTCCCTGATTTCTTCTATAAAGAAGTGGAAATGAACGACTTGCACTCGTTGAGCCCCGACGCACTGCCTCTGCCTATAGTGATAAAACCCGCGGTGGGCTTCCTCAGCGTGGGCGTGTACATCGTCCGTGACAAAGAGGAATGGCATAAGGCGATAGACGACATCGACAAGAACTTCGCCAAACAATGCGCCGTGTTCCCCGAAACGGTGGTGAAAAGCGGCAAATTCGTGCTTGAAGAGTTTATCCAAGGCGAGGAATATGCTGTTGACGCTTATTTCGACAAAGAAGGTAACCCAAACATTATCAATATCTTCCATCATATCTTCAAAAGCGAGACCGATGTCAGCGACCGTCTCTACTGCATGAGCAAGGATATTTTTGAGAAGAACTACGGCGCGTTCAACCGGTTTCTGACTGACCTCAACGGCGTGCTGGGACTCCGCGACTTCCCGATGCACGTGGAGTTTCGTGTTGACAAAAATTCCGGCAAGGCGATACCTATTGAAGTCAACCCGCTGCGTTTCGCCGGCATGTGCCTCAACGACTTGACACGTCATAGCTGCGGATTGCTGCCGGTGCAGGCTTATTTCGAGGGCATACATCCCGACTACGCCACGATGTGGAACGGCATAGAAGACGACGTGTTCAGCTTCATCGTACTCGACAAACCTTACGAGACAACGAAAGCCATTGATTTCGAGAAGATTAAGAAACATTTCCATGGCGTTGTGGAGACGCGCGACATCATGAACCCGGCGATGAGCGTGTGGGGATTCCTGTTCATGAAAACCGACAAGGCTCACAGAGACGAACTCAATGAAATATTGAATTCCGACTTGACGGAGTTTATGGCCTAAAAGCTCACAGATTGCGCAGATCGCCACGGATTGTATTGTGTGGTATTGTGGCATCGGTGAAATCTGTGAGAGAAAAATAAATAAATTATGAAAAAATTATCATTCCTTGTGATTGTCGCCATGCTTGCGACAGCCTGTTCCACCGACAGCCTCACCAAAAAGGAACGTGAGGCGATGGCGTTCATGTGTTCATCGCTGCCTTTGTGCGACCTTGTTGACTACAGTCAGGACTACTATTCACAAAACATCAAGGCATCTTTCAAGGCGAAGGAAGAATTGCCGTGGGGAGAGGCTGTGCCGGAGCGTGAGTTCAAGCATTTTGTGCTTCCAATAAGGGTGAACAACGAGAATCTCGACGATTTCCGCATGGCATATTATGAGGAACTGCGCGACAGAGTTAAGGATTTGTCGATGTACGACGCCGTGTTGGAAGTTAACCATTGGTGTCATGAGAAGGTGAGTTACAAAGGCTCCGACTCGCGCACGAGTGCACCGATGGCGACCATCAAGACCTCGTGGGGACGCTGTGGCGAGGAATCGACGTTGTTAGTGACGGCGTTACGCACCGTGTGCATACCGGCACGACAGGTATATACCCCGCGATGGGCACATTGTGACGACAACCACGCGTGGGTGGAGGCATGGGTTGACGGCGAGTGGCATTTCCTGGGTGCCTGCGAGCCGGAACCGGTGCTCGACCTCGGATGGTTCAACGCCCCCGCGTCACGCACATTGCTCGTGCATACACGCGTGTTCGGCGATTATGACGGACCGGAGGAGGTGATAAGCAAAACGGCAAACTATACAGAAATCAATGTGGTGGATAACTACGCAAAAACTGCACAACTGAATGTCAAAGTCGTTGACAATGAAGGTGATGCCGTCGCCGACGCAAACGTCGATTTCAAGATTTACAATTATTCGGAATATTGCACCGTGGCTACTAAACGCACTGACAGTCAAGGGAATACATGGCTCACGGCGGGTCTCGGCACCATGATGGTTTATGCGTCGAAGGACGGTAAATTCGGCTTCGAGGTGGTGAAGATAGGCTCGACCGACACGCTCACGGTACATTTGTGTAAAGACGCAGGGCAAACCGCCTCCACTGATATTGAATCGTACGATTTCAACATCATACCACCTGCGGAAAACGCTAAAATCCCTGATGTCTCCGCTGAAATGCGCATTGAAAACAACCGCCGCCTCGCAATTGAGGATTCAATAAGAAACGACTATGTTTCAAAGTGCTCGGCGGCGCAAAACGATGGTGACTACAATCCTGAAATCATGGCAAAATCATGGGGTAACTATCAGACTATCAAAGATTTTGTTGATTATGCGAGGGGACTTGGAAAAGAAGAGGCGGCTTATAAGATTTTGAATGTCATCTCCGACAAGGATCTGCGTGATGTCACAATCGATGTTTTGATTGACTGCCTGCCCGTAGCGACCGATGCAAATCCATCTCAAAATGACGGTTTTTATTACAGATACGTCGTGAATCCGCGTGTCTCTAACGAGATGCTGCGTCCTCATCGTGCTGATTTTGAGGGTTTTGTGAAGACAAACGGCAGCTTGTCGGATATCGTAGGGTTTGTGCGCGACAGCATCTGTATTTGTGATGCCTGCAACGAGCGCAGGATTCCTATTTCGCCTGCCGGAGTGATGCGTATGCGTAAGGCTGACTCACATTCTCGCGACATATTTTTCGTGGCGTTGGCACGTGCGGCGGGCATCCCATCAAGAATCGACCCGGTGACGGGAAACGTCCAATATCATGACAATGATGTCTGGAACAATGTGGTGCTCGCCGCAGAGGATGCAGATTCTCGTCAGTCGCCACATGGCACGTTGAGAATCAATTACAAAGGTGATGACGACCCTCGTTATTACTCACATTTCAGCATCAAAAAATTCAATGGCGGCACCTTCGACCTTTTGTCCTACGACGCCTTGGACCCTGGTATGGATGTCGGATTGACATTGTCGCAGATGATGACTGATGGCGGGCTGTTGATGGAGCCGGGTTATTACGTTATGAGTAGCGGACCGCGTCTCGACGATGGCAGCGTGCTTAACCATCTGGTTTTCTTCACGATAGAGGCGGGCAGGACTGCCGATGTGGAGTTGGTGATGCGCTCAGTGGCATCATTGCGAAAAGGAGAACGCGTAGTGGCTTATCTCGACGGCGGCAGCGAGCCTACCACGCACGCTATGATCGACATCTCCATCTTAAAGGAAAAATTCGAGAGATGGGGCGGCGAAATGACCTTCTATTTTAAAAATCAAGACGATTTAAATAGTTTTAAATTAAAGAAATTCAATGACTTGCCCTCAAATGTCGTTTTTGGGATAAATAACGAAATGCCGTCCGACAACCTTCCTGTCATCATGGTTATCGACGATGATGACAATGTCTTATTCGAATCTAAAGGTTATAAAATAGGACTGGCAGAACAAATTTTACGCTATTTTCCCACTTGACCCCGTTTTTGTGACGAAATTCCGAATTTTGTGACGAAATTTTGCAAATTGTGACGAAATTCGGGGAATTTGTGACGAAATCCAGAAATTGTCATCTCGACGAATTGCCATAAATTCCCCAAAAGATATCGCTTAAGCGAAGTATTTAATATTGGCTTTTATAAATTTATAGTGTTGTGTTGATGTATCTGAATGTTGTATTTTGAGGACGTAAATCCCAATCAATGTTTAAATCTCCACAACGACTCTTTGTGCCTGACTGTTGCCTATCTTAACAAAATAAACGCCTTTCGGAAGTGTAATTACCTCTTTTTCAACGATTTCTTTTCTTATGACCACTTGTCCTAAGATATTTGTCACGGTCATGGTACCGGTACCTTCAATCGTCACATTTCCTGTCGAAGGATTTGGATACACATTGATTTTCAAGGTGTTGTCGTTCTCGTCAACAGATAATGGCGAGTTGTAAATCACTATGTCGTCAATGATGATGTCGTCTCCGAAATCGCCCACCGCCTCGATGATGACAAAACCCTCAGTGTCTTGGCAGTCAAGCCCTATCTGATGCTCCATCCATCCTGTCTCGTTTTCGCCGCGACGGTATATGGTGGCGAGCTTCTCGGCTCCCTTTAGCGAAAAATCCGTGTTGTAGTACACGTTGATTCTGTCGTTATTGCTTGATTCTGAATGATATAACTTTAAACTTATGGTATTTCCGTTTTCATTCAAGCGCATCTTCGGACTGAAAAATAAAGAGCTGCCCGCTGCTACCGACGACCTGTAGAGCAGGGTCCCGTCGTAGTCGTCCGACCATTGCCAGCGTTGCCTCATATTACCTGTTATTATCCATCCGTCTTTTACGAAATTATTATCGTCAAAGCTCTGGCTGACAGGGAAGTCGGTGACGGTGCCCAATGGCGTGACCCACACTGTCGCCATCCTCGTGATGCAGTCGCAACTGACGGTGAACACTATGTCTATCCAACATGTGCTGCCCGGCTCGACGTCGGGCTTGAGGGTCGCGGTGCAGGTGCACTGAACCGTCTGCTCGGCGACGGTGTTGAATGAAGAGCTGTTAGCACCGTCGGCAGTGAAATGAATGTCGGTGAAGTAGTCGGTGTGCCCGTTCATGTAAATGTGCATCGACTCATATCCGGTGTTCTGCACGGTGTAATTGAACGTCATCTGTGTGCCTGCATACATCACGGTGTCAACGGTCATAGGCGTGATTTCCATGTTGTATTTGTCAACAACCTCCACATACACATCGTCGATGGTGAGGTAATATGCTCCGGAAGATGCTGTGGCATGTATTCCAAAATATGAGTAACTGCCTGATAATGATTCGATATAAGCTGAGAATTTGTCGTATGTGTCACTGTTGATGGTGGCGGTGAACAGAAGGAACGTCATGTCATTGGCTGATGCGCTGTTGCCGGCCCAGAACTCAACATCATAGCTGCCGTCTGAAACGCCCCAAAACGAGAAACGGTATTTCAACTGATTGCTCAGATATGCGTTGATGAACATCCACGACTCGTCGGCGTTGGTATGCGCGTACCAGTTGCCGGTGTGAGGCCGTCTGTTGTGGTCTTTTTCCAAGTATCCGCAAATCCACGAGTCGTCATCGCACACCCATCCGACAGGTGTCTCCCCGTCATGGTTGCCGTATTCAAAACTCTCGATGAGCATGCTGTCGGCGAAGGCAAATCCCGCCGCTGCTAAAAACAATAAGGTGATAAAAAACTTTTTCATAATAAAAAACTTTAACTTGAAAAAAATAATTGCCTGCAAAGATATAAAATTTTTATCAATGTCTCGAACATAAAAATAAAAAAATGTGGTCTCCGGCAACTTGGCTGAGGACCACATCTCACATTACGGAATGTCAATTTTACAGTTTTCTGCTGACTTCCTTTTCCTGGTAACCTTCGATGATGTCGCCGACTTTGATGTCGTTGAAGTTCTCTATGTTCAAGCCGCATTCGAAGCCGGCCGAGACTTCTTTCACGTCGTCTTTGAAACGTTTCAGAGAGCCGAGTGTGCCGGTGTGAACCACGATGCCGTCGCGAATCACGCGTACCTTTGTCTGGCGGTTGACTTTTCCGTCGAGTACCATACAGCCGGCGATATTTCCAACTTTGCTGATGTGGAACACCTCGCGGATCTCGATGTTACATGTCACAACCTCTTGAATCTCAGGTGCTAACATGCCTTCGATAGCGGCTTTGATCTCTTCGATGGCGGTGTAGATGATTGAATACAAGCGTATGTCGATTTGCTCTTTCTCGGCAATCTTTCTTGCCTGCATCGTAGGACGCACGTTGAATCCCACGATAATGGCGTTGGATGCTGATGCTAACATGATGTCGGCTTCGCTGATGGCTCCCACCGACTTGTGTATGATATTGACCTGCACCTCTTCTGTCGAGAGCTTCAGCAAGGAGTCGGACAGCGCCTCCACCGAGCCGTCCACGTCGGCCTTGACGATGATGTTAAGCTCCTTGAAGTCGCCGATGGCAATGCGGCGTCCGATCTCATCCAAGGTGATATGTTTCTGTGTCCTGATGCCCATCTCGCGTTGAAGCTGCTGACGACGGGTGGCTATGGTCTTCACCTCGCGCTCGTCGGTCATCACGTTGAAGTTGTCGCCGGCTTGCGGCGCGCCGTTCAGACCCAATAGCAGCAATGGGGTGGATGGTCCCGCCTCCTTGAGCTGCTGGTTGCGCTCGTTGAACATCGCCTTCACCTTGCCGTAGGTGGTGCCGGCAAGCACCATGTCGCCTACATGCAGAGTGCCGTCTTGAACCAAGACCTTAGCCACGTAGCCGCGCCCCTTGTCGAGTGCCGACTCTATGACGGTGCCTTTGGCGAGTCTGTTGGGGTTGCCCTTCAGGTCGAGCATCTCGGCTTCGAGAAGCACCTTCTCAAGCAACTCGTCAACGCCTATGCCTTGTTTCGCTGAGATCTCCTGCGACTGCACCTTGCCGCCCCATTCCTCCACGAGGATGTTCATGTCGGCAAGCTGACGGTAAATCTTCTGCGGGTCGGCGGTGGGCTTGTCTATCTTGTTGATAGCGAACACTATAGGCACGTTGGCGGCATGCGCGTGGTTGATGGCCTCGACGGTCTGCGGCATCACGTTGTCATCAGCGGCGATGACGATGATGGCCACATCGGTGATCTTGGCTCCGCGGGCACGCATGGCGGTGAATGCCTCGTGACCGGGAGTGTCGAGGAAGGTGACCTTCTTGCCAGAGCTTGTCTTCACCTCGTAGGCGCCGATATGCTGTGTGATGCCGCCGGCCTCGCCAGCCACCACGTTGGTGCTTCTGATGAAGTCAAGGAGCTTGGTCTTGCCGTGGTCAACATGACCCATGACGGTGACCACGGGAGCCCTCGGGATAAGGTCTTCCGGCTTGTCAGGCTCGTCGGCTTCCGCTATGGCCTCATGAATGTCCATGCTCTGGAACTCTACCTTGAAGCCGAACTCCTCCGCCACCACCTGCAAAATCTCGGCATCGAGACGCTGGTTGATGGAGACGAACAAACCTAAGCTCATGCAAGTGGCTATGACCTTGGTCACAGGGATGTTCATCAGGGTGGCTAACTCATTGGCCGTGACGAACTCCGTGACTTTCAGCACTTTCTGCTCCTCCATCTCGTGCATCCTCTCCTCCGCGAGCTCGTTCTGTATGTTGTGACGTTTCTCACGACGGTGCTTCGAGGTCTTCGACTTCCCGAGAGGCGACAGCCTCGCGAGTGTCTCCTTGATCTGTTTCTGGATGTCTTCATCCGAAAGCTCCGGCTTGTCCTCAAAGAACGGCTGCCTGCCCTTCTTGAAACGCTCTTTGCCTCGTTTTTCGTCCTTGCTCGGCTTGCCACCTTGACTCTGCGGCTTGCCACCTTGTCCATGCTGTTTTCCGCCTTTTTCTTTTGGCTTGTCCTGACCCGCCACCTCGTTGGGGTTCACAGGGTTGTTGCCAATGCGTTTGCGTTTTTTCTTCTTGTCCTTCTTGTCCTCCGAAGTGCCTGCCGACTTGCCCTTGGCTCTGTATTCCACGGGAAGCTCGATTTTATCCACAATCTTGGGGCCTTCTAACTTGGTGAACTTGGTCGGGATGAAGTTGTCGTCAGATTTTGTCTCAGGCTGTGCCGGTTTCTCAGGCTGTGCGGGTTTCTCCGCCTTGGGCTGCTGCTTAGGCTGCTCCGCCTTAGTCGTCTCGGCAGGCTTTGCCGTCTGTGCAGGCTTCTCCGCCTTGGGCTGTGGCTTCTCTTCTTTCTTCGGCGCAGTCTTGGGCTGTCCGTGACCCTTCTTGTCGCCATCAAGATCGATTTTCCCTACCACATTGAGTTTGATGACGTCTTTCACGCCGTCATCCTTGGGCTTCTCAACAGCAGGCTTCTCCACTTTCGCCGGCTCTTCCTCGGGCTTGTCCTCTTTGACCTTCTCAACAACTTTCTCGGGCTTGGCCTTCGCCGCCTCCTTGACTTCGTTTTTAGGCAAGATGTTGGATTTGATGGAGATAATCTCATCATCCTCCTCCACGACTTTAGGTTTTTCCGTCGTCTCCACAGTGATGGTCTTGCCTTTGAATGCGATGTTGCCGAGTTGGTCGGCATTCTTTTTCACTTCTTTCTCACCCTGATATTCCTTCACGACAAGGGCATACTCCTCCGGCGACAACTTGGTGTTTGGCGACGGGTCGATGCTGAAACCCTTCTTCGCAAGAAATTCCACAATGGTCGAGGTGCCTACATTAAACTCCCTCGCAGCCTTCGATAATCTGATGTTTTTAACTTCTTCGGACATAATTATTTTTTATTAATAATCTTTTCAAATCTTTGTTGTTTTGCCGTCATTTCGAGTGAAGCGAAACGGAATCGGGAAATCTCCGTCAATAAAGCAGTTTCATTTGTTGCAGGAGATTTCTCCGCTCCCTGCGGTCGGTCGAAATGACGAGGAATGATGCTTACTCAGCGAATTCCGCCTCCAGAATCTTGAACACCTCGTTCACCGTCTCTATCTCGAGGTCGGCGCGCGATGCCACTTCTTCAGGGGTGTATGCTAAGACGTTCTTGGCGGTGTCGCAGCCCATTCTTCTCAAGGAGTCGATAATCCAGTCTTCAATCTCATCGTTGAACTCCTTCAGATCGACGTCGTCTTCCATGTCGATTTCATCGGAGTTGCGGTAAACGTCGATGTCGTAGCCTGTGAGCTTGCCGGCGAGTTTGATGTTGTAGCCGCCCTTGCCGATGGCGAGGCTCACCTGGTCGTTTTCCATATAAACTTCGGCGAGTTTCTTGGCCTCGTTGATGTTGATGGATGTTATCTTCGCCGGACTCAAGGCTCTGATAATGAACAGCTCAGGTTTGGTGGTGAAGTTGATGACGTCGATGTTCTCGTTGCGCAGCTCTCTCACTATGCCGTGGATACGCGAGCCCTTCATGCCCACGCAGGCACCTACAGGGTCTATTCTGTCGTCGTATGACTCGACGGCGATCTTGGCCCTCTGACCCGGTTCACGCACTATTCTTCTGATGGTGATGAGACCGTCGTAAACCTCAGGGACCTCCTGCTCGAACAGGCGTTGCAGGAAGATCTCCGATGTCCTTGACAACGTGATGACAGGAGTGCCGTTCTTGTTCTCCACACTCTTCACGATGGCGCGGATCGTCTCACCTTTCTTATATATGTCGGCCGGAATCTGCTCCGCTTTCGGCAAGATAAGCTCTATACCGTCCTCGTCAACGGCGATGACCTCTTTGCGCCATGCCTGTGACACCTCGGCACTAACAATCTCACCGACTTTGTCCTTGTATTTCTGATAGATGTTCTCCTTCTCGTATTCCATGATTTTTGTCTGGAGGTTCTGACGTATCGCCAAAATCTCCCTTCTGCCAAAACTGTGGATGTCAACAACCTCGGCCACATCGTCGCCTACTTCAAAGTCCGGCTCGATTTTTATGGCGTCGGAATATGCTATTTGTGCAAGCTCGTCCTCAACTGCACCGTCCTCAACGACAGTGCGGTTGTGGTAAATCTCAAGGTCTCCCTTGTCAATGTTGACGATGATGTCGAAATACTCGTCGCTGCCGTATTTCTTGGCAAGCATGGCCTTGAAAACATCGCTGAGGATGTGCATCATTGCCTCGCGGTCGATGTTCTTAAACTCCTTGAATTCGGAGAAGGTGTCGATTAAGTTAAGTGTGTCCATTTTAAAATTTAATATATGGTCTGACTTCTTTTAAATTATTGATTTCCAATGTTGTAGCATCATGATAGATGATTTTAGTGAGCTTGCCGTATCTCTTCGCCTCGGCTTCCTCAACTTCAAGCCGCCCGTCGCCGACCGACAAGAGCCTGTACATCTTCCTCACGCCTTCGTTATCGGTGATTGTCAAATCTTTACCGATATATTTGTTATATTGCCTCGTCTTTATGAGAGGCTCGTCAATGCCCGCTGATGAGACACTCAATGCGTAATCCTCAACGTCTCTGTCAAGCCGCTCGTTGATGTAGTCGCTCACCGCCACACAGTCGTCAATGGTCACAGAACTGTCGGCATCAAGGAAAAGCTCGATGACATTGTCCTTGTGTATCAACACGTTGACAACATAACGGTCGGTGCCGCTCATCGCCTCTTCCGCCAAACTGATGATTTGTTCTTTCGTTATCATTTGCTTTAACAATAAAAAAACCTGTTACATTCCGTAGCAGGCCTTCAACTCTTTCCTAAATGTTGTCGAGCAAGGATTCGAACCTTGACAGGCAGAACCAAAATCTGCAGTGCTGCCATTACACCACTCGACATCATTCCAATTCTGAATGCGGGTGCAAAAATACAACTTTTTTCAATACGAATGCATTTTTTGTCAAAAAAAATTTTAAAAATCAAAAAAATGGACTTTGTTAACAATTTTTGCCTATCTTTGCAGTTTAATAATAGCGCCCCCTTAAGGGCTTTAAGGGCTGCGCAGAACGTTAACACTATGAGTTTTAAAAAGTTAAATAATCTTATCGGATGGGGCGTTTTCGCAATAGCGACCCTCGTTTATTTCCTCACAATGGAGCCTACCGTGAGCTGGTGGGACTGCGGCGAGTACATATCCACAGCATATAAATTGCAGGTCGGGCATCCTCCCGGAGCACCCATGTTCCAGCTTATTGGCAGGTTTTTCACCCTCTTCGCTTTCGGTGACGTCACCAAAGTGGCACTGATGATCAACATAATGTCGTGCCTGTGCAGCGGTTTCACCATTTTATTCCTTTTCTGGACCATATCCATGCTTGCGCAGAAGATATGGATGAAAGATGGTGACAACTCTCCGAAATACAATCAGATAGCTGTGTTGGCGGCATCGGCAATAGGTGCCTTGGCTTTCACTTTCACCGACTCGTTCTGGTTCAACGCCGTGGAAGGCGAGGTTTACGCTATGTCGTCATTTTTCACTGCCATCACATTCTGGGCTATCCTGAAATGGGAAAAGGTGTCTGACGAGCCTAACCACTACCGCTGGCTCATCCTCATAGCCTATCTCATAGGTCTATCAATCGGCGTGCATCTGCTGAATTTGCTGGCTATTCCTGCAATAGTATATGTCGTCTATTTCAAGAAATATAAATTCTCGTGGAAGGGATTCATCTACTCTGGAATCTTGTCGTTCCTTCTCGTCGGATTCATCTACGTGATACTCATCCCGGCAATAGTGTCGCTCGCAGGCAAATTCGAGCTGTTCTTTGTCAACTCGCTCGGAATGCCGTTCAATTTCGGCACCATATTCTATTTCATTGTAATTATAGCCTTGATAATCTGGGGGTTGTGGTACACGACAAAGAAAAACAAGCCTGTCCTGAATGCGTCTATACTGTCGTTTATGTTTATCTTGATAGGCTATTCCTCTTTCTTCATGCTCGTGATACGCGCCAATGCCAATACGCCTATCAACGAGAACGAGCCTAAAGACGCAGTGTCGATGCTTTCTTACTTGAAACGCGAACAATACGGCAGCCGTCCGCTGATCTATGGCGCATATTACACCGCCAAGCCTTACGACATGACCGAAGGTACACCTATTTATTATAAGGACCTCAAGAAGAAAAAATATGTCGAGATTGCCAAAACCCCGGGTGAATATGTTTATGACGACAACGTGCAGACTATTTTCCCGCGTATGTGGAACGGCTCAAAGAAAACATTTGTGAGTACCTATGAGCGGTATATCGATAAGTCGAAGATGCGCGTCACCACACAGCAGCGCAGCAACGGCACCACGGAGCGTGTGATGGTTCCCACCTTCGGTCAGAATTTACGTTTCTTCATTGATTATCAATGCGGTTGGATGTTCTGGCGTTACTTTATGTGGAATTTCGTCGGACGTCAGAATGACATAGAAGGTCAGGGTGAGATAGAACACGGCAACTGGGTCAGCGGCATCGGTTTCATCGATAATCCAAGGCTTGGCAACCAAAAAGACCTGCCTCGGACGATGCAGAACCCCGGTCATACCGAATATTATTTCCTCCCGCTAATCTTAGGGATAGTGGGACTGCTTTACCAGCTGAAACGCGACCCCAAAAACTGCTGGGTGGTGTTCCTGCTCTTCTTCATGACGGGCATCGCCATCATCATCGATCTTAACCAGACACCGTATCAGCCTCGTGAACGTGACTATTCCTACGCCGGGGCTTTCTACGCTTTCGCGATATGGATGGGCTTCGGTGTGCTCGGCATTATTGAAGGCTTAAAGAAAGTGGTTAAGAATCAGCGAGTTGCGCTGTGGGTGGCTACGGCAGCATGCCTCGTCGTGCCCGTTTTGATGGCGGCGCAAGGCTGGAAGGCTCATGACCGCTCAGGTAAGACCTCAGCTCTCGACTGGGGCAAGAACTATCTGATGGCTTTGCCGGAAAACGCCGTGATTTTCACTCGTGGCGACAACGATACCTTCCCGCTGTGGTATGTCCAAGAGGTCGAAGGCTATCGCACCGACGTGCGTGTGTGCAATTTCATGCTCTCCTCCGGCTATTGGTATGTGCATCAGATGGGTAGGAAAATATATAACTCTGAGAAAATGCCATTGTCGCTGACACCGGCACAGTACGACAACGGAATCCATGAGAATTTGAAGATCGAGAACGTTATCGAAGGCCCGGTGGAGCTTAAAGATGTGATCGAATTCGTGAAAAGCGACAACCCGCGCACCAAAGGCACTACCACCATGGGACAAAAAGTGGATTATTTCCCGACAAGGAAACTGAAAATCACCGTCGATAAGGAAAAAGTTGTGGCTAACGGCATTGTGCCTGAGAATATGAAAAACCAAATCGTTGACGAAATCGTGTGGACTATCTCCGATAAAGTGGAGTATCTCACTAAAAATGAGCTGATGCTCCTCGATTTCATGGCGACCAACGACTGGGAGAGATGTGTGTATTTCACCAGCCTTAACGATATCTCCAATATCCTCGGCATCGACAAATATCTGCATCAGCAAGGCCTGTCGCATCGTTTCATGCCTGTCGAGGCACCTGATTATTACAAAGGTGCCGGCGGCGTGTTCATCGATGGCTCTTACGACTTGCTGGTGAACGACTCCCGCTGGGGACGCCTCAACGAGCCGAACGTGACCGTGGACCCCGAAAGCGCACGTAACATCTCATTTATCAAAATGGCGTATATGCGTGAGGCTCAAGCTCTTGTAAAACGTAATAGATATGACGAGGCCATCGCCGTGATGGATAAATGCCAATACCTGTTCCCGGATGAGAAAATACCATACGGATTCTATTATGAGGGCTACTTCCCCGACTTGTATTATCGCGCCGGCGCAATGGATAAAGGTGACGAAGTGCTAAAGAAGATAGCCGCCAACGCCACCGATGAACTGCGTTACTATAAGTCGTTGAAACCCAAGTTTATAGAGTATTACAAGAACGATATCCATGACGCTCTCTCACTGGTCAACACTATGGCGGATAGCGCGAAACGCAACAATCGACTTGAAATACAACAAGAACTCGACCAGACGGTCAATGATTATCTTGACTTTTTCATGCCTTACTTGTAAAAGTCGGGATGACATAAGAAAAGCGGGCAAAGCGTTAACACTTTGCCCGCTTTTTACCCGGACTTTTAGCTCGCGCTTTTTATCTTGAAACTCCTGACCATGAAGAAAATCCCGACGATTACAAATGGGATGCTCAACCATTGTCCCATGTTGAGCGTCATGGAGTTCTCAAAATCGACCTGCGGCTGCTTTATGAATTCAATGAGTATCCTTGAACCGAAAATGACAGTGCAAAACAGCCCGAAAAAGAACCCCGGGTGCTTGTTGACGGTGTCTCTCCTGAAATAGAGATACATCAACACCGCAAACACTATCAGACATATCAGAGCCTCATAAATCTGTGTGGGATGACATGCAGGGATGGCGTCAATGGGAGTGCCGGGCGCCCAGTCGCGCACAAACTTGAAACCCCAAGGCAACGTCGTCTCATAACCGTAAATCTCTGAGTTCATCAGGTTCCCCAAACGGATGAACGCACCGCCGATGGCAACGGGAATCACTATCCTGTCTAATATCCAAAGATACGGCTTCTTGATTTTTCTCGAATAAATCAACAGACCTATCAAGATGCCTATCGCTCCGCCATGACTCGCGAGACCGCCTTCCCAGACATACAAAAACTTCTTCGGGTCGGAGAAATAATACTCCGGCTCATAGAAGAGACAATGCCCTAAACGCGCGCCTACGATGCTGAAAACCAACATGTAAACGGTGAGTTTGTCGAGCAACTCGTCGCTGAGATTCTCCTTGCGATATACCTTTCTCATGATGTAATATCCCACCACGAACACTAACGCCCACAGCAGCCCGTACCAAGCTATCGGCCTCCCGCCCAATAACGGGAAATTCTCCGGAAACGTGAAAATGTACGGGTTGACGTCCCAAATGATATAGCCTAATGTCATCGTTGTTTGTTTTTTGTTTGGTTTACGCTATTTTTAACTGTTAAACATTGTCGAATGTTAAATCTTGTCGAGCCTGAACTCCGACTGTTTGCACCATCTCCATTGTCCGGTCTCACACAAATGCCTTGCTATATATTCTTGCTCGGTCTGCCCAGGCGTTGGCACGAGAAACGCTGTCCTGCCAAGGGATTTGAGGTCCATCAAAGAGGAATATCCGCCTCGGCAGATGATGGTCTCCGCACTGTCGATGAGCTGCATAAACATCTCGTCATCCACGTGGTTGAACATGCTCACGTTGTCCGGCACGTCTCGCAAGAGGTCGTTTGACTCCGGTTTGGCTCTGAGTATCAAGACGTTATCCTTGATGTCGCGCGCCTGTTTTATAACGATGTCCTCCAACATGCTGCGCTGTGGCTCAGGTCCTGAAAGAATAACTAAAAACTTATTGGTTTTTTCGGTGTTATGTTGACCGACAGGCTTGAACCTGCTCAAAAATCCTATGTATTTTGTCTTTACGCCTTTTATTGCAGGATGCGAGAGCCTGCCACTCAACGACGGCTCCGTTTCCACGTCAGGCACCCACACCTCATCGTATTTCTTGATGTAATGGTTGTTGAACCTATTGACAATAGGGGATGCCCAACGGAAGATTCTCGGCACTTGTATGTGCAGCTGGTGCGTGATGAAAACCGAATGCACTTGTTTGCTCCAGCAGCCGAATCTGTTGTCGGAAATCACCATGTCGATATTGTAATTACTCACAATCGACTCAATCGTTTTGTGGTCGTGCCGGAAATTCCTCAAAGCACCGGGTAACAATGATAACATCTTGAAAACCTGCGAGTTAGAGCGACTGTACGTGGGGTTGAATCCGGGAAACTCGATGAATTCCAAGTCGGGAAACGCCTTCTGGAGAAAAGCTAACGGCCCCCTGTCGGCTGCCACAATGACCTTGTTGCCTTGTTCTATGAAGGTGTTAATTATTGGCACACAACGTGTTGCGTGACCAAGACCCCAATTTAGCGGACATATCAAGATATTCTTTCCCAACTTATTAATTTTTGTGCAAAGATAAGTATAATATTCAAACGGAGATATGTTTTTCTGATGTTAATTTTTTTTTGACGTATTTTACATTTTTTTGAAAGAAATCTTAATAAAAATTAACATAATTTGCATAAAAATGATTGAAAACGTATCGAAATAATACGTAATTTTGCGGCATGACAGAACAGAAACTATATGAAATCGCTCTTACGCTTGTTCCGGGTATCGGGGACGTTAATGGTAAGAAGTTGGTCGCCTACTGCGGAGGTGCCGAGGCAGTGTTTTGTGAGAGCAAAAAAGCCTTGACACAAATCAGCGGGATAGGGGAGGCGACGGTTAATGCCATTGCCTCTCAAAAGGTTATGCTACGAGCCGAGGAGGAGATGACTTTCATCGAGAAAAATGGCATCAAACCCTTGTTTTATCTTGACGCGGAATATCCCAAACGTCTTCAACACTGCCACGACAGCCCGATGATGCTATATTATAAAGGTGTCGCCGATTTGAATGTCGCTAAAGTCGTCGGCATAGTTGGCACCAGAAACATCACTGATTATGGCAGACATGAAACGGAAAAGATAATAGAGGATTTGTCATCTGATAATGTGTTGATAATAAGCGGATTAGCTTACGGTGTGGATGCCGTGGCACATAGAGCCGCTCTAAAATATAATCTTGCTACCGTGGGCGTGCTGGGACACGGAATGCAAACTATTTACCCGGCGGAAAACAGGAAATTATCATCAAACATGTTGGAGAAAGGAGGTATTTTGACTGAGTATGTCAGCGGGACACAACCCGACAGGGAGAACTTCCCCAAACGCAACCGTATAGTCGCAGGCATGGTGGATTGCCTGGTTGTGGTGGAAAGCGCCTTGAAAGGTGGCGCGATGATAACAGCCGACATCGCCAACTCCTACGACCGCGAGACGTTCGCGATACCGGGAAAGATTGGCGAGATATATAGCGAAGGCTGTAACCAACTGATTAAGACCAACAAGGCAAATCTGTTGACAAACGCGGCAGATATACGTTATATCATGCGTTGGGACGTTGACACCAAAGTCGTGGCAAAACAAATGCGAATGTTCCGTGACTTCAGCGATGAGGAGAAAAAAGTTATGGACATCTTCATGAATAACAATGTCATCCATCTTGATGACATCATCGTGGGAACAGATTTGTCACCTTCAAAAATAGCGTCAGTGCTTCTGTCATTGGAGTTTGACGGCGTTTTGACGGCATTGCCCGGAAAACGTTACCAAAAGTTGTAAGGTTTTTTTTGAATAATTCAATAAAAATCTGTAACTTTGCACCGTTTTTTATGCAAAGATGCCGATAGGTAGAGTTATTAAGTCCACAGGAAGCTGGTATGACGTCAGAGATGATGCCGGACAGGTGGTGTCGTGCCGTCTGAGAGGCAAGATACGCCTTGATGGTCTCCGTACTACAAACCCTGTGGCCGTCGGTGACCTCGTGAACTTTGAGAATGAACGCGACAAGGAGACTTGCGTAATAGACAAAATCTTGCCCCGTACTAATGTCATAGTGCGCAAATCGGTGAATCTGTCAAAAGAGTCACATATTATCGCGGCTAACGTTGACCAAGCTGTACTCGTGGCGACAATAGCGCAACCGAGGACATCAACGGGTTTCATCGACAGGTTTACAGTTACCGCCGAGGCTTATCATATCCCGGTAGTCATAGTGTTCAACAAATACGATTTGTATGACGATGAACAGAAAAAACTGCTTGACGAACTGATGGGAGTTTATAATAACATTGGTTATCAGGCGTTTGCGACATCGGCTAAGACAGGATTCAACTGTGATAGGCTTATGACTGTGTTGAAAGATAAACTCAGCATGTTCTCCGGTCATTCCGGAGTGGGTAAGTCGGCACTCGTGAACCGCCTCGACCCTAACCTTGACATCCGCGTCGGAGCAATCTCGGAAGTGCATGAAAAAGGTAAACATACTACCACATTCGCACAGATGTATCAACTTGGTTTTGGAGGCTATATCATTGATACTCCTGGTATTAAGGAGTTCGCTCTGTATGATATGGAAAAAGACACCCTGGCGCAGCGCTTCCCCGAAATGAGAGCTTTGATGCATGAGTGCCGATTTAATAATTGCACGCATCTGCATGAGCCGCATTGCGCTATAAAAAATGCTGTCGAACATAATGTCATCGCACAATGGCGCTATGAAAACTATTGTAACATGATGGATGATTGAGATGAGAAAATGTCTTGTCATATTATTGGTCTTATGCTCTTCTGTGACGCTCGCGCAACAGACAGATGACTGCTTCGTGGTGTCTAAAATCATGGTGAAAGGCAATAAAGTGACCAAGTTGTCAACAATCAACAGGGAGATGCTTTTCAGTGAGGGCGATACTATCTGCTCTGACATGCAGGTGAAGCAAAGTAGAGAGAACCTCTTGAACACTTCGCTCTTTAATTTCGTGGATTTTGATTGGATTGACGCGCCTGATGGAACAAAAATGTTGACAATCACAGTGTTGGAACGTTGGTTCTTGTGGCCGATACCTTATCTGGCATACGCCGACAGAAACCTGAGGTCGTGGTATGAAGCTGATAATATCACCCGCTTGAGCTATGGATTCGACTTGGTTTATGATAATGTGTGGGGACTGAAACATCAACTCGACCTGACGATTATCGGTGGCTACAACCAAAACTATGGCATCACTTACGATATTCCGTATGTGACTAAGAGACAACGACTTGGATTGCAACTGTCAACGGGTTACACCCGCGATAGGGAAGTGGCTTATATCACTAAAGATGACAAAATAGCGTATTTTAAAGGCGAAGACAAATATGCCCATGAGTCGTTTTATGCTTACGTTATGCCTTATTACAGATTCGGCTACCGTAACCGTTTGTTTCTGCAATTAAGGTATGACGACAGGTCGTTCAATGACAGCCTGCCAAGTCTGAATGCTGATTTCGCTAATGCGGGAGGCACTCGTTTCCAATACTTTACGGTGTCGGCAGTGTTTAAAAACGACTATCGTGACAATCATAACTATCCTCTTGACGGACATTATTTGGAACTTGAGCTGACAAAAATAGGCATAGGCTTGCTCGACTACTCGCCCGACGTCTTTTATGGTAAAGTCACGGCCGACTGGTACACGCCCGTCGGCGGCAGATTTTACTGGGCATCAAACATCACGGCGAAGATGTCGGACAGTAAATCGGCTCCTTATTTTTTGTCGCAGGGCTTCGGATATAAAAACGACTATGTGAGGGCTTTTGACCTCTATGTCATTGATGCTCTGAATTATGCCATCTGTAAGAACAACTTGAAATTTGAGATATTAAAACCGGTCACAAAACACCTGCCGATCATTAAAAACGAGAGGTTCGGCAAAATACACCTTGCTTTGTACGCCAACCTGTTTTTCGACTTCGCATATACATGGGACGTGGTCATTCCGGAAGGTTTCACCACGAAAATGGCGAATCAATGGATTTACGGGACAGGTATCGGCATAGATTTCGTGACGTATTACGACAAGGTGTTGCGTTTGGAGTATGGTGTCAACGGCCTTGGAGAGACGGGATTCTTCGTGCATCTTGTCGCACCGATATAAAATCAAATAGTTATGAGAATAGCACTTTATGGCAGAGGCTTCGGCCCTGATTATGACGGACTTATGAAAGAAGTCCTGCGCGTTTTGAACGACGCCAGCATTGAGACAATCGTCTTTTCGGGTTTTATGAACGATATGAAAAGATGTGTCGGTGAAGATGCTGAATATCAAATGTTTAACTCATATGAACAGCTTAAGGGCAGGGCAGATATGCTCTTCTCTTTTGGTGGCGATGGCACTATGCTCGATTCTGTCGAATATGTGCGCGACACGGCTATTCCGGTCTTTGGAATCAATACAGGACGCTTAGGCTTCCTCTCAAGCGTCTCGCCGAAGGAGACCGTCGGAGCCGTGAAAATGATTTTGAATGGCGATTACGACGTCGAAAAACGTTCGCTGCTGGAACTGGTGGGTGAGGCAAAACGCTTTAATGGAATCAACTACGCACTTAACGAATTGAGTGTCATGCGCAAAGACGGCAGTAGCCTCATAGTGATTCAAGTCTTTGTTGACGACAAACTGCTTAACACTTATTGGGCCGACGGACTTATCCTGGCCACCCCGACAGGCTCTACGGCATATTCTTTGAGCGCCGGCGGACCTATAGTGGCACCTAATACCGACAGTTTTTTAATAACTCCGATATCAGCACACAATTTAAGCGTACGTCCCATCGTTATATCAGACAAAAGTACTGTGAAAATAAAGGTTGACGGCCGCTGTGACGAATATGACCTCAACCTTGACTCACGTACTAAGTTGGTAAACAAAGACTTACAATTAGAAGTAAAAAAGGCGGACTTCTCTTTCATGATGGTGAAACTGCATGGAAAAGACTTCTTCCAAGCCATACGAAATAAATTGCTGTGGGGAAATGATGTTAGAAATTAGATTTTTTTGAAATGTTTAAAATATTTTTCGTAAATTTGTCGTTTTATTGGATGTTGATTTAAACCGTTGACAATCAAAAGGAAAGAATAATTTTAGGATGAAAATTCACAATGGAATCGGATGTTTGGGCGTGTTTGGAGTGTTTGTGATACAAATGATTGCATTTCCTGAGACGCAGGCGCAGATTATAGAAGTCGGCGCTTCGGCGGGATTGTCGTATTATATGGGCGATGTCAATACTAACAAACCGTTCAACCAGAGCAAACTCGGCTTCGGTGCCGTGGTGAGATATTACGACAATTCCCGGTGGGCTTTCCGATTGGCTTATTCTAACCTGCAACTCGACGGCAACGACGAGAAGGCTGACTGCCGGCCCGACCGCGGCCTCTCGTTCCATACCAATGTCCATGATTTCGCACTCGTGGCGGAGTTTAATTTTTGGGATTATTTCACGGGAAGCAAACGAAGCTATCTGTCACCTTACCTTTTCGGCGGACTGTCCGTGTTTCTGTTCAACCCGACGGCCGACGACGGGACGGAGCTGTGTAACGTGCTCACTGATGTCGATTATGAAGTGGTGAAAGCCAACGGCGAAAACAAATATAATACCATGGCGGCATCCATCCCCTTTGGAATAGGCATGAAACTGAGCCTTAGTGAACATATCGGCATGGCTTTCGAATGGCGTATGGACTACACCTTCACCGACTGGCTCGACGACTGCCACGCCTATTATCCTACATATAACGGAGATGAGTCATACGTGCAATATAGCGACCCTACCGGCTTGACCGACAATGGATTAGGCGGAAACAACCAAAAATATATCCAAAGAGGTAATCCGCAGACTAACGACTGGTTCGGTTACCTGAATGTGTCGCTGACTTATAAGTTCGTGCTGCCATCAAACAAGGAATGTAATGTAGGAGCAGATAAGAAGTATTTTAAATATTACTGACAAATGGAAAGTCTGAAAGATAAGATTATCATCGGGAGATTGCCTGAACACATCGCTGTCATTATGGATGGCAACGGACGCTGGGCCAAACAACAAGGCAAAATGCGCGTCTTCGGTCATCAGCATGGCATCCAGGCTGTGCGCGACACCGCCGAGGCCTGCGCGGAACTCGGCGTGAAATATCTTACCTTATACGCCTTTTCAACAGAAAACTGGAACCGCTCCTCCTTTGAAGTCGATGCCTTGATGACTTTGCTCGCCAATGCTTTGAGAGATGAACTTAAAACATTGAACGACAATAATATACGTCTTAATGCAATAGGCGACCTCAAACGATTGCCTAAGCCTCAATACGACTCTCTGATGTTTGCCATCGACAACACTAAAAACAACAACAGGATGACGCTGACGTTGTGCCTCAGCTACTCGGGCCGATGGGAAATAACAAAAATGGTAAGAGATATAGCCACTCAAGTGAAAGAAGGCAAAATAAATCCGAATGATGTTGATGAGGCATTGATAACCAATCATTTGGCTACAGCCGGCATGCCTGACCCCGATATCCTCGTCAGGACAAGCGGAGAGGAAAGAATAAGTAATTACCTGCTTTGGCAGATAGCTTATTCTGAACTGTATTTCACAAAGAAATACTGGCCGGATTTCGGTAAGGAAGACTTGTATGAGGCAATAATAAACTATCAAAATCGTGAACGCAGGTTCGGGAAGACAAGTGAACAAATTAAAAAGTAAGAAAATGACTCTTTCGCGAAGGTTTAAAATATTTGCAACCGCCATGTTATGCTGGACTTTCCTCATGACAGGCGTCGTCGCGACAGCTCAAATTCAAGTCGGAAACGATTTGTCGGAAATAGACTATTCTTTCCCGCGTGAATATGAAATCGGCGGTATCACCGTGACAGGCGTGGAATATGTTGACCCTGCCGTCGTGGTGATGCTCTCGGGTCTGCGCGTCGGAATGACTGTCAAGGTGCCTGGAGATAAGATTACCGAGGCGATACGTAATTTGTGGGAGCAAGGACTTTTTGAAGATATTCAAATATCTCAGACTCAACGAGTTGGAGGAAAGGTGTTCCTTAATATCGATATGAGAGAACGCCCCAGAATAAGCAAATTCTCGTTCAAGGGAGTGAAACGCTCGGAGGCCGAAGAGCTGAGGAAGAAAATTAACATCACTCGCGGTGACGTGGCGACAGAACATACCTATAACAAAACATCCGGAATCATTAGCAAATACTATGCCGACAAGGGCTTTTACAATGCCGAGGTCAACATCATCGCGATACCCGACACCACGATGGACAACTACGTGAACCTTGTCCTCGATGTGGATAAAAAAAGCAAAGTCCGCATAGGCGAGATCGTTATCAATGACAATGAGGCACTTAGCGATATCCAAGTGCGCATGGCGATGAAAGAGACCAAACGCAGAGGTAAATTCGACCCGCTGCGCCCGCTCGGTGCTTCGTTTGTGAATGCCATCTGGGATGTCGTCACGTTGAAACCTATTGACGCTGAAGAAGAATTGGCTTGGTATTTCACTGAAAACATACGTCCGAGAATATTTAAGGCCTCACGCTACGACGAGAACAATTTCGAAGATGACAAACAGCTCATCATCAAGAAATACAACGAAAAAGGCTATCGCGACGCTAAAATCGTCAAAGACTCGATTTATGTCATGGATGACAAAAACATAGGAATTTCCATCGACATCAGCGAAGGCGACAAATATTATTTCGGCAACATAACGTGGGTGGGGAACACCAAATACGACACCGCCACATTGAACAAAGTACTCGGAATACGTAAAGGTGACGTGTATAACCAGGAATTGCTTAACAACAACCTCACCTATTCCGAGGGAGGCTATGACGTCTCATCTCTCTATATGGACGACGGATATCTCTTCTTCCGCGTCGATCCTGTTGAAATAAGGGTGGAAAACGACACCATCGACCTTGAAATGCGCATGAGCGAGGGCGAACAAGCCACTATAAAACACGTGACAGTCAAAGGAAACACAAAGACTAACGACAATGTCATCATCCGTGAGATGTACACACGGCCGGGACAGCTTTACAGCCGTAGCGACATCATAAGAACCATGCGCGAATTGTCGGCACTGCAATACTTTGACGCTCAAAAACTTGTGCCGGACATACAGCCTGACCCGACGGACGGCACCGTGGATATCAATTATGTGGTGGAGGAAACCCCCAACGACCAGATTGAACTGTCGGCGGGATGGGGCTACAACCGCCTGATGCTCTCGCTGGGACTTAATCTTAACAACGTGTCACTTAAAAACGTTTTCAAGAAGGACGCATGGCGTCCGATTCCTTCCGGCGACGGACAGAAACTGTCGTTTAGAGTGCAGACATACGGCACTACCTATATTAATTACGGCGTGACATTCACCGAGCCGTGGTTGGGAGGCAAAAAACCAAACTCTCTGACGGTGTCAGTTTATCATTCGGCATATAAAAACACATATACGACAGTGGCCGGTATATTCAAACAGACAGGTATATCAGCAGGTATCGGCACTCGTCTGAAATGGCCTGACGACTATTTCACCCTTTACAATGGTATCAATGTGATTCGCTATACTCTATCTAACTATAAGAGTATCTTTGACTTCGGTAGCGGCAACGGTAATTTTAACCTTATCGGATACAACATCACCTTCGGCCGTAACTCAACCAGTAACCCTATTTATCCGCGCTATGGCTCGGAGTTCGTGCTGTCGCTTGAGCTGACACCGCCATATTCGGTGTTCAACAATGTCGATTATGATGAGAAATATCCCGGCGATGACAATAAAGAGGCGCGTGAAGACGCTATGTATCACTGGGTTGAGTTCCATAAATGGAAGTTTAAAGCGGCTCTTTATACCGAAATCGCCGACAAACTCGTCATCATGACACGCGCCAGATTCGGTTTGCTGGGTTATTATAATCCGAGCATCGGAATCACCCCGTTCCAGCGCTTCTGCCTCGGCGGCGACGGCTTGACGGGTGCATACAACTTCGACGGACGTGAGCTTATAGGCATGAGAGGTTATGCTAACACCGCCCTGACACCCGGCGCATCAACGAGTTCGCAAGAAGGTGGCAACATCTTCGCGAAATACACTATGGAGCTGCGTTATCCTCTCACTCTGAACCCTCAGGCTACCATCTACGCCCTTACATTCGTGGAGGCTGGTAACTGCTGGCTCGGATTCGATAAGTTCAACCCGTTCGACCTCTATCGCTCAGCCGGTATAGGCGTTAGGATCTATCTGCCGATGTTCGGAATGCTCGGCCTCGACTGGGGCTATGGCTTCGATGAGATACCGGGCCTCAGCGACAGCGCGGGAAGCCAGTTCCACTTCTCCATAGGAGGCTCAATAGACTAATAGTAAAAAATGTTCTGAATTTAAAAATGTATTGAAATATGAAAACAAAAACATCTCTTTTATTACTTGCCTTGTTTATGACATTAGGTGCTATTACCGTTAAGGCGCAAGGAAATCAGAAGATAGCTTACGTTGACACCGACTATATCCTGCAAAACATCCCGGAATATGGTGATGCTCAAGAGGAAATCAACCAGATGTCGGTGAGATGGCAGAAGGAACTGAAGGCACTGAGCGACAAACTTGACCAGATGAAACGCGACTATCAGACGGAATCGGTGCTTCTCTCAGATGACATGAAAAACAAGAAAGAGGCCGCAATAGCAGCTAAAGAGCAAGAACTTGCTTCATTGCAGATGCAATACTACGGCCCGGAAGGCGAGGTGTTCACCAAACGCACCGAGCTGATTCAGCCTATCCAAGAAAAGATTTACAACGCCATAGCACAGGTGGCACAGCAGAAAAATTACGCTTTCGTCATCGACAAGGCTTCGGGGACAACGGTGTTATACAGCAACGACAAGTTCGACATCAGCGACGACATCCTCGATGAGGTGGGTAATGTCATGCAGACTGTACGCAGGCAGGACAGAAAGCGCACAAGCAACTCAGCAAACACCACCAAATCAAGTGGCGGCGGCAACAAGTCGGGTGATGTAAAGAAATAAACATTGTAAAAATATTTCACTTCATTAACAAAAAAATAGTATTTTTGCAGCAAATTTGAAAATAATTAAAATTTAATAAAAATGAAAAAGTTAACTAAAGTATTGGTTTCGTTAGTGTTAGCATTGGGAATCGGTTTCGGAGCTAACGCACAATCTCAGAAAATCGGTTATGTGGACTCGCAGATCATCATCGATATGATGCCGGAAAGCGCTAAAATCCAACAAGATTTGCAGGCTTACTACAGCGAGCTTCAGGCTCAGCTGCAAGCTATGGCGACAGAATACCAGAACAAGTTGAGAGACTATGAGGCCAACTCAGCTACAATGGGCAACATACTCCGTCAGTCGAAAGAGAAGGAAATCGTTGACCTTCAGAACCGTATCCAAGAATTTCAGGCAGGAGCGGAGTCAGACCTCGCCGCCAAGCAGGACGAGCTCTCAAAACCTATGCTCGACAAAATCAAGAAAGCCATCGATGATGTGGCTAAGACAAAAGGTCTGGCATACGTGTTTGAAAAGACCGTCATCCTTTCAATCGGTGACACCGCAATCGACATCACTGCTGATGTCAAGGCAAAACTCGGTCTGTAAAGGAAATTACGGATAACAGATAATAGATAACAGATAATAGATAATAGATGATAGAGTGTTTCGACATTTTTGCTTATCTTTTATCTTTTATCTTTTATCTTTTAATCTAATCAAAAGACACTTTCATAAACCGTAAGGCCTTGGTGATAATCCTCGGCAGAGGCTTGTAATCGTCTCTGTTTTTGAGGTTTATTGATATTCCCAATTTTCTTATCACCGGTATTTTGAATGTCTCGACAAACTCGATGAGAGTGCCGTCGGGGTCTTCCACGTATGTGAAATGACCGTTGGCGTCGCCCATGTCGAAGTCATCACCGCTGTCACACACGAAGTCGTGACCGAGAGCCTTGGCCACCTCGTGCACCTTGTCCATATTACGCACATCGAAGCAGAGATGGATGAATCCCGGATCGCCCCAATAGCGACCTTCAAGGGTCTTATGTGCCTCAATATCAAGGTTTTGCATCAATTCTAAGTGTGAAGAGCCCATCAGGTCGCTGAGCGGACCGCACACAGGCTTCGAGCGCTTCAACTCAACACGGCGCATCTTGCATTTCCCGCCAAGGACATCCCCGAAATCATCAAAGACATCGGTCTCGTCGAATGCAATGATGTCATAATCAAGGAGTTTGTTGTAAAAATCAATAGATTTGTCCATGTCTGAGACACCTATCACAACGCCGTTGGAGCCACCTGTGACTTGGTCAACATTGAGAAAACAATAGTCGTCTTGCTCGATTTCAAAGACATTGCCCCAAGGATCCTGTAAATAGAAATGCTCGATGCCGAGAGGTGATACGCTGATGCTACTCAAGATTTTTATGTCATTGTCTTTGAAGTAGTTATATGCTCTCTGCACGTCTTTTGCCTTAACTTTGCAAATGTTGATGCCGTAATCTCCAAGGCGCAGAGGTTCTTTAGGGTACACCACCTTGCGACCTTGTGGCTGCCATATCTCGAAGCCGCCGCCACCACGCTGTGAGATGGCGAGGATGGCATGACGAGGCTGTGGCTTGCCGCCGGTGTAAGGCAACATCCGCTCGGCGACACCTTCGTCGTCAACAATGGGTATTTGTATGTTAAAGTGCTTGTTGTACCATTTCCATGATGTCTGGAGGTCTTCAACACCAATGCCTACCTGCTGTATTCCGCAGATGACTTTTTCTTTCTCTGTTTTCATTATGTTGGGGATATTTTGTTTGCTATTTTATAATAAAGCCAGGGTATATACCTATTAATATATGCCATAAGCAGCTCGCCCTTGCCGATGAGTTTGCGGTGTCTCTGCTTCTTGATAGCCCTTACCGCTCTTTTGGCGGCTTTGTCAACATCGAGACCCTTCTCCTGACCTGCATCCATCTTCGCGTATTTCTCGCCATTGCCCATCAAGGCACTTCTGCTGATGGGAGTGTTGATGCGTCCCGGGATGAGGAAAGTGACGTGAATGTTGGGATATTCAAGGTCCAACGACTCGAAAAAGCCGAACAAAGCGTGCTTGGAGGCGCAATACGATGTCCTTAACGGGAAGCCGAAAAGCCCTGCCAATGAAGTGGTTACAGAGATATTGACATGGTCTGACGCCAAAATCTCAGCCTTGAACTGCTTGATGAGATACACGCTGCTCCAATAGTTGACCTGCATGATTTTTTTGTCGATGGCGAAATCGGTGTCGAGACCGCGGTCTCTTTGAGATATCCCGGCATTCAAAACGAACAAATCTATCTTGAAATCACTCGTTTTTATCGCTTTCACAAGCTCGTCAATAGAGTTGAAGTCGGCGAAGTCACACTCCTTATATAGCACCTTGACGCCTTCCTTCTCACAAATGCCTTTAGTCTCTTGAAGTTGCGTTTCTCCAAGTCCCGTGAGGAAAAGATTGCATTTTTCCTTGGCGAGACGACGAGCTGTCGCGGCACCTATTCCCGAGCTGGCACCTGTCACGAGGGCGTTCTTGTTGTTCAAGTCAATCATTTCTTTGAAATTGAACTACAAAAATACAAAAAAACATTTATCGGCGGCATGTCTTTGAAAATTTTTCCCGATAAAATAAAAAAAACGAATTATGCGTTTACTGTAAATATTTTTACTAATTTTGCAAGATTAAAAAACTGACACAAAAAATGGAAATTTTTGAAAGAATAGCACACGATTCCGGTGGTCCTATCGGGCAATACATGGACCGCATTCACGGATATTTCGCTTTCCCGCGTTTGGAAGGCGAACTCGGGCCACACATGCGTTTCAACGGCGTTGACGTTTTGTGCTGGAGTTTGAACAACTATCTTGGTTTGGCGAATCATCCGGAGGTGAGGAAAGTCGATGCCGAGGCAGCCGCGCGTTGGGGCTTGGCATATCCTATGGGTGCCCGTATGATGAGCGGCAACACCCGGCTCCACGAGCGTCTGGAGCGCGAGCTCGCTGATTTTGAGCATAAAGAAGACGCATACGAGTTTAATTTCGGCTATCAAGGCATCGTCTCGACTATCGACGCGCTCTGTACACGTAACGACGTCATCGTCTTCGACGCCGAGGCTCATGCCTGCCTCATCGACGGCAAACGTCTGCACATGGGGCAGTCGTTCCATTTCAAACATAATGATATCGTCAGCTGTGAGAAGATGTTGCAGCGCGCCACCGAGGTTGTGAAGAAGACTGGAGGCGGTATCCTCCTCATCACTGAAGGCGTGTTCGGCATGACCGGCGCCCTCGGCATCCTCGACCAGATAGTGGCTCTCAAGAAGAAATATCAGTTCCGCATCCTTATAGACGACGCTCACGGCTTCGGCTGCATGGGTCCTACCGGACGCGGCACATCTGAGCATTTCGGCGTGATGGACGACATCGACCTCTACATCGGCGCCTACGCCAAGTCAATGGCTATCATCGGTGGCTTCGTGGCCGGCCCTAAATATGTAATTGATTATCTGAGATATAACATGCGCTCGCAGATGTACGCCAAGTCGCTGCCGATGCCTATAGTGGAAGGCTGCCTGAAACGTCTGGAAATAATACGCGGCGCTGAAGGCGACGAGCTTCGCAAGAAACTATGGACAGTCACCCGTACCTTGCAAAACGGATTCCGTGAGCTGGGGTTCAACATCGGACCGGCAGAGGCTTGCGTGACACCTATATTCCTGCCGGGCAACGAGGTGCAGGCAGCATGGATAGCACGCGACCTGCGCACAAACTACAAGATTTTCTGCTCCATCGTGACATATCCTGTCATCCCGAGAGGCATGATTATCTTCAGAATCATCCCGACGGCCGCCCACTCGCTCGACGACGTGCATTACACATTGAACGCATTCAAGGAAATCAAGGAAAAACTCGCGGCAGGCGAGTACGACAACCCTGAGATGCCACAAATGGCTATCCTGTAAGATGAACTATAAATTTTTAAAGGATAAAGTTGTTATAGTGACCGGAGCCAGCTCCGGAATAGGGCTGGCTACGGCTGTGTTGTTCGCTTCGCACGATGCCAAGGTGGTGATGGCGGCACGCTCTATCGAAAAGATGGAAACACTGCGAAAGGAGTCGCCGGCAGCTGATAACATGTTGTGTGTCAAGACCGACGTGTCAGTGGAGGCGGACTGCAAAAACCTTATTGATGAGACCGTAAAAAGATTCGGACGCATAGATATACTCGTTAATAACGCCGGAATATCCATGCGTGCCATGTTCAACGACCTCGACCTCGACGTCATCAGACGACTGGTTGACACTAACTTCTGGGGAACCGTCTATTGCACCAAATACGCCTTGCCCTATCTTTTAGAGTCGAAAGGCAGCGTGGTGGGCGTTGTCTCAATAGCCGGATTCATCGGACTGCCTGGCAGGACAGGCTATGCGGCGTCAAAATTCGCCATCAGGGGCTTTCTTGACACCCTGCGCGTAGAACATAGGTACGACGGACTGCATGTCATGGTGTTCGCCCCGGGTTTTACAGCATCAAACATCAGAAACGTGGCACTTTTGGCCGATGGCTCACCACAAGGCATGACACCTCGCAATGAGGATAAAATGATGTCGGCCGAGAAAGTGGCCAAAAAATTGGCGCGCGGCCTGAAATCACGGAAAAAAGAGATGGTACTGACCCCGACGGGTAAAATGACAAAATTCTTTGACTTTTATTTTCCTCATTTCGTCGAATGGGCGGAATATAGGATGATGGCAAAAGAACCGGATAGCCCAATAAAAAAGAAATAATCGATTTTTTTTTGACGTTTCAAAAAAATTACTATCTTTGCGGTGAAAATTAACATTTAAGCCTTATGATGCTCATTAAGGAAATCGCCGTGTACGTGAATATTCTTAATTCGAGGATTAAGAAGAATTTTTTTGACGAGTTGCAGGCAAACGGAATCAATGTCACACCGGAACAGTATCTGGTGCTGGATATCTTGTGGGAACAACAGTCACTGTCGCAGCAAAACATCGCTGACATTATTCAAAAAGACAAAAACTCTGTCACCAAAATCATCGATTCCTTAGAGAAAAAGAGTCTTGTGACACGTGTGGTGGATGAAAACGACCGCAGAATCAATAAAATAGAACTTACTGATGAAGGGTTGGCTTTGGAGAAAATCACTACCGATGTGGCTATAAATTTTATGAATGATGTCATACAAAGTATTGACACACAAGACCTTGACACTTTCGTGAAAGTAATGTTGCAAATGAAGGCTAATCTTGAACAAGAATGAATCTTGAAAAAGAATGAATTTTTAATATCAAGTTTATATGAAAATCAAATGTATCGGATTAATTTTCATGAGTTTAGTGCTGCTCGTTTCATGTAATAAAAACGAGGGCGAGGGCGGAACCGGCACCGTGCAGGGCTATGTCAAGCTTATCAACCATCCGGATGACAATTACACTCTTCCGGCCGACACTGTTGACGCGTCAAAGACCGACGTCTTCATCGTTTATGGCAACTCAGAGTTCTATGGCGACGATGTTGAGACCGATGACAAGGGCTTTTATCAGTTTAAATATCTGACCAAAGGTGATTATACCGTGTTCGCCTACTCCACTCTGCCTTCCGGCGAGAAAGTGCCCGTAAAAGCTTCAATATCAATAGGAAGAGGAGAAACCGGCAATGTCTCAACGCTGTATATCCATTCCGGCAAGGCATACGGCACATCCATCGTGAAAGGTAAAGTGTATGCTGAATATTACCATAACGGCACCAAACGCGGAGAGGGCTGGGCTTACGAACATCGTGTTTATATCAGAAATGCCGGCGATGACTACCATTTCGATGACACAAGAGTGGGATTAGACGGCATCTTCGCTTTTCAGAAACTGCAACCCGGTGATTATGAGATATTTACATTCACCGAAAACTCGGCGGAAGTGCCTTCACCTATGATAGAAACTCTTACAATTGAAAATGCCGGCGAAATAATCGAGATGGAACCGGATACGACTTTTTTTGTTAGAATACAAGTTTGATAATCAATTATTTACATTCAAATATGAAAAAGTTTTTAATATTTTCGTTCTTGTTGTCGATGATTATTCCGGCTTTTGCGCAACAGGTGACGCCGGAGACTCTTATCAAACGTCAGAAACGTAAAGGCTTGACAATCAAGGAGTGGAATACACAAACAGGCGCAAAACAGGCTTTTTTGGACCACGTGACAACATACGATTCCCTCGGAAGAAAAATAGAAGAGATCGAATATGCTTCCTACGGACAGAAATCACGTGTTGTCAGCGAATATGTCGATCCTATTGACCCGGCATCGAAAGTGCTGAGGGAAATAGAATACAACGACCGTGATAAAGTGGTGAGAATCAGGAAGTTCGAGTATAATGAAGACGGCAGCAAAAAACGCCAGTTGAACTATTACCCGAACGGCAAACTTGAGTCGGTGAAAGAGTTTGAGCTAATATTCAGATAGTGGAGCGACTTGATGACATATTGAAAGAGATGTCACCAATCAGCCTTGACGAGATGAGTGCCGTGAAGCTGATGAACCGTGTCGATGCAAAATATGTAGCCGACGATTTGACTGTCACAAAACTGTTCTCACTGATAAAAAATGACTATTTTGTGCAGGAAATCGACGGTAAACGCATTGCCGCATACGACAGCATCTACTACGATACCGTTGATAATCACATGTATATCATCCATCAGGACAAGAAACTGAAACGCGATAAGTTAAGGGTGAGGAATTATGTCGACACTGGCAACTTTTTCTGCGAGGTGAAACATAAAAACAACCACGGTCGGACCAAGAAAAAACGCATTGAAGTGGGTGAGAACGTGTTTTCTGACCTCAAATCAGACCCCGCCACACGCGAGTTTGTCGAAAAACAGCTCCCTGATTATGATTTCGACGGCTTTCAAAAGAAACTCTCCACCACTTTTGACCGTATCACCGTGGTAAACAAGGGTAAAACAGAGAGAATAACCGTCGATTTCAATGTGCGTTTCCATAATTTTGAAAACGGAAACGAATGCGGGATAGCTCCTTTGGTAATCATGGAGTTGAAACGTGACGGACAATGCGAGTCGGTGTTTCAGAAAACTTTGTTTGAACTGCGCGTCAAGCCATTGAGTATCAGTAAGTATTGTATCGGAAGGGCTATGACAGACAAAAATTTGAAACAGAATCGTTTTAAAAAGAAAATAATAAAACTTCAGAAATTGAAAAAACTTAGAGAATATGCTGTTACTTCAGAAAATGCAGAACTTTGACCCCGACATCGCCCGCGAGTTTGGCGGCGACGCTTTCGAATCCGGGTTCCTCGGCGTGCCGCTCGTTGACATGACAAGCTTGTGGACACTATTGATTCGTTTCGCATTCCATTTCTTGGTGTGCTGGATTATCGTGAGGTGCTTCTATTACCCGAAAAGCCGCAGAAACGACTATTATTTCACGTTTATGCTCTTCGCCGTGACGATTTTCCTCCTCATCATCCTGATGGATAACATGAAGATGCAAATCAGCTTCGCGTTGGGACTGTTCGCCATCTTCGGAATGATTCGTTATCGAACGGAGACCCTGAAAATCAGGGAGATGACATATCTGTTCATCATCATCGGAATATCAATCATCAACGGACTTGCCCTGACAGTGAGCTATGTCGAGCTTCTGGTGACTAACGCCTTGTTTATCATTTCGATATGGCTTTTCGAGAGCGATATCATCACCACAAGACGCACTGAGACTAAAGTGATTCTTTACGACAAGATTGAAAATGTGAAACATGGTCGTGAGGATGAGCTTTTGGCCGATTTGAAGGAACGCACTGGTCTCGACATAGTGGAGTTTGAGGTCGGACACATCGATTTCCTGCGCGACGTGGCGTATGTGAAGGTGACGTACAAGCCTTTCGCAAAAACGCAAAATACTATCAATAACATCACTAAACTGAAAGATTTTCAATGATTTACAAAATGCGACATGATAAATTATCCGGTGGAGACGCGATTTATGTCATCTCTGCCTTGACGATTTTATTGTGTGCGTTTTTATGCCCCAAAATTGCAAACGCCCAGAACTCAACGGATTACGGGTCGATTTTGCAAGCGGAATACGAGAATAATTTCTATGGCGATTTTGATGTCTGGCTGAAAGAAGACCTGCGTTTTGACAACGATTTCTCACAATATTCGCGTTCAAAAACCACTTTGGGAGTCAATTACACGTTCCCCAAATATAGTCTCAAGGTTGGTGCAGGCTTCGATTATATCAATAAATACACGGGGAAGCATATTTATAGAAACCGATATCGTGTTTTTGTTAATGCATCTTATAAATACACCTATAGAAACTGGGATTTTGGCTATAGGATGCGTTTTATCACCCTGTATCACGACGAATTAAGGGGGTATTACAACTACGCTCCTGAATATTGTTGGCGAAACAGACTGTCGGTGACATATCAACGTCGTTTCAGCAGATATAAGTATACCTTGGCAGGAGAGATTTATTCTGCTTTTAACAAAGATAAACGCTTGGGACTGAATACTTTGCTTCTTTCAGCAGAAGTCGATTACCGTCTCACAAAACGCCAGCACTTGACGGCATTCATAAGAGATTACCGAGATATTTACATTGAAAAAGACCAGATTAGGACGATTTATTTCGGACTTGGCTGGAAATTTAAACATTAGAATATGAAAAGATGGTTTTTTGTGGCTATTTGCTTGATTGTCAGTCAAATGGCTGTGGCGCAATATTCTCCTGCGGGAGACAGTTTGAAGACACGCTGGGCTTCGGAAGTGACACCTGAAAATGTTTGGCAGGAATATCCTCGTCCGCAAATGGCACGAGATAGTTGGCTGAACCTCAATGGCTTATGGGATTATGCGATACGTCCGAAAGGAAATAATGTCATTGGCGAGTTTGACGGCAAGATTTTGGTGCCGTTCTGTGTCGAGTCGTCGTTGTCGGGAGTGCAGAAATATGTCGGAAAAGACAATGAACTCTGGTATCATCGTGAATTTGAGGTGCCGTCAAATTGGAAAGGGAGACGAGTGCTGTTGCATTTCGGCGCTGTCGATTGGAAATGTGATGTTTGGGTGAATGACATAAAAGTAGGCTCACACACAGGCGGTTACACTCCGTTTTCGATTGACGTCACTCAAGCTTTGAACAAAAAAGGCAACAAACTCGTTGTCAGAGTGTGGGACCCCACCGACAACGGCGAGCAGCCTTGCGGTAAACAACATGTGAAACCTCGCGGAATATGGTACACTCCTGTCACCGGAATATGGCAGACGGTGTGGCTTGAACCTGTCAATGAAAACCATATCGTTGACTTGAAGATTGCGCCAGATGTTGATAATCACAAAGTTACGGTAAAAACTAATGTCGCGAATGCCGCAGCTGATAAAAAAGTTGAAATCGTCGTGTGCAAGTCAACGGCAGTTGAGGCAAGAGCCTGTTCAATAAACGGTGAGGATGTCGAGGTGCCGATGCCAGCCGATGCGCGTTTGTGGTCACCCGATGACCCGTTCTTGTATGACTTGGAAGTGACTCTGTATCAAGGAGATAAGGTTGTTGACAAGGTTAAGGGGTATTTTGCTATGCGCAAATTCAGCACGGCGAAGGACGAGAACGGCATTGTGCGTCTGATGCTCAATAACGAGCCGGTTTTCATGTTCGGTCCGCTCGACCAGGGCTGGTGGTGTGACGGTCTCTACACCGCCCCGTGCGATGAGGCTCTGGCTTACGACATCCGAAAAACCAAGGACTTCGGCTATAACATGATTCGCAAGCACGTCAAAGTCGAACCTGCACGATGGTACTACCATTGCGACCGCTTGGGAGTCATCGTGTGGCAGGATATGCCGTCTGGCGGTCGCGGGCCGGGCTGGGTCACCGACAGATATTTCGACGGGGCGTTGAGCGCACGTACACCGGAATCGGAGGCCAACTACAAAAAAGAATGGAAAGAAATAATCGATTACCTCTATTCTGTGCCTTCCATTGGCGTTTGGGTGCCGTTCAACGAGTCGTGGGGACAGTTCAAGACACCTGAAATCGTTGAGTGGACCAAGAGTTACGACCCCTCACGCTTAGTGAATCCGGCCTCGGGAGGTAATCACTATCCTGTGGGCGATATCCTTGATATTCATCATTATCCGCAGCCGGAGATGTTTTTCTACGATGCCATGCGAGCCACCGTCCTCGGCGAATACGGCGGAATAGGACGCAAAGTAGAGGGACATACATGGGTGCCGTCGAAAGGCTGGGGCTATGTTGAATATGATTCTGAGGAGAAAGTCACCGACACATACGTGGAATACGCCAACAAGCTGTTAAGCCTCATCCCGCGCGGGTTCTCGGCGGCTGTTTACACCCAGACCACCGACTGCGAGGTGGAGTTGAACGGCCTGATGACTTACGACAGGGAAGTCGTCAAACTCGATGAGCAGCGTTTGCGCGAGATAAACCTGAAGATTTCAAATTACTTTAAGAAATAAAAAATGGACGGCTTTGCCGTCCATTTTTAACATTGAAGCAGCGTGCCTATTAGTCCTCAACGATAGCTTCGTTAGGGCAAACGCTTGCGCATGTGCCGCATGAAACGCAGTTGTCAGCGTTGATTGAATAGATGCTACCTTCTGAAATAGCGCCGACCGGGCACTCGTCGATGCAAGTACCGCAAGCCACACAGCTGTCTAAAATTTTGTATGCCATAATTTTTTTTAGTTTAGAAATTTTCTGCAAAGATATAGGTTTTTCCAATACGCAGCAACATTTTTGAAAAATATTTTTTCTTTTTTGAAATCGAAAATATTTTCCGATAATTATTTTTTTTATAAGAAATATATGCTTACCTTTGCAGAAAATTTCAGAAGTATTCCATGATTGATACGAAAAATATCTAAGTTATTAAAATACAATAAATTAAATTCATTTTCTTATGGCTAACAAGACAAAAGTTGTAGAACTTGAACACGTGGTCATCCGTTTTGCGGGTGACTCTGGTGACGGTATGCAGCTGACCGGAAACCTCTTTTCCGATTCAACGGCTTTAGCTGGCAATGATTTTGCCACCTTCCCCGACTATCCGGCGGAAATTCGTCCTCCACAAGGTACTGTGGCTGGCGTCAGCGGTTTCCAGGTGCATTTTGGACACACACCGGTTCACACAACAGGTGATCTTTGCGATGTGCTTGTCGCGATGAACCCTGCGTCAATCAAAGCTAACATGCGTTGGCTCCGTCCTGGTACTATCATTATCATTGACTCCGATTCCATTACGGAAAAAGCTTTGGAAAAAGCCGGCTATACTGACGACCCGACAGTTGACGGCACTCTCGCTGACTATCAAGTTGTAAAGGCCCCTATCTCGGAGCTTACAAAAGAGGCACTGAAAGATTTCGGTATGGATAACAAGTCGATGCTCAAGTCGAAGAACATGTTCGCGCTTGGCATCGTGATGTACCTCTTCAACCGTGGATTGGACAGCGTTTATGCTTATTTTGAAACGAAGTTCAAAGGCAAAGACCAGGTAATCAAGGCCAACCGCACCGTTCTCGACGCCGGTTACAACTATGCTGACACTTGGGAGCTCTTCACCAACACTTATAAGGTGGAGGCCGCAGACCTTAAGCAAGGTAAATATCGTAACATCACCGGCAATACTGCCGCTGCATGGGGCTTGATGGCCGCCGCTGAGAAGTCGGGACGCCCGCTCTTCTTGGGAAGCTATCCCATCACCCCTGCTACCGACATCCTTGCCGAACTTACAAAATACAAGAACCTCAATGTCAAGGCTTATCAGGCTGAAGACGAAATCGCCGGTATCATGTCGTCGATAGGTGCTGCCTACACTGGCTGTCTCGCCGTGACCACGACATCAGGACCCGGTCTCTCGCTGAAGAGCGAGGCTATGGGTCTGGCAGTGATGACCGAGCTTCCGTTAGTCATCATCGACGTGCAGCGTGGCGGTCCTTCAACAGGTCTTCCTACCAAGATGGAGCAGAGCGACCTTATGCAGGCTCTCTACGGACGTAACGGCGACGCTCCTCTTATCGTAATAGCAGCACGCAGCTCAGCAGGTTGTTTCTACAGCGCATATGAGGCTGCACGTCTCGCAATGGAGCATATGACACCTGTCATCATGCTCAGCGACGGCTCTTTAGGCAATGGCTCCGAGGTGTTCCGCATCCCGAGTATGGCGGAACTGCCACCAATCACACCGCCTATCGCAAAGGCAAACGACCCGGAATATATGCCATTCCGCCGCGACGAGAAATGGCTGCGTCGTGAATGGGCTCTGCCGGGAACTCCTGGCCTTCGTCACCGTGTGGGCGGCCTCGAGAAGGAAAACGGCAAGGGTAACCTTTCAACTAACCCTGAGAACCACCAGCTGATGACAGAGCTTCGTGAAGAGAAAATCAACCGTGTGGCTAACGACATCCCGCTGCAAGACATCTACGGTGACAAGAACGCCGACCTCCTCGTGGTGAGCTGGGGCGGCACATACGGCACAGTGCGTACCGCCGTCGAGAAGCTGATGACAGAAGGCAAGAGCATCGCTCATGCACATTTCGACTACATCATGCCATTGCCACGCAACACAGAAGAAGTGCTGAAAGGACATAAGAAGATTGTGGTGTGCGAAATCAACCGAGGACAGTTTGCCAAATATCTGCGCATGAACTATCCGGAGTATCGCTGCGAACAATTCGACAAGGTGATGGGCCTGCCGTTTACAATCAGCGAGTTAGAGAATAAGTTTAATGACCTTCTAAAATAACGCTACTATGGAAAATCAGAAAATAGACAATCAGGAAGTTATGCTGACAAAAGATGATTTTGCAAGCGACCAGGTGGTGAAATGGTGCCCTGGCTGCGGTGACCACGCCATCCTGAAGGCCATGCAGGACGTGTTTCCTAAACTTGGCAAGAAGAAGGAAGATATCGTGGTGGTGTCCGGCATCGGATGCTCATCGCGTTTCCCATATTACATGAACACATACGGGTTCCATAGCATTCACGGTCGTGCCGCCGCCGCCGCAACAGGCGTCAAATTGGCAAATCCGAACCTCAGCGTGTGGATGATTACAGGTGATGGTGACTGTACCGCTATCGGTGGTAACCACTTCATCCATGCCTGCCGTCGTAACATCGACATCAACCTCGTGCTGTTCAATAACCGTATCTATGGTATGACAAAGGGTCAGTTTTCGCCTTGTACTTTCCGTGGTACTAAGACGAAGACTTCTCCTCAAGGTACATACGAGGACCCGTTCAACCCAGGTGAACTCGCCATCGGCGCAAAAGCTACGTTCTTCGCCCGTGGCGTTGATGTCAACCCGAAAGAGTTGACAGAGATATTTATGGAGTCGTATCACCACGACGGCATCGCCGTTACCGAGGTGCTGCAGAACTGTATGATCTTCTCCAACGGCGTTCACGAAAACATCACAGGCAGGGACGTTCGCGACGACATGCAGGTGAAGTGCGAACACGGCAAACCCCTCATCTTCGGTAAGAACCGCGACAAAGGTATCCGTCTCAACGGCAACCACCTCGAAGTCGTCACCATCGGACAGAACGGCATCACTGAAAAAGATATCCTCGTACACGACAAGACTATAGAAGATACAGGTATCCACATGATGCTGGCACATATGGCGCCGCCTCAATTCCCGGTTGCCATCGGCGTCATCCGTGACGTGAAAGCCCCGACATTCAACGACAGCCTGATGGAAGTCATCGAGAACGAAAAGGCTAACTCGAAGATCAAGAACATGGACGACCTGCTCAACAGCGGTTCGACATGGACGATTTAATAATCAATAATTATTTGAAAAATCCCGCCCACGTGACGGGATTTTTTTTATCTTTGCGGTATGAAAAGAAGTTTTAAACCCGGAACAATGCTGTACCCATTACCGGTGGTGATGGTGTCGTGCGGTGACAGCCTCGAGAACTACAATATCATCACGGTGGCGTGGACCGGCATTTTATGCTCTGACCCTCCGATGTGTTATATCTCGGTGAGGGAGGAACGTCATTCACATGCAATCATCTCGAGAACAAAGGAATTTGTGATCAATCTCACCACAGATGCCTTGGCAAAAGCCACCGACTGGTGCGGAGTGCGCTCAGGAAGAGACCATAACAAATTCAAGGAGATGCACCTTACACCGGCGAAGGCTGATGTCGTGCAAGCCCCTTTGATAGCTGAGTCGCCTGTTAATATTGAATGTAAGGTGGTGGAAGTCAAGAAGTTAGGCTCACATGACATGTTTGTGGCCGAGATAGTCGCCGTTCACGGAGATGAGAAATATTTCGACCCGAGTACAGGACTTTTCCAGCTGAATCAAGCTGACTTGATAACATACTCGCATGGAAAATACTACACTTTAGGTGAAAAAATAGGAAAATTCGGCTTCTCAGTAGAGAAGATACAACATAAAAGAAAAAAATAATGTGTAACCCGTCATTTCGAGCGAAACGAAGTGAAGTCGAGAAATATCCTTTTTATATTTGAGATTTCTCCACTCCCTGCGGTCGGTCGAAATGACGATAAACTATCATTATGGACTACATCAAAGTTAAAGGCCTGCAAAAGGACGAAGTCATCGGATTGGTGAAGGAATGGATAAAGCTGTATCCTCATTCCTTTAACCCGGAAGTGAATTTTTGGTTTTATGAAATCCCTGACAATCAAGTGATTATCGGCTTGCATGACGATTTAAGCACCTTGGCGGTAAGTCTTTTGGTGATATATCTCACTTCCGCTTTGAGCGACAATTCGGCTACTGAAAACGTGGTGGCATATCTAACAGTTGACGACAATGAGATTTTGTTGAAACAAAACTATGGCCGTCGTGCCAAGATTGTGGCGAAAAGCACCGATGAAGACAGTACAGGCGTGATAATACTTTTGGAAAACAACTATTGCGTGGAGTATTATTTCAGAGGCAAGGCGCATCAAATCAAGAACCACGGACTTGTTTTTGCGGAGCCGGACGAGATGATTGGCGTTGAAAACGCTCAGAAAGACGAGATTTTTGTAGGCGATATTATCCCGAAGAAAAAGATTGAGCAGTCGCTCGAGCCTGACGCCTCGCCGTTGAAAAAACTTATGTGGTACGCTGTTTGCACCGTTGTGGGGCTTGGAATAGGATTTTTGTTGGTTTATTTATATTTTTAATGATTACCGTCATTTCGACCGAACTGTATGGACGTATCGCATGCGTCCAACAGCGAGTGGAGAAATCTCCTGCTAAATATTAAAAGAAACTATGTTAGAGCAATTCCGCAAATATATTGTTGACAATCACCTTATTAATAAAGGTGACAAAATCCTCGTTGCCTTGAGCGGCGGCGTTGACTCGATGGTGCTTGCGGAATTGTTGAGGCGGTGCGGCTATGACATCACCTTTGCACACTGTAACTTCCATCTACGCGGCAAGGAATCCGATGAGGATGAGCAGTTTGTCCGGAATTATGCAAATAGGGTGGGAGTGAAGCTTTATGTCCGCCAGTTCGACACTTTGGAATACGTCGCAACACAAAAGGTCTCCGTTGAGATGGCCGCCCGCGAGCTACGCTACGCCTGGTTCAACGATTTAATCAATGCCGGAGGATGCAAATTAGCTCTCGCACACCACGCCGACGACCAAATTGAGACATTTTTCATCAACCTTATGCGAGGCTCCGGCATCAAAGGGCTGAAGTCGATGCGGCCTCGTAACGGATTGTATATCAGGCCATTACTATGGGCGACGAGAGAAGAAATCAAGGCTTTCGCTATAGAAAACGGAATAAAATGGCGCGATGACAGCACAAATAATGAAACAGTTTATCTGAGAAATAAAATCCGTCATGAACTGATGCCCGTTTTCGACAACATCAAGCCGGAGGCACGTGAGAAAATACTCGAATCAATCAGTCATTTGGCATCTGAAAATCAATTATATAGAGCACTTCTGAAAGAAAAAATGTCGCAAATTGAAACAGTGAGCGGCGTATTGCATACAATCAATAAACGTCATTTCGACCGAAACTCGACTGAAAGTAGTGTGGAGTGGAGAAATCTCAAGCAAAAAGAAATATTTTCGTTTGAAGGAGATTCCTCGATTCCGCTTCGCTACACTCGGAATGACGGTGATGGGAAACAACTTCTTTTTGAGTGGGTAAGAGACTTCGGCTTTTCGTTTGCCCAATGCGAATCTATAATGGCATCTCTTGACGGAGAACCCGGAAAAGAGTTTTATTCCAATGATTATCAATTGGTTATAGAAAAAGATACTGTTGAAATCTTTCCCCAAGAACTGACTGACAACCTGTTGCGACCTGATCTTTCATATTCAAAATTTGAAAAAACTTCAGATTTCAAGCTCGAAATGTCGAATCCTGATGTTGCACAACTCGATTTCGACAAGCTGAAGTTCCCGTTGCGGGTGCGTCATTGGCGGCATGGCGACCGCTTTCATCCGCTTGGGATGCACGGCACAAAACTTGTCTCCGATTTCTTCAATGACAATGGTTTTACAACTTTTCAGAAGCGTAACACTCAGATTATCACTGATTCTGAAGACAAAATCGTCTGGATTGTCGGACATCGTATCGACGACAGATTCAAAATCACAGCTGAGACAAAAACTATTTATGAAATAAAATTTGGAAATTAAAAATAAATTTAATATCTTTGTAGGTTGTATTTGATATACGAGTAAAATAATTAAAATATTGATAATCAATTAGCTATGAAAAAAATCAAATTGTTTTTCGCATTAATAGTCGCATTAATAGTACCATTGTCGTCATCAGCCCAGATTTATGACCCTGTGCAGTGGAGTTTCTCGACTGAATCGCTGGGCAACAACGAGTACAATGTCATTTTCAAGGCAGACATTGAGTCGGGATGGCACATTTACGCTCAAAAACTCAATGGGGAAGGCCCGATTCCCACATCGTTTATGTTTGAGGATGCCTCCAATTATGAACGCATCGGTGAGGTGATGGAAGGCGAAGCTATTGTGCATTACGATAACGCTTTTGGCATTGATTTGAATTATTTCGAGAAGGAAGCCGTCTTTACCCAAAGGGTGAAAGTCGTTGGAAAAGAATCCGTTACGGTGAAAGGCGAGCTTGAATACATGGTGTGTAACGACGGCATGTGCTTGCCTCCGACACAGGTGGAGTTTGAAATCTCGCTTGATAGCGGGGCAATCTCAAACGCCGACGCCAAAGAAGGCGATAGTCTCCTTTCGATGATTCTGCAGGCTATTTTGTGGGGAATGGCGGCCTTGCTTACCCCGTGTGTCTTCCCGATGATCCCTATGACAGTGTCGTTCTTCCTGCATGGAAGTGAAAACAAAGCGGTGGGACGTTTCAACGCTATCATGTATTTCGTTTTCATAGTGTTGCTATACACCTTGCCGATAGCTATCATCATCATGGTGACATGGCTTTTCGGAGGCGACAGTGTTACCGGCGACATATTCAACTGGTTATCAACGCATTGGCTGCCTAATATCATATTCTTTATCGTATTTATGGTGTTCGCCGCCTCTTTCTTCGGAGCATTCGAAATCGTTTTGCCAAGCAGCATAGTCAATAAATCTGACGCTAACTCAGACAAGAAAGGTCTTGTCGGCGTGTTCTTCATGGCTTTGACGTTGGTACTCGTGTCGTTTGCCTGCACCGGCCCGATTGTAGGCACTGTGTTGATTAAATCAACATCCGGTGAGTTCTGGACCCCGATTCTCACCATGTTCTGCTACGCCTGCACCTTCGCCCTGCCGTTTGCGCTGTTCGCGTTGTTCCCGTCGATGCTGAAAAACCTGCCCAAGAGCGGCGGATGGCTCAACACTGTCAAGGTGGTTCTTGGCTTTATCGAGGTGGCACTCGGCTTTAAGTTCTTGAGCGTCGCCGACCAGACCTATCACTGGCATCTGCTCGACCGTGAGGTGTATCTCGGTATCTGGATCGTGTGCTTCGCCATGCTCGGATTCTATCTCCTTGGAAAAATCAGGTTTAAAAACGATGACCCTGTTGAACATGTCGGCGTGGGACGTCTGACGTTGAGTATCATAGTGTTCACCTTTGTTGTTTATATGATTCCGGGAATGTGGGGCGCTCCTCTGAAGGCTCTCTCCGGCTATCTGCCGCCGCAACAGACCCTGGATTTCGACCTGAAACGCATCAATCAGGAGAACGCTGACAGAGTTATTGATTATATCCAACAGAATGTGAAAGCGGTACCTGCCGTTCAGACTGAGCAATCTAAAGCTAAGCCCACAGCGGAGCTTTGTGAAGACCCGCGTTTTGCCGACATCTTCCATCTGCCACACGGGTTGAAAGGCTATTTCGATTATGAGCAGGCGTTGGCTTGCGCGAAGGCACAAAATAAGCCGCTTTATGTCGATTTCACAGGTCACGGATGTGTCAACTGTCGTGAGATGGAGGCCAACGTGTGGAGCGACCCGCGCGTCTTGAAGATGCTGCGTGAGGATTTCATTGTCGTTGCACTTTATGTCGATGATAAGACCAAACTGCCTGAGGATGAATGGGTTATTGGTGGTGACGGCAAGATGAAAAAGACCATAGGACGCAAATATGCCGATTTCCAGATCTCAAAATTCGGCACCAACGCCCAGCCTTATTATTGCCTCATGGGACATAACGGCGAACTTCTTCACGAACCGCGAGCCTATAATCTCGACAAAGACGGCTTCGTGAAGTTCCTGCAAGAAGGTCTCGACAATTTCAAAAACGGCGTCTCAGTGAGGAATATCAACGAGTAGCTAACGGCTAACCCGCGAAATGCTGATAGAACTGCACGATAGTCTCGATTCCTTTGAAGAAATGGTCGAGTCTGTAGTTCTCATTCGGTGAGTGGATGGCATCTTCGCCAAGTCCGAAGCCCATCAAGATTGATTTGATTCCCAACACTTTCTCGAATCTTGCGATAATCGGGATGCTGCCGCCGCTTCTCATCGGGATGGGGAGCTTGCCGTAGGTGTCGAAATATGCCTGCTCCGCCGCCTTGTATGCCGGAAGCTCTATCGGACAGCCGTATGCTTCGCCACCATGTAATGTAGTGACCTTGACAGTCACATAGTCAGGGGCGATGCTCTCGAAATACTCTTTAAACAGCTTGCCAATCTTCTCATGATCCTGGTTCGGCACCAAGCGGCATGAAATCTTGGCGTAAGCCTTTGATGGGAGCACCGTCTTCGAGCCCTCGCCAGTGTAACCGCCCCAGATGCCGCATAAGTCGAAGGTCGGACGGATGCCAACCCTCTCAATCTTGGTGTATCCTTTCTCGCCTCGTAAGGCCTTCACGCCCAACGATTTCTTGAACTCTTCCTCGTTATAAGGTGCCATGTTGAGCATCTCGCGCTCTTTCTCGGATGATTCTACCACGTCATCATAGAAATGAGGGATGGTGATGTGGTTGTTCTCGTCCATCACGCCGGCCACCATCTCGCACAAAGTGTTCAATGGGTTGGCGACGGCACCGCCGAAAAGCCCTGAATGCAGGTCGGCGTTAGGTCCGGTGACTTCAACCTCCCAATATGCCAAACCGCGCAGTCCTGTTGTGATAGACGGCGTGTCGTGCGAAATCATGCTGGTGTCGGAAACCAAGATGACATCGGCCTTCACCAAGTCTTTGTACTCCTCAATCCATTTCGAGAGGCTTCCGGAGCCAATCTCTTCCTCGCCTTCGAGCATGAATTTCACGTTGCAAGGCAGGGTGCCGGTCTGAATCATCGTCTCAAAAGCCTTGGCATGCATGAAAGCCTGCCCTTTGTCGTCGTCGGCACCGCGAGCCCAGATCTTGCCGTCTTTGATGACTGGCTCAAACGGGTCGGTGTTCCATAGCTCAATGGGGTCAACAGGCATCACGTCATAATGACCGTAAACCAACACTGTCGGGAGCTTCGGGTCGATGATTTTCTCACCGTAAACAATCGGGTTGCCTTCAGTAGGCATCACTTCCGCCTTGTCTGCCCCGGCCTTCAAGATGCTGTCTCTCCAATACTCGGCCGCCTTGACCATGTCAGGTTTGTGCGCCGATTCCGAACTGATAGAAGGGATTCTAATCAGCCCGAACAACTCTTCCAAAAAACGCTGTTCGTTTTCCTTGATGTAATTTTGAATTTTATTCATATTAATAACTTTTTTAAATTTTCAATTATAACGTCATTAACAATTTAACTATTACGTTTGGATTAGATTTCTCCATTCCGCTTCGCTTCAGTCGAAATGACGGAGGGACATTGTTTCTCCGTCAAACTCCGCGTAAGTGTAGTCCCAGATCCAGTTGCCGACCACCGTTGTCAGCGCGCGCTCGCCTGTCTTGTATTGCATGGGTTTGTGCTGGTGCCCGAACACAAAAAAGTCAATTGTCGGGTCTTTCCGCGCCTCGGCTAATGCGTATTTGTACAAGCGAGTATTCTCCACATCTTTGTAAAAATCGCCTTCCGCTTCCTTCTTAAGTTTCTTAACTCTATGATTATGAGACCATTTCAATGCCACTCTGATGCCGAAGTCGGGGTGTATATGTCTGAAAAGCCATTGGTTGAACTTGCCTTCAAACACCCTTTTCAGGAATTTGTAACCCTTGTCGCCTTCGCCTCGCCCGTCGCCATGCACAAGGAAGAATTTCTTGCCTTTGAGAATCATCACCTCAGGCTCTCTATGTACTTGAATACCAATTTCTTCCTGAAGATATGAGAACGTCCACAGGTCATGGTTGCCGGCGAAGAGATGTACCGGGATGCCGCTGTCGATGAAATCCGCCAATTTCCCCAGGAGACGCACATGTCCGCGTGGCACAACGGTCTTGTATTCGTACCAGAAGTCGAACAAATCGCCCATCAGAAAAAGCTCTTCGCACGATCCTTTGATGGAGTCGAGAAACTCGAGAAGCATTTTCTCTCGCCTCAGGCTGTCTTCCAAAGTTGGAACTCCGAGATGGAAGTCTGTAACGAAATAAATCATCTTAACCGTTGATTGTCAATATTTTATCTCGTCCAAACGTCGGAGCATCTCCTTCAAGATGGCTGTCATCTTAGGCTCTGCTACGTTGGCTGCGTTTATAACCTCTTCGTGTGTCACCTGCACCGCTATGTCTTTGCCTCCGAGGTCGGTGATGATTGACATCGCGAACACCGGCAATCCGCAGTGACGCGCCACTATGACCTCAGGCACCGTTGACATTCCCACGCAGTCGCCCCCGATGACGCGATAATAGTTATATTCTGCCGGCGTCTCGTAGGTCGGACCCGTATCGCCTACATAAACGCCATGCTGCACCTTGATATTCAACCCTTTGGCGATTTCGTCGGCAAAAGCTATAACGTTTTTGTTATATGCCTCACTCATCTCAGGGAAACGTGTCCCGATACGCTCGTCGTTCTTGCCTACCAACGGATTCGGTAGCAGGTTGATATGGTCGGTGATGAACATTATGTCGCTCACTCTGAAATCAGGGTTGATGCCTCCGCTGGCGTTTGAAAGCACTAACAGCTTGATTCCCAAATATTTAAGCACTCGAATCGGGAATGTGACCTCCTTGGTGCTGTAGCCTTCATAATAATGGAAACGACCTTGCATGGCAATCACCTTTCTCCCGCTCAAAGTTCCCATTATCAGCCTGCCTTGATGACCTTGTACCGTCGAAATAGGGAAGTTTGGAATCTCTGAATATGGTATAGAATATTGAGTGTCAATAACATTCACAAGTCCGCCCAAGCCTGAGCCTAACACTATGCCCACTTCAGGCTCAAAAAAATTTGTCTTAGATTTGATAAAATCTACTGTCTCAAGAATTTTTTCCAACATAATTCAAAATCAAATTGTTAAAAGTTTCTTCTTCCTTATTGTCGTTGAATCTCACCTCAATCGGGATGACAAATAGAGGTATGTTGTTGAATCTGTTCAGATAGGAAGAATTTGTTATACGCATTAAATCTTTTTCTGTTGTCACTATCATTTTATTTTTGCCAATCACACTGTCGTAACCGCTTATTATCTCGTCAATATCGCTGTCATTGTATGAGTGATGGTCGCTGAAATAATTGATTATCAATGTATTGAACTTTCTTTTCAGATAATCTTCAAGTGTATAAGGATTAGCTATCCCGCAGAACAGATACACTGATTTGATGTCCTCGAAATTAATGTTCTTTGCCTTTTCATTGACAGGCTTAAGTGGTTGGAAATCAATATAAGTGAAGAAAATCTTCTGATAAGGTTTCGCATTTATGACATTTATCACGTTGCGTTTGTCGTATGGCAGCAACACCCTTGGCGATTTTGTCACTATGATGATGTCAGCGCGGTCTGCCGCTGTTTTTATGTCACGCAGATGTCCCGCCGGCACAAGCATGTCGTTTTTGTACAGATTGTAATATTCAGTGAGCAGCACGTTCAACCCCGGCCTTATTTTCCGATGCTGGAAGGCGTCGTCAAGAAGCACCACGTCGGGATGATTCTCCAAGTGCATCAGTTTTGAGATACCGTCGCACCTGTCTTCGTCAACGGCGATAGTTATGTCGTTGAATTTCAATCGATATTGAAGCGGCTCGTCACCAATTTGCTCGTGTGTGCTGTTTTCGTCGGCAAGAATGAACCCCTTTGACTTCCGTCTGTAGCCTCTGCTTAAAACCGCCACGTTCACTTTGTCTCGCAACATCCTTATCAGATATTCGGTGTGCGGTGTCTTGCCCGTGCCACCCAAGGCAAGGTTCCCTATGCAGATTGTGGGGACGCTGAAACTGCGCGATTTCAGTATGCCCCAGTCATATAGCTTGTGGCGAATGTACAACACAATCGCATAAATCCATGATACCGGTGCAAGCAATCTTTTCATAGGTTTAATTAAAACGTACAAATATACAAAATATTTTTAATCAACACATTATTATTTTTATTATTTTAGCAAAAAATTTCGACATGAATAAAGTTAGTGAAATTATAGGCTGCATAACCGACATCGCTCCGCTGAGCTGGCAGGAGTCGTGGGACAACGCCGGTCTCCTTGTTGGAGATGCTAATATGTTGGTTGACAAGGCTTTAATCGCTCTCGATGTGACTGAAGCCGTGGTCGATGAGGCGATAGAAAAGGGCTTCCATCTCGTGATAAGCCATCATCCGTTGATTTATAGGCCATTGAAACATCTTTTACCTGAAAATACAATTGAGAGGACTGTCATCAAAGCGATAAAACACGACATCGCCATCGCTTGCATGCATACCAACCTCGACAACAGCTATCTCGGCGTGAGCAAATGGCTCGCCGATAGAATAGGGCTGAAAAACCTTGAGATTTTGGAGCCGATGCAGGTTGAAGAAGACGTGACGACGGGCGGAGGCATGGTGGGAGAACTTGAAAACGCACTCGATGAGACCGAATTTTTGGCTTTAGTGAAAAATAATCTCAACGCGAAAGCTCTTCGATATTCCGAACTTTTAGGTAAAAAAATAAAAAAAGTGGCTGTGTGCGGCGGCTCGGGATTTTTCTTGCTTGATAACGTAAAACGTTGTAAAGCAGACGCTTACATCACAGGTGATGTCAAATATCACGACTTTTTCGAGGCAGATGGCAAACTTCTTTTGGTTGACGCCGGACATTACGAGACGGAACAATTTACAAAAGAATTAATTGCTGATGCTATTTCAAAAAAAATTTGTAACTTTGCAGTTTCAATTTCAAACGTGAAAACTAACTCGATAAACTATTTTGTATAAATATAAAATTTAATATAAATGTCTGATAATCAAGAAATTAAACTCAACGAGGAAGAACAGATTGAAGTTACCGTTGAAAGAAAGCTTGTTGCACTTTACACCCTGCAACAGATTGATTCAAAGATAGATAGGATTCGCATCGTGCGCGGTGAGCTGCCGGAAGCAGTGCAAGACCTTGAAGACGAGGTGGCCGGTCTCGAAACACGTATCGAGAACTACAACACTGACCTGAAAAAATTCAACACCGATGTCACCAACTACAAAATCAAAATCAAAGAGACACAGGCTTTGATTAAGAAGTACGAGGAGCAACAAAACCAGGTGCGTAACAGCCGTGAATACGATTCTTTGACTAAAGAGACTGAATATCAATCACTTGAGATTCAGCTCTGTGAAAAGAGAATCAAAGAGGCGACAATAAAAATCGAAGACATCAAGGCAAATCTCGAGGCAACCGAGAAAAAACTCGCCGATCGTAAAAACGACCTCGTGGTGAAACAGTCGGAACTCAATTCCATCGTTGAGGAGACTGAGAAAGAAGAGGAAGAACTTGTCGAGAGATCGAAAGAAAGCGAGGCTTTGATTGAAGATCGTCTGCTCGCCGCCTACAAACGCATCAGAAAAGGCGCGAGAAACGGCTTGGCGGTAGTGAAAATCGAACGTGACGCTTGCGGCGGATGCTTTAACAAAATCCCTCCGCAACACCAACTCGACATCCGCATCCACAAGAAAATCATCGTGTGCGAATACTGCGGACGTATCTTGGTTGACCAAGACATCATCGACCAATACGGTGCGAAAAACTGATTCTATCAGTCTAATCTGAGTTTAAAAGAGATGACCACCTGATTGATGTTGGTCGTCTCTTTTATTGTTGTCTCGTCCACAAACTCGCCGTTTTCGCCATAGTATGCCGGATAAAACGAGTATTGCGAATAGAGGTCGTAAGAGTTTTTGCGTTGACTGAAGACATATGCCATATCAATGCTGAAGTCGTGGTATGTGTAGCCGAAACCACATGAGTATGAAGTGGTTCGCAACGCTTCTTTGTCAAATCCGTATGGGCTGCCGTAGATGGCGTATCCGGCTCTGAAAGCGAATGTCTCCCAACGCCATTCCGTTCCTATCCTGATGTTTGACGTGCTGTTGTACAACTCACTGATGTAATCGTTGAGCCCTGAATAATCATAGTCATGGCTTGAGGCGCGCATCTTGCTGTAATCGACATATTCGTAGTCGCCTGTGATCATGCCGAAGTTGCCGAAAATGACGGCTGCATTGGCATTGAGCCGCCATGGGGTGGTCACTGTGTAATCGTAAGTGCCTGTCGGCGACTGATAGCTGTAGTTGCCGTCGCTGAATGATGAGTTTGTGTCGGTGTACCAGCTCTCGGTCACCTCGTATAACGATGGCGTGTGGAATGCCACACCGAGACGCAGCCACTGCGCGGGATATACGATGGCGCCGATTTTGGCGTTCAGTCCCCAGCCGGAGTTTTTGATGTATTCAGTCTGTCTCCAGTTCTTGAAAACGTCATTAGAGAGGTTGGTTTCCTTGTATTCCATAGTCACGGTTCTGTCGAAATATGGCACGCCAACTGATATTCCCAAGAAGAATTTCTCGTTGAAATTAAAGCCGGATGCGAAGGAGTATTCTTTTGCCGTGCCGCCTTTAGAAATACCATACTCTTGCTTCAGACCACCTTGCGGAACAGGGCTTAAACAATTGCCATATTCATCAAAATCAAAGAGATAAGTTTGCCACAGTGGAAACATGCCATTTGGAGAATAATCTTCCAGTTCGTAGTCATCGGTAATGTTATTATTCATAATCTCTGAGAGATATGCATCAACAAGAGATGTGTTAGCATTGTAGCCTTTGGCGTATGAGTTGAAGGTGAAATTGTTCAACTTGTTGATTCCCAACGCAAAACTGATGCTGCTAAGTTTGTTTCCGTTTATTTCCTGTGTCCATGAGAGTCCGAGGTTGTTCATCGGGACTTTAAAGGTGCGGTCGAGGCCGTTGGAGCCTTTGTATTTCGAGTCTGTTGAGGTGAAATAGAACTCAGGTGTCCAGACGACATACGATTTCCTGAAGAGGCCCAGACCGGCGGGGTTTATTGATATTGCCGAGAAATCAGAGCCTACGGCGCCGATGGCGTTGCCCATAGCCGCGCTTTTTGCTGTTCCCTGGTAATAAACTGTCGAGAAGTCAAGCATGTCGTTTTCGGTCTGCGCCATCAAAAACATTGGTGCCAATATAGTGATTATCAATAATATCCTTTTCATAACTCATCAAATTTAAATCGATTTACTTAATAAACTCATATTTTCAAAAATTATCTTCTGCCTCCTCCGCTTCTTGAGCCGCCTCCTGAGTTTCCTCCTGAGTTTCCTCCCGAGCTTCTGACTGAGCCTCCGCCCGAGCCTCCGCTGTTTCTTGGTGATGAATAAGAGCTGCTCGATGAGCGGGAGCTGCTGGACTGGCTGTTGTTTTGTCTCACGGTGTTGTTGTTTGGCCTTGAAGTGTTGTTCGGCCTCACATATTCTGAGCTTGAGCGCGTCTGGCGGTTGCTGTTCGCCGGAGTGTAATTCTTGTTCTGCTGTGTCGTGGTACTTGTCGGACGGCTTGTATTTGTCGGACGACTTGTACTTGTCGGACGGCTTGTACTTGTCGGACGGCTTGTACTTGTCGGACGATTTGTGTTTGACTGACGATTTGTGTTTGTCTGACGACTTGTGTTTGTCGGACGACTTGTGTTTGTCGGTCTTACTGTTGACTGCGACTTTCTTGTTGTTTCCGACGGCTGGCTTATATTGTTGCTGTTTCTCCTATTATTAATAGGATTCACTATGCCTCCTCCGTGATGAATCGGGCCATGATGACTGTTGTTGAATCCGTTCGGATTATGCGGGTGATACGGATTATACGGATGATGTGGATGATAAGGATAGTAGCCTCCCCAGCCCCAATATGATCCCATGTACATTCCCCAGTAAAAGCTTGAATATGACCAGTAATAAGGTCTGTAGCTGTAGTAAGGATACCAATAAGGATCCCAGCCGTAGTAATAAGAATAAGGCCATCCGAAGTCGAAGCTGGAGCCTAATTCAAGGGTGACGACTGTCTCGGGATTGTCTTCCACGATAAAAACGGTGTCAACCACGCGCTCGACGCTGTCGGTCACTGCGTATTCCTTGTAGATACTATGATTATCTGACTTCACGGTATTTGAGTTGAAATAGCCGTAGTTTGATGTCACGAGCGTCTGGTCGAATTGAGAATCTTTGTCGAATGGCGAGTAATAGGCGTCGTCATTGATTACGTTATGGCTTGATGCACAAGCGGTTAGCAACATTGTGGCGGCTGCGATGATAATGATTGACCTTTTCATAATAATTCACCTTTTTATTAGTACATTGCAAAAATTTTTGTAATTTTGCACACTGAAAAACTAACAAAAATCGTACCAAACTTTTAAAAATGGCAAAAGAAATTACAACACGTCAAGAAAATTATTCGCAATGGTATAATGATATTGTGAATAAAGCAGAGTTGGCGGAGAGTTCCGCAGTGAGAGGTTGTATGGTGATAAAGCCTTACGGATATGCTATTTGGGAGTTCATGCATGACGCTCTCGACAAGATGTTCAAGGAGACGGGGCACGTCAACGCGTATTTCCCGCTTTTTATCCCGAAGAGTTTCTTCAGCAAGGAGGCGAGCCACGTTGAGGGTTTTGCCAAGGAATGCGCCGTCGTGACGCATTATCGTCTGATGAAAAACCCCGACGGCCCCGGTATTGTCGTTGATCCGGAGGCGAAATTGGAGGAGGAGTTGATAGTTCGTCCGACGTCTGAGACAATCATCTGGGACACATACAGAAATTGGATAAAGAGTTACCGTGACCTCCCGATTTTATGCAATCAGTGGGCCAATGTGGTTCGTTGGGAGATGCGCACGCGCCTGTTCCTTCGCACGGCCGAGTTCCTTTGGCAAGAAGGGCACACCGCTCATGCCACCAGTGAGGAGGCTATGGCTGAAGCCGAGAAAATGCTTGGTGTTTACGCCGATTTCGCCGAGAAATACATGGCGGTACCTGTCATACGTGGAATAAAATCGGCCAACGAGCGTTTCGCGGGTGCCGTGGAGACTTTCTGCATAGAGGCAATGATGCAGGACGGCAAGGCTTTACAGGCAGGAACGTCGCATTTCCTCGGTCAGAATTTCGCGAAAGCGTTTGACGTGAAATATCTTAACAAAGAAAACAAGCTCGAATACGTATGGGCGACGTCGTGGGGTGTTTCGACACGTCTGATGGGAGCACTCATCATGGCTCATTCTGATGACAACGGTCTTGTCTTGCCTCCGAAAGTCGCGCCTATTGAGGTCGTCATAGTGCCTATTTACAAGACCGACGACCAGCAGCAGGCTGTCTTGGACTATTGCGCTAAGATGAAGCAACGTCTTGAGGCTAAAGGACTTAGAGTGAAATTTGATGACCGTGACACCCAAAAGCCGGGGTACAAATTCGCCGAATGGGAGATGAAAGGCGTGCCGGTGCGTCTCGCGGCAGGTCCTCGTGATGTTGAGAATCAAACCGTCGAGATAGCGCGTCGCGACACATTGACGAAACAGTCGATTTCAGAGGCGGAGATGGAAGACCACATCATCGGATTGCTTGATGAGATTCAGGATAGCTTGTTCAACAGGGCTTTGGAGTATCGTAAGGCAAACACACACCGTGTGGACACTTGGGAAGAGTTCAAACAAGTGATTGAAAACGGCGGGTTCGCCTACGCTCACTGGGACGGCACCACCGAGACGGAGCTTGCCATCAAAGAAGAGACAAAAGCCACTCTGCGCTGCATCCCGCTTGACGACGACTATGAGGACGGCCTTGATGTGTATTCCGGAAAACCCTCGAAACGCAGGGTGATTTTCGCGAAAGCTTACTAAGCCTCTTATTCTGTCTTGATGAGCCTGCCTGTCGCATTCGGACCGTAAATACAGTCAATCGAGACAGGCTCACCTTTATAATATATATTGCCGTTTTTATCGATTGCAGCGGTGATCCGCTCACTGGCCTGCACGTAGCAATCGCCAACTGATTTGTTGGTGACAGAGACGCGTTCGGCTTGATAATCAATGGCGTTGAGGTCGCCGTAACTTTTATGACGAACTCTGAAATATTGGTTGTTTTCGCCATGAACGACGACTTTGCAGGTGCCGTATTCATAGTTTACAAACAGATAAGGGCAGTTGTTCAGCGTCAGGTCGATTTCACCCGACGCGCCGTCGATTTCGAAAACATACATCAACGGGCTCGTCAGGGTGTCGCCGGGATGCGGGTTATAGATTGTGTCGCTGTTGAACTGGTTCTCAGTGGAAACATTTCCCGAAGTCGCGAGAAGCACATAATTGATGTCTTTGTAATATAGTTTCAAGTCCAAAGTATAGTCATACGGACGTATCCAATCCAATTTGTTGTCGTTTTTGATAGTCAAGACGCTGTCGTTGGTGTTGACTTCTGTTAAGATGTTGTCAATCAAGTTCTTGCCTGTTGTTATCTCCACCTTGTTACAATCCGACTTCACGAAGGTGAGATTGATGTTGTCGAGGATTTTCACCTTGTCGAAATAGGTGGATATAGTGCGTTGTTGTGTTGTGATTTCACCGATTGACAAAGGTGTTTTTTTGCATGATAGCATGCAAGCAGCATACGCTAATATAATTATTATCAATGATTTAACTTTCATGTCAATTTATTTTATAACCTATTCCGAATCCAACATAATCGGCCCATCCGAAATGTGTGTTGAGGACGCAGGTGAGGAAGATGTTTTTGCTTACGGATAGTCTCGCGCCTATTTTTTGATAAAGGTATCCGTCGCCCATTTCTCTGCCCGCGACATGACATCCCACATTGAAAATGAACGATGTGGAGCCGAAAGCTATTTCATATGCGATATTTATTCCCGGCTTCAGCACTTGAATCGGGGTGAAAGGTATCTCCTTGATTTTCAATATGTCTATGTCAGTCATGTCGCAAACAAGGTCGAATCCGACGCCAAGTTTACTCATTTCTGTCAAGCGTTTCATGAAGTCAAAATACAGATGATAAACCGACCATGTTTTATTGTATCCGGTAAACTCGTCAATGTCTTTGATAGCGTATGTGAAGGCCACAGAGAAGGAGTAGTTTTTGTCAATCCAGGGCTTATATTGTTGATTGTCAGTTGGTTGCTTGTCTATTTTGGTTTTAGGCTCACTAATGAAATATTTCGTGTTAAGTCCTGCGTGTGCGATATTGATGCCGTTGTTTGGCGCTCGTCGCGCTCCGTTGGAGAAATGGGTGAATCCAACAAATGCCGCAACACTTAACCTATTGGTTATGAATTGGTTGTATTCTGCAGTTAAGTTGATGGCGGCATTGAAATGCGCCCCGATGAAGGTGTTTCTCGGATTGGTCTTGACTTCAAAGACCTTGGTGATATAACCGATGCCGACGCCAAGCTTCAAGTTGAGTTGGTTTTTAGGGGTTTTCAGGCAGTTGAAGCTCATGAAAGGATATGCCGCATAAGCGGAACCGATTTCTTTGTAACCGCCTAAGTCGCTGTATAACAAGGTGATACCAACGGCGGGGTAGTTGGATTTTGACTGCCATGATTTTCTGCCATAGGTCACTTGTTGCGCACTTATTTCGAAAATAGGGAAATGGGTTTTGAAATATTTCATCTCAGGATGATGGCAAATCATGAAGGCACTGCTTGCCCGAAGCTCAATTTGTATGTTAGGAGATACGATGGAGTCATTATCCTTTGCCGACATGTCATTGAAAATCAATAATGCAAGCAAAGAAAGTGAAAAAAACTTTTTATGTCCGCAAGTCTTGAACATGCTGCAAAAGTACGTTTTTTTAAGATAACTGCAGCTCTTTTTGTGTAAAACTTGAATCTTTTTTTCATTTTAAATTGTGTTTTTTAAGTAAAAGTTGTAATTTTGCAAAAAAAATGAAATGGACAAGAGGTTAGAGGCATTTAAACGATTGTTGGACATTATGGACGACCTGAGAAAAGGTTGTCCGTGGGACAAGAAGCAGACCATCGAGAGTTTGCGTCATCTTACCATCGAGGAGACGTACGAGCTTAGTGAGGCTATATTAGCATCTGATTATCAAGATATTAAGAAAGAGTTAGGCGATTTGATAATGCACATCGTCTTTTATGCGCGCATCGCTGACGAGAGAGGTTTGTTTGACATTTCCGATGTGATAAACAGCATTTGCGACAAGCTGATTCTGCGCCACCCGCACATTTATGGCGACGTAAAGGTGGATACGGCTGAGGACGTTTTGGAAAACTGGGAGAAGATAAAGATTAAGAAAGAAGGCAACAAGAGCGTTTTAGGCGGTGTCCCTGCCGGTCTGCCACCGCTTTTGAAGGCATACAGAATGACCGACAAGGCTTCCGGAGTGGGTTTTGACTGGGCTAACAAGGAAGACTGCTGGGAAAAAGTACTTGAGGAGATGAACGAGCTACAAGATGAGGTCAAGAACAACGGCAGCAAGGAGCGGCTTGACGAGGAGTTCGGCGACTTGCTGTTCGCCCTCGTGAATTATTCGCGTTTCATAAAAGTTAATGCAGACGATGCGCTGGAACATGCAAACAATAAATTCAAAAAGCGCTTTGCGTATATCGAGGAGAAGGCGAAAGAGACGGGAAAAAGCGTGGCGGACATGACTTTGGATGAGATGGAGGCTTTGTGGAAGAAGGCGAAGAGAGTTTAGAGTTTAGAGTTTAGAGTTTAGAGTTGAGAGTAGTTTAGAGTTTAGAGTTTTAAGTTGATGGTTGAAAAGTAAAAAGTGTGTGTGTTTGGTTGAGTGAATAAAAATTTGTATATTTGCGGATTAAAAATGATGTGAAAAATGAGTGAATTGGCTAAGAGGACTGTGTTCGGGAGTTTGTTTGTAATCGTTGTGATTGGGAGCATTCTGATGGACTATTGGGCGTTTTTCGCACTTATGTTGGCGACTGTTGCCATTGGTTCCCAAGAAGTTAGCAAACTGATGGTGAAAGAAGACAATCGGTCGTTGACGGTATCGACTGTTCTTTTGGGGACATTGTTTTTTGTGCTGAGCGTCATTTTTTATCTATATTCACACATCATACAATTGATATTGCTGCTTACACCTTTATTAATAGCATTGTTCTCGAAGAGACATTCGTTTGAGAAAATTGTAGTAAGTTGTTGGACATCAATGTTTTATGTGGCATTGCCCTGCATCTTGATGATGGAGTTTTATTGGAATGCACCGATTGATACGATTGAAGGCAAGTATTTGATTATCATGTTGTTCTGTTTGATTTGGATAAACGACATCTTCGCTTACTTGACAGGGATGGCATTCGGGAAGCATAAGCTTTTTGAGCGTATTTCACCGAAAAAGACCATAGAAGGCAGTGTCGGAGGGCTTGTTATGACAGTTTTGGCATCATTTTTGATGAATCATTATTGGCTATTAGTCATGGATGACTGTAAAATGATGATAACGGCCGTGATTATTGTGGTTTTCGGCAGTTTAGGCGATTTGTGCGAGTCGATGATGAAGCGGCAGGCGGGGGTGAAGGACTCCGGCAACGTGATACCCGGGCACGGGGGCATACTCGACAGATTCGACGCTACTTTTTTGGCGGTGCCGATGGTTTATTGTTACTGGTTAGTGGGGTAGGATTGATGGAAAATTATTATTGATATGTATATACACAGAAAGGGATTCGGGGTTATTGCGGTGGTGCTCGCGATGATTGCAATGATAATTGTCGCCGCGATTTTGTCGCATGCCCCACTTGTGGTGTTGATTCCCATTATTATAATAGGAGTGTTGGTCGGGTTATGGTCGGTGTCGTTTTTCCGTGTCCCGACAGGCAGGCCGGTCACGCATGTGGAAAACGCCGTTGTTTCAGCGGCTGACGGTGAGGTTGTAGCCATTGAGGAAGTGGAGGAGAAAGAGTATTTTCACGACAAGAGGATACAGATTTCGGTATTCATGTCGGCATACGACGTGCATGTGAACTGGTTTCCGATGGATGGAGTCGTGAGTTATGTGAAATATCATCCCGGGAAGAAGTTGTTTGCGATAAATCCGAAATCGTCGGAGTTGAATGAGCGTAACACGGTGGCTGTCAGGGACGAACAAGGCCGGGAGGTGTTGTTCAGGCAGGTGGCCGGTGTGATGGCTCGGAGGATTGTGTGCGATATCAAAGAAGGCGACAAAGCGGAGGTCGGCAAGGAGTTCGGCATGATAAGATTCGGGTCGAGACTGGATTTTTTCCTTCCGTGTGATTCTCGGATAAATGTTGAGATAGGCAATAAAATAAGGGGTCAGGTGTCGGTTTTAGCCTATCTGAAATAAAAAAAATCAAAAAAAAGGTTAAAGATAATAAAAAACTTACTATATTTGCAAGTTCAAACACGAACAAAAAAGTAGAAATTAATGTTTAACTAAATCTAAATCACATGAAAAAAGTATCTTTACTTATTGCGATGATTGCTTTCTTAATGGGCAGCACTTTCGCACAGTCATTGTACTTCGATTTCGAAGGACAGACAGCAGGTAACAAGATTGCTCAGACACTTGGCGAGCCATGGACAACATGGTCAAATGCTCCTGGTGGGTCGGAAGACGGTGTCTTCGACATGGCTGACGGTTCAATGGCAGCTCACTTCACCTATGGCAACGACCAGATTCTCCGTCTTGGTGGTATTGAGTCAGGTGTGTTCGACCTTGTGTTTGATGCATATGTGCCGAACGGCAAGAACGGTTACTTCAATGTTTTGCACCACTTCGCCGGCAGCAGTTCAACATGGGCTGCACAGTTCTATCTCTGCGCGTCGAATGACGGTTCGACCACCACTCCAGGTGTTGGTCACGGCACAGTCCACGCCGGCAGCAGCGGTACAGCTGACATCCCTTGCGTTTGGGATCAGTGGATGCAGTACAGAGTGCACATCGACATGGATCAAGACCTTGCGACTCTTTATTGGAACATCGCAGGCGATCCCGAGCAGGAGATCTGCTCATGGCAGTGGAGCTTGGACAGCTTCGGCCAGAACACCGTGGGTCGTACCCTCGACGCCATGGACTTCTATCCTCCGGAGAATGCGGCAACATCAGAGTTCTATGTTGACAACATCGGTATCATCTCAGGTGCTGACGACCAGATTCTGATTGACGACGACTTCGAGGCCTACACTCTTGGCAACCATATCGCTGTTGAGGCTCAAGCTATCGGCAACGACTGGTGGACAACATGGACCAACGCTCCCGGTGGCAGCGAAGACGGTATCATCGCTGAGGCCGGTGGCTCAAAATGCGGTTACATCTCAGGTAGTAACGACAACGTCCTCCTTCTCGGCGGTCAGGAGTCGGGTGCATACGACCTTGAGTTCGCTATCTATTGCGATGCCGGCAAGTATGGTTACTTCAACATCCTTCACGAGTTCAACGGTTCAGGTTCAACATGGGCAATGCAGGCTTATCTGAACGCCACCAACGATGGCAGCACAAGTTCGACTACATATACAGTAGGTCATGGCACGGTGCACGCCGGCGCTAACAGCAACGGTGACATTCCGGCAGTTGTGGATGAGTGGATGTTCTTCAGAATCCATGTGGATTGCGACGCTGACGAGGCGGAATTGTTCTATCGTTCAGAGACAACACAGCCCGAAGAGATCTCCATCGTCTCATGGCAGTGGAGCTTGGACAGCTTCGGCTCTAACGTGGTCGGCCGTAAGATGGATGCTATGGACTTCTATGCTCCTAACGCAACATTAGGATGCTACTATCTTGACAATTTCAGATTCACAAGAATCGGTCAGGAAACACACGCAACAATTGAATTTGACACGGATGAGATCAATGCGTATGTCGCTGAAGATGACATGGCATCGGTTGATATCACCATCAGCAACGAAAACGGCACATCAATCGGTGACTGGACCGGTTGGATTGACTTCGGCACAAGCGAGGTGACAACAGGCAATGGTCAGCTCAACTATGACCTTGATCCGGATGAGACAACAGGCACCAACATCGCATTGGTTGGTTTGACCGGTGACGACCCTGTTCTTATGGAAGTGGGTGCCATGTTCCCGGGTTCAGTTTATGCAGGCTCAGCAATGGGTACACAGATTGTGAGCGTGCAATATGCTCTCTATGAAGGCGAATCAAGCGGTCTTGGCATTGAGGCCAACACTCCTCTCACCTTCCGTATCTACAGCCAGGGAATGTACGGTCAGCCAGGTGAAGTGATCGCCGAGAAAGTTATCCCATACTCATCAATCGTTTCAAACGGTTGGAACATCGCGACCTTCGACACACCTGTGGCGTTGACAGGTTACAATGTTTGGGCAACCTGCGAGTTTACACAAGCTGCTGGCGGATATCCTATGTGCTTTGATGAGGGTGTTAACTCAGGTTATGGCGACTACTATCGCACAAACGGCGGTGGCGCCTTCAACAGATGCGGAGAGGTCTTCTCAACCGACTACGGTAACTTCCACATCCGTATCAACATCGCCGGCTCACCGGTTCCTGCAACATGGGCAACATTGAGCAAACCTGAAGGCTCAATAGCAATTGGCGAGACAGATGTCGTTACTGTCAGCCTTAACTCGATAGGTTTGTCAACAGGTGATGTGATGGAGGCAGTTATCATTTTCTTGACCAATGATCCTGACAATGAAGAGTTCATCGTTCCGTTGACACTTACAGTGACAGGTGAAATGGTTGACGAGACAGTGGAGAGCGCATACAACGTATATCCTAACCCGACAACAGGCATGGTTAACGTTGAAGGCGAGAACATCTCGGCCATTGCTATCTACAGCGCAGCCGGTCAGCTCATCAACGTGGTGCGCAACACAACAGTTGACATGAGCGTTTATGGTGCCGGTGTTTACTTCCTCAACATCATTGACAATGCCAATAACTCAACAGTTACACGCGTTGTTGTGAAGTAAGAGATTTTATTAACGAGCAGAAATGATAAAGAGACGCCGGAGACGGCGTCTCTTTTTATTGATGGATTGTTATTTTTTGTAATTTTGCGGAAAATATTTTGGGGAAATGGAAAATTTTAAAATAGGTGACAGAGTCAACTTCTTGAATGACAAGGGAGGTGGCGTTATAAGGAAAATTATAGACACCCGCATGGCCGAGGTCGAGATAGAGGATGGATTCAACATTCCGGTTCTGATGAGCGATTTGGTGTTGGATTTCCGCACACAGCCGGCGAGACAACAGCAGGTGGTTGACAACGTGCAGAAAGAGATTAAGAATCAGCAGATTATAGAAGAAGAGACGAAGAACGAGGCGAGGAGAAGCGAGCTGAGACGTTTTGCGCGCAACTCGGAGGAGGAAGGCATATATCTGGCTTTTATTCCGCATGATCAGCAATGGCTGTTGACCGGTTTGATTGACGTGGCGGTGGTGAACAACACTCCGGCGGATGCTTTATACAGTTTTAATCTTAAAGCGGACGAGAAATATGCCAACATCGACTACGGAAGCATAGCGCCATATTCGAGAGTGGTGGTTGAGGCTATCTCGCGTGACGACATAGGGCGTTGGTGCGAAGGTGTGATACAGGTGGTGCTTTGCCAAGATGACACCGACTTCGTGTATCATCCGCTTCATGCGCCTTTCTCATTGAGAACCAGCAGATTTTTCAAAGACGGCAGTTATGTGGAGTCGGGATTGTTGGGTGAGAAGGCATTGATGATTTGCTTGTCAACGGCGGTGGCGCTGAGAGGTGCTGAGGGTGATTTCGCCAAGCTGATGAAAGACGGGGTGATGCAACCCAAGGCGAACAAAGACATTGTCAAGAGAGAGGCAGCCATTGACAAACATCAGACGCAGCCCGGTGAGGCTATTGTGGATTTGCATATAGGGGAGTTAGTTGACAATATTCTTGGCATGTCGAGCAATGACATTTTCAGGATGCAAATCAATTATTTCAAGAAAATGCTTGACAGTGCCATTGAAAACGACTATTCGAAGGTGACGTTTATCCATGGCGTGGGTAATGGTGTTTTGAAGAATGCCATTATTGAGGAACTGAAACAATATGACAACACCACGAGCAGGATGGCGGAGATTTCGAGGTTTGGCGTTGGAGCTATTGATGTTAGGATTGAGGACAGGAGGGTTTGAGATAGTGACCCCGCCGGGACTCGAACCCGGACCGAAGGAACCGGAATCCTTAATTCTATCCATTAGACTACGGGGCCTTTGAGGGTGCAAAGATAGTCAAAAAATCAATAAGAAAAATTTTTCTTATTGATTTTTTTACATAGAAAAAAATAGTATATTTGCAAGGTCTAATGATATTTGAAAATGAGGAGAATTATACTTTGTTTAATGGCTCTTGTTATGACGACGACGGGCTTTTCGCAGAATTACAAGAGTAATAAAAAAGAGGCCGAGAAGATAAAGAAGTCCGGCACCAGTTTCTTCGCGGAAAGCGGTGAGTGCAACACTCTTGAAGAGGCGGAGAATATGGCGAAAATGAAGCTCATCGCCAATATTCACAACAACTGCAACGCTACGATGGCTTTCTTCGATGACGATGATGAAAGTCGGGAGAGCCAGTCCATCAAGGTGTTTAACACTTTTCGTGACGACATCTTGGCGGAATCGGTGCAGATTGTGCTCAGCAACGACCAGGGCAAGGCCAATGTGTTCAGATATTTGAAGAAGGACAGCTTCAATTCTATTTGCGACAATCGTGAAGACCTTATAAACCTGTATGTGGCGCAAGGCATGAAAGCCGACAACGATGAAAAGGAGAACGCCTCGATAGGTGACGCCCTGCGCTGCTATTATTGGGCTTTAATACTTTGCTATTCACACCCATACGGTTCCACCATCACGTTGGAAGACCCCGTCACCAATGATGATGTGGTGATGAAAGAGTGGCTTTACGACAAGATTGACGAGCTTTTGAAGAGGATTAGATTCATTCCGAAGCCCAAGCCGGTGCTGAAGACACGTGAATCGGTGGCATACGAGTTGGCTGTGACAGACGGCTCAGACCTCATTCCGTGGCTCAAATTTGAATATAACGACGGCAATGGCACCATGGAAAGCTCAGTGGAGAGCGGAATGGCCTCGGTGGAGCTTGTTGACAAGGACATAGATGAGTTCCAGATTACGGTGTATATCGAGAACAAATTAGAGGCTCAGGCGCGCGCGAAAGAGGTGTATTCCATCATGAGGCAGCTCGATTCACAGATTTATTTCCAGTCGGCACTGAAAAAAGTCAATGTGAAGAAAGCCAAGGATGAATACGCCAAAGCCAAGGTGACATATCAGGACAGCACCATCATCGCGAAGAAAGCGGAGACCGAGAAATTTATAGAAGATAATGCTCCGGATAAGATGGCTGAGTTTATGAAAGCCATGAAAAACATAGAGAAAGCTATTAGGAACAAGGACATAAGCGAGGCGAGGAAGCACTTCACCGACAACGGCTATGAGATGTTCAACAGCTTGCTCAACAACGGGAAATATTATATCTTAGGGACTCCGGAATACAAGTTCATCGAGTTCAAGGACCAGATGATTTGCCGTTGCATCCCGATGCAGTTCAACTTCAACAACAACGTCGGATTCGTCAGAAATGTGGTGTTCCGTTTTGAAAAAGACAGCTGTAAAGTCAGTTCGATAGCGTTCAGGCTTACGGATGTGGCCGAGATTGACATTTTGGGCAAAGACCAATGGAGGTCAGAGTCGAAGATGGTGTTAATCAACTTTTTGGAGGATTATCAGACTGCCTATGCGTTGAAGAGGATTGACTATTTAGACAAGATTTTCTCCGACGATGCCCTCATCATCGTGGGTACGGTGTTGAAACAGAAACAGAAAGGCGACAATATGCAGCTCTCGACGCAGGCGAGGGTGAGATACGACACCTTGAGCAAGGAACGGTACATCGGCAATCTGAGAAAGGTGTTCGTCAGCAACGAGTTTGTCAATATCCGTTTTATGGACACCGACTTCACCCAACATCAGTCGGGGCTTGAGCTGTATGGCATCCAGCTGAAGCAGGAGTATCTGTCAAGCTCATACGGCGACGTGGGATACCTGTTCCTCATGGTTGACCTCCGCGAAGAGTTGCCTATAATACATGTCAGGACATGGGAGCCGGAGAAAACGGAGCATCCGATAGGGTTTGATGATATAGATGTGAAGATAATATGATTCGCCTATGAAAAGATTTTTTCTTACCGTATTGATGGGCATCGTGAGCCTGTCGTCGTTTGCGCAAAGCAATTCATTTCTACAAGTAGAGAGTTTTGAGAAGAACGCCACGGGAGTGTTCATCTTGCCTGAGGGTGTCAGGAAGACCGACAACAACGGGAAGCCATGGGCGATGATAGAGATCCGTGCCAAGGGTTTCGATGACAAGCTTCTTTCTGAGTTGAATGTCTTCACAAGTTCCACCTTAGTGGTTGAGAGAGCCGGTTATAAGAGTGAGACAGGGACATACAACATGATTGTGTCGTCGGGCGTGAAGGGCAAGATAACCATCAAATACAAAGGCTCTCAGCTCGAATATCAGCTGATGACGCCGCTTGAGAGGCACAAGGTTTACAATCTGACTCTTGTGATGCGCAAGGCGAATCTCACCATCATGGCCGACCCGCCGGAGTCGCATATTTATATTGACGGGGAAGAGATGGAACATGACGGCATATTGAGCATAGAGCTAAGCATGGGTGAGCATACCTATACTGTTGAGTATCAGGATTATCTCGCGGAGACGAATAAGACCATACTTCTTGAGAAAGACGAGCAGTTAGAAGTGAAGCTGACGCCTTTGTTCGGCTACATCTCCATCAACACGCAGCCATCAGGTGCCGATGTGATTATCAACGGGGTGAAAATGGGCGTCACGCCTTACATGATGAAGCGCATCAACAGAGGGAAAAATGACATAGCCCTGCAGCTTAACGGTTACTTCGAGCATGGAGAGATAGTGGATATCAATTCCGGCGAGACCAAGACGTTGAACATCCCGCTGATTAACTTCGACGACGTGGTGTTTGACACGACCAACTTCATCGTGGCCGAAATCACGCTGCGTTTCAGCAATGACACGGTGGTGCTGCCATCCGGCTATTCTACGGACTCGGTTTTTGTGACCTCGAACAACAGCGGATGGAATTTCATGGACACGCCACAGTGGATAAGCATGTTCAAGCGCAACAACCTGTTGTATATCACTTGCATAGAAAACCGCGCCCATGAGACGAGGGAGGCCGATGTGACAGTGTATTCAGGTGATGTCATGAAAAACCTGCATATCATCCAAGAGGCAGGTGAAGCCGTGCTCAAGACAGAGTATTCCGACATGTTATTCGAATCGGGTGGCGACACGTTGAGGCGTCGCGTTGAGACGAATGTCATCAACTGGACGATACAAACAAGCGACGAATGGATTCACGCATACGAAAACAATGACTATTTAGTGGTGATATGTGATAACAACCCCTTGCCTGTGTCGAGATATGGCAGCGTGCGAGTGCGCGCGTTTGACAAAGACGTCACTTTCAAGGTGTTGCAGAAGTCACATGCGACGAAAATCACCATCAGCAAGTTCGGTGTCATTGTGAAATCGGCCGGCGGCACTATGAGAGTGTCCACGGGCTTGGCCGATGAGCCGTGGACGTGCGACTCCGACAGTGAATGGCTTACGGTGTCACCCGAAGGCAATGATGTCGTGATTGAGGCGTCGGAAAACATCTACGATGAGAGGAGAGGCTTTATCATATTGAGGACAGCCACTAAGACGTATCGTGTCGATGTCACGCAGGAAGGCTCGTATAAAGACAGGGCGATGGTTCAAGTTGACACCAAGCCGACATGGGGCGTTGTATATGTTGACGGGAAACGTATCGGCAGGGCACCGGTGAGATTAAATATCGATGACTCGGTGCATGTCGTGAGATTCGGCGCGGAGGAGCGTTTCAGCTTATTCAATAAACAAAACGACAAGGTGTTGTTTAATACAGGTTTGCGATATGTGCAGCTCACCATGTCGGGGGAGACTGTGGGCATGAGCAGCGGCTTCATAGGAGGCAAACGTTGGGGCGGCTACAACCATTTCCAAATCAATTTGGACAACTGGGATTTCAATCCTGATTCGCCGAAAGGCCCGTTATATGTGATGAGCATAGGCCCGTCGTATGAGATTCTCCCGTGGATGTCGTTATATGCAGGTTTGGGTTTGGCCATTTCCAATGATGTGGTGCCAAAGACGCAAAATCCCGATGTGCCTGCCTTTAACGACATACACAGCCCTCAGCCCAAGGAGGTGTCGTTTGGCATGGAGCTTGAGGCAGGACTGATGTTTTACTACAGATATATGTTCGTATCGGGCGGACTGCAACTCAACCGCTTGGGCGCCAAAGAGCAGAAGGTCGATTTCTCGGCAGGTATAGGTGTCTATCTCAACAGATATTACGACACGAAACGCGGCTATTGCGCCAACGGCAGCCGTAACTGGTGGGCACTCAACTATATGTTCAATCCGGTGAGAAACGGATATGGTATCATGTTTAGCGATGTCGGGCGGCATAACTTGAGATGGTATTTTAAACCTATGTTTGAGTTTGTTGACTATCTGGAGTCTGAAGACGACAATCCAGGCCTGGCACCGAAGAAGAAGTCGGAGATCGCCCCCGGCATGACGCTTGGTTTCGAGTTCAATCTCATGCCCGGATACGTCAACTTCCTGATAGGCGGCGGCTACCAAGGCTCGTTGAAATCGTCGCAGTTTGCCGGCAAGGGTGCCGAGGCGGAAGTGGGCTTCGCCATGAATCTATGGCGTATCCCTCTGACGGTGATGATGCGCTGCTGCGAACTTGAGAAAGAGACGAGATACCTGACGGTGGACTTCGGAGTGGGATTTAGTTTTGGCAAATAACATGATAAAAACATTAGAGATGAAATCGTTAAAGGGAATATTTTTGATTGCGATGCTGCTGCCAATGACAGCTATGGCACAGATGGCACCGACGAAGATGTTGATAGGCAAGATTGTAAAGTCGGGTGACGAGAAGCTGCACGTGCGTCAGGGTGAGTTCAAAGTTGATTTTAACAACAAAATCTATGATGATGGAGTGGGGAAACGTGTCAACAGATATTTTGTCATAGTGAGAAACACCGATGATAATGTGGTGTTTGTGAAGATGAACAACCACAATCTGAAACTGCCAAGCACGGGTTATCCTGCGGAAATATTAAGAGCCGGCTTTACCATTCCTGATTACGTATTCTTGGAGAAGCGCGACCCGACGGATGTTGATAACGGACAGCCCAAATATTATCTCCATGCGGCAGATAAGGTTTATGGTCCGAATGACGGCTTTTACGAGTTGTTTCCTGACGGCTATATCTATAAAAACAGTTCGAGATACTCGTTTGTAGGCTACGGTGAGCAACAGTTTGGCATGAAGAGCTTTGAGATTCTTGAGAAGGCGCAATACGACCAAGAGACGATAACGTGCCGGCTATACGGCGACACGTTGGAGTTCAAGCCCAATGCTGATGTCGTTTATTATAAGACGTATAATGAGCATTATTATATGCTTTACAAAGACGAGCTGATGGAAAACACTTTGTTGGTTGTTGACGGCAAGGGTTACGAGCTTGACGGCACCGTTGACAGTCTGATGTTCAAGTTCTCGCAAGACGGCGGACATTGGATTTTGGCTCGTCCGTATAACATTATGATTGATGGAGTTACGGTTAACAGGACTTTCGACAAGGTGAAACAGATAGCGATAAAAAACAACGGTGAGTATGCCTTTGTCATCGAGGGCAGGCACAGTGAAGACAGGATGTTTTTCGGCGATGATGAGTTTGTCAACGGGGTCAACATGATATGGCTTTCCGTTGATGAGCAGGAGCAGTTCAACTATATTTTCAGATGTCGGCACGGGTATTTTTATGGTGTTGACAATGAAATCACGTGTGTCAACGATAAGATGGGCAAGTATTTTTATCCTGACATATTTGATGCGAAGCAGGTTTTCACCGTGAAGTCAGATGACGGCAAGCACAGTTTTGTTTACAGATACGACATGCCGTTCATCATGATTGACGGGGTGAAGGTTGACGGTCCGTCGATTCCGCATTATGCCCAATGGGATGAGGAAGAGGGCTGTTTCTTATGGAACACTGTGGAGGAGTTGAATTTGTATCTTTACAAATATAAAGTAAGAAAGAAATAAGGACTTGCCCTATTCTTTCTGAGTGGAGCTGGAGGGAGTCGAACCCTCGTCCAAACAAGGAACAATCATGCTTTCTACATACTTATTCTGTTGTTGTTTTTCGAGTCGTGCAAGGAAGCAGACATCCTAATCGCGACCTTATCTCCTTGATTTTCACGATGTTGCCGGAGCATCCGCATCGCTATCCCGAAATTGCTGAGCACCTCGTTGTCGGACCGGAATCGGGAGGCTCCATCCGCGAGATGTCTCGTCCTCTCACCTTGTGAAAGGATTGAGCTTAAGATCTACTGTGCTTCGATCAAGCAGCGAGAGCGTAAGTATTTTCGCCAATTAATTTTTTGCAGTCAAGATTTACGAGCGTCACTGCGAGGCTCGGTATGCTTACATAACCCTTCTACAAGCTGTCAAAACCGGTCAGCCCCGGGTTGTCATGTTGATTTTTACAACAAAAATCGTGCAAAAGTAGTAAAAATTTTTGAAATCAGACGTATTTTTTTACATCTTCGTCAGAAATCGTTGAGCCACAGAGTATTACGAGGCGTCCGACCACGTTTTGCAGTTCACGGATGTTGCCGGTCCACTGTTGTTTTTTCAGCTCATTGATGGCCTTGTCGGTGAAAAATGGGATAGGCTTACCCATCTCATTGGCGGATTTCACCACGAAGCTATTAATTAATAAAGGTATATCGTCGAGGCGTTCGCGCAGAGGCGGCACTCGCATTATTATCATGCTGATACGGTGGTAAAGGTCTTCCCGGAAGCTGCCTTTAGCGATTTCATCATGCAGGTTTTTGTTTGTCGCCGCTATCACTCTCACATCGACTTTTATCTCTTCTTCGCCGCCCACACGTGTTATTTTGTTTTCTTGCAGTGCGCGCAGCACTTTTGCTTGTGCCGCGAGGCTCATGTCGCCAATTTCGTCGAGGAAGAGGGTGCCGCCGTCGGCGAGTTCAAAGTCGCCTTTTTTCTGTTTTATAGCTGATGTGAAGGCACCTTTTTCGTGTCCAAACAACTGGCTTTCAATGAGTTCAGATGGTATGGCGGCGCAGTTCACCTCTATGAAGGCGTTGTTTTTTCGAGGGCTGAGTTCGTGTAGCTGTCGTGCCACGAGTTCTTTGCCGGTGCCGTTTTCGCCGAGTATGAGCACACGGGCGTTGGTAGGTGCCACACGTTCTATCATGTCGTTTAACTCATTCATCGCCAGCGATTTACCCACCATCTCATACTGCCGGCTCACCACATTACGCAGGTTTTTCGTCTCGTTGATGAGCCGGTTTTTATCGAGAGCGTTACGCAGTGTGATGAGCATGCGGTTGAGGTCCATAGGCTTCTCTATGAAGTCGTAAGCTCCTTTTTTTATTGCATCGACGGCGATGTCGATAGTACCATGGCCGGATATTATGATGACAGGAGTGTCGGTTATTGTTTTAGCTTTTTCCAGGAACTCTATGCCATCCATCTGAGGCATTTTTATGTCGCAGAATATAGCGTCGAAGGAGTCGTTGTTAAGCATGGGCATCGCCTCGACTGCTGACGCAGCCTCGGCGATGGTATAGCCTTCGTTTTCGAGTATCCCGTGCATCGCTCTGCGGATGGCAGGCTCGTCGTCGATGATAAGCACTCTTGACATCAGAAGTTAGGTTTGAGTTCGGATTGCTGATAGAAGTCATCGATGATGCGCACCGCCTCGTCAACGTCATCGACCACGTGGAAGATGCCGAAGTCCTCTTCTTTAATCATTTGGTTTTCAAGAAGAGTGTCTCTAAACCAATCTACGAGAGGAGACCAAAACTCTGAGCCGAACATCACTATGGGGAAGTTAGCTATTTTGTTGGTTTGCATCAGTGTGAGGGCTTCCGACAGCTCGTCGAGGGTGCCGAAGCCGCCCGGAAAGGCGATGAAGCCTTGTGAATAGCGTGTAAACATCGTCTTACGGATGTAGAAATAGTCGAAGTTTATTGACTTGTCGCTGTCGATGTAAGGATTGGAGTGTTGTTCGTGAGGCAGCACTATATTAAGTCCGACGCTCTTTCCGCCGGCCTCGTGAGCGCCTTTGTTGCCAGCCTCCATGATGCCGGGACCGCCGCCTGTGATGATGCCGAAGCCTTTCTCGACGAGTTTGGCGCCTGTCTCCACGGCTTTGGCGTAATAAGGGTTGTCTTCCTTGATGCGCGCTGACCCGAAGATGGCGACGCAAGGTCCGATGCGAGAGAGTGTCTCGTAACCATTAACAAATTCTGACATTATCTTAAACACCGACCAGGAGTCGTGAGCTTTGACGTTGCTCCATTTTCTGTCGTCGATAGCCTTTTTTAGTTTGTCCACAAGATTCATGATGATAAAATTTATTTTTGCAAATATACGAAAATAGTTTAATAGTTTAAAAGTTTAATAGTTTAAAAGTTTAAAAGTTTAGAAGTTTAGAAGTTTAAAAGTTTAGAAGTTTAAAAGTTTAAAAGTTTAAAAGTTTAGAAGTTGAAAGAATTTTTTATAAAAATGTTGTGTGGAGGGAATTTTTTTGTATTTTTGCAAGCTGAAAAACGGCATTGCGGATTTAGCTCAGCTGGCAGAGCGGAAGCTTCCCAAGCTTCAGGTCGCGGGTTCGAGCCCCGTAATCCGCTCAACGTTTAGGAAGCTTAGCTCAGTTGGTTCAGAGCGCCTGCCTTACAAGCAGGAGGTCGCTGGTTCGAACCCAGCAGTTTCCACAAAAAAGACCCGTCATGATGACAGGTCTTTTTTTATGTGTGATTTACATGATTTTCAAGAGGTTATCTCACGATTTTCCTGATGACGGTCTTGCCTGAACTTGTCATGCCTTTCACAATATACAGGCCTTGGCTTAACTCTTGGATGTCGTGGGCTTTTATCACCTGTCCTTTTATGTTGTAAATCTCGGTTATGGTGACGATTTCTTCGTAGGTGTTCTCTGGAACTGATTGATGGTCAATGATTTCGATAAGCAGATAATCGTCGCCGCCGGGTGTCAGCGCATAGTCTGACTCGCAGTCTTCATAAACGGCGGTGAGGCGGAAGATATAATCACCCGGTTCAAATTCTTGGTAATATGAGGTGAAGTTGCCGTCTATCTGGATGATGTCTTTGGCTTCATCGCAGTAGAGGTTATAGTGGAGAGGCAGTATCTCGGGAGCGGTCCATGAATACACCACATAACTCACGTCTAAGTTGGCGTTGTATGCCGCCTCGCCTTCAAAGTCGGCCGGAGCATAGCATGGTGTCGGAGGCGTGGGAGGCGTTATTTCGCCCATCTCGCCGTTTTGACCTATGTTTTGTCCGTAGAGACCGCCGGTGCTGTTGTTGACCCAAGCCACGATGTTTTGTCCTCCATGGAATCCGGTGCTGTTGTCGTCGCCGGTCTTGCCGTATGTGCCGGAGCACATCTGGGTGTTCCATATAGTGTTTCCGTCGATGTCAAAGCCTTGAGCCTCAACGGTAGATGATGTCCAGCCTGACGCTGTACCTTTATGATATATCAAAGAGAAGCCTCCGCCATATTCGAAAGCGTCGATGCGCAGTCCGCCGCAAGCGATGTTGCCGTTGTTGAGGACGAGGATGCCGTCGTCCCATACTCTCTCGCCTAAGTAGGTGATACGGTTGATGTAAATCTTGTATGACGACTGTGTCGAGGCGTCTGTCTGGTTATAAGCTAAGATGATGTCATGGCTGTCGGGGTCAACGGTGGCGTAGGCATTAAGATAGAAATTGCTCGGGTCGGAGGAATGCACCGCAGTGCCGTTGGTGTCCATGATGGTTGTTGCGCCATTCTGGTTGAAATGGAACACGTAAATGTTGAACGCGCTCCCGATGCCCGGATGCCAGATATAGACGTAGCCTCCGCCCATGCCGTCGGACAATGCTGAATGGATATATGTTGACTGGAATGTCTGTGTTGACATAAGCAATGTCTCTTGACTGAACGCAGAGCCGTCGGTGTTATATCCCGCCACGAATATTTGTTTGTTGGTATAGTATCCGCTGCCGAGTTTCTCGTATGTCACAAACACACGGTTGTCGTTGCTCAGTGTCATTTGACCGAACATGCAGCTCTGTCCGCCGTTGTCGGATATTGTGACGATAGGGTTGGTGGTGCCATCAGCGTTGACATATTGCAGATATAGGTTGGTGTAGTCGGAGCCTAACGTCCAGACGCCGCCGTCGTCGCCGGCTATTATTTCTGTGCGTGAGCCGCCAGCGCCGTTGAAGAGCGTGACACCTTGTTCACCCCAGGCATAGGTGCCGTCAGCGTTGATTTTTATTGCCACCGATTGACCGGCATCTGTGGAGAAGCAGGTCACCACGGCGTTGTCGGTCGTCGCCGTCATCGCCACACCTTGCGACCAGCTCGACAGAGTGTGATAGCTCGGATGAATGCCGTCGGGACCCCATTGTGGCTCGCCGACGAAGTTGAGACGTTGCAACGAAGGCGACCATCCGTTGGCGTAATACTGATTCCATTGAACGTAAGTGTCACCATTTCCCGGATTAGTAGAGAGGTAAATCTCACCGGCATCGGCTGATGTGTTTGCGAGAAAGGTGTTGGATGCGGGGTTGTCAACCCATTGAGCCTTAACAGAAAATGTTACTGTCAAAGCAATCAGGAGAACTATTATCTTTTTCATATTCATTGAATTAAATTGATATCTTTTAACTTTTACTTGCTGATTTTAACTATATTCGTCCTACCTGATTTCGTCACACCTTTAATAATATAAACTCCTTGGCTCAATTCATTTAAATCATTTGTATTGAGAACCTGTCCGTTAATATTGTAAATATTAATGATTTCGATGATTTCGTTGAATTCTATTTCCGGCACGGATGATGAGTCGGGGACTTCGATTATCAGATAATCGGTACCATCGGGGGTAAGTGCGAAGTCGGACTCGAAATCAGGATATTGTGCAGTGAGCCGGTATTTATATGTGCCGGCCGGCAGCTCCTCAAAATAAGATGTGGCGGTGGCATTGACTTCTATGATTTCTGTCGTCGCATCGTCGAGGTTCTGACGATAAAGATTATAGTTCAAGATACTATATGCGGGGGATGTCCATGTGAGCATTACGCCGTACGAAGATGTCTCATAATTGTAGATATAAGCACCTTCAAAATCTTCCGGTTCATGGCAGCATGGCACAGGTATGGTGATGTCACCCATGTCGCCATATTCGCCGAGATTTTGGCCGTAAAGACCTCCGTCTTCTGCGTTGACCCATACCACGACGTTCTGTGCGTTGTTGAATCCGGAGGTGTTTTCGCCTATGTTTTTGGGATATGTGTTGTCACATAACGTGGTATTCCATTGCATGTTGCCATCACTGTCGAAACCGTGTGCCTCTATTGTCTGGCCATAAACACCAGGAACGGCTTTATGGTAAATGACCGAGAAGCCATCGAGATAATTAAACGCGTCGATGCGCATTCCTAGGCATTGGTTAGTGCCGTTGTCAAGCACGAGTATGCCGTCGCCCCACGGCTTCTCGCCCGACGAGGTGATGCGGTTGATAAAGATTTTGTATTGTGATTGCGAGGCGGCATCAGTTTGCCGATATACCAGCAGCAAGTCATGGGTCACCGGATCGATGGACGGATATGCATTGATATAGAAGCTTTCGTAGTCGGTTGAATGCACAGTGATGCCGTTAGGCTCGGAGATTGTCGGTGTGCCGTTATTGTCGAAATGTGTGATGTATGTGTTATACACGCCGCCGATGGCATTATGCCATTGGAACACATAGCCGCCGCCAATGCCATCGGAGATGGCGTGATGGATATAGCTGACGCCTATGGTCTGTAATCCCAACAGCAGTGTCTCGGGGTATATTTGTTCTCCGTCTTTATTGTATCCCGCGACATATATCTCCTTGTTGTAATAGCTGTATCCTTGCAGAGTGTGTTTGGAATACACCACGAAGACGCCGTTGTCGGCGGTGATGAGTTTCCCGTTGGAGCATTTTTTCTCCGGGTCGTTGATTGTCGCCATAGTCCTCAATGAGCCGTCGGCGTTGACATATTGCAAGAAGGAGTCATCCATGTCGGTGCCGAGTGCCCAGAATCCGCCGTCGTCGCCAGCGAGCAGCTCGGAGCGTCCACCGCCGGCGCCGTTGAAGAGCATAATGCCGTCGGTGCCCCACGGAGTGCTACCGTCCTCGCATATTTTCACCACCCAATGATGGGCGTCGGCGGTGCGGAACATGCTTATTACGGCGTTGTCAGAAGTGACAGCCATGGCATACCCCGGCGACCATGTGGCGAGGTTAGGCGTGGTGACGGCGATGCCTTCATCGCCCCACTGTGGCACACCGGAAACATCGACATATTGCAGCTTCGGTGACCATCCGTTTGACGACATGCTCGCCCATTGGACGAACACGCCTCCATCAGACGATGCAGCCACACGTATCTCCGACGCATCGCTGGAGCAATTTGCGAGAAAGGTGTTGGATGCAGGGTTGTCAACCCATTGAGCCTTAACAGAAAATGTTACTGTCAAAGCAATGATGATAAGGTGCAGCTTTTTCATAAGTAAAGGAAAATAATAGCCATTAACCATTAGCCATTAGCCGTTAGAGTCTTGCGAAAATCGTTAACTCTAATAGCTAATGGCTGACAGCTGATAGCTAATGGCTAATCTTTAATATTCGGTTCTTCAAGGCCGAGGTGTTTCTTCTTATCCACTGCCTTGAGGTAAATTCCTATAAGCAATGCGGCCACGCCGAGGCAGGCGAGCATCACCAATGCCCAGGTGTAGTTGAGTTTCAACGGGTCGTCAACACCCTTGTTGGTGCTTGTCAACACATTGCCGATGAGTATCGGGAACAGCCACAGTCCGATGTTCTGAATCCAGAAGATGAGCGCGTAGGCTGAGCCTATGATTTTCTCATCGACGAGTTTCGGGACGCTTGGCCACAATGCCGCCGGCACCAGTGAGAACGAGGCTCCGAGCACGAGGATGGTGACGTAAGCCACGATGGCGCCACCTGCCGCGTTGCCTTTGAACATCGGCAGTATGAAGGCGAAGGTGAGATGGCAGATGATGAGCAGCAGCGAGCCAATCATGAGCATAGAGGCAGCCTTGCCCTTGTGATCCACGTAGTTGCCGAGGATTGGTGTGATGGCCACGGCGAGGAGCGGGAACACAGCGAAGATCGTCTCAGCGGTGCCACGCATATAACCCATGTAGCAGTAAACTATGAGAGCCACCACGGCGAGACCCATCAAACTGTATTTGAGAGGCTTGTTCGTCTTGATGAAGTTGCTGGCGAAAGAGCAGATGGCGACGAGCAGCATCACTATGTACTGCACTATGGTCACGGAGCTGCCACCCCAGAATGTGGCGGGGTCGGCCTCCACGAGGGTGAGGTTGCACTGCAGCATGTTGACGGCGTATTTCTGGAAGGGGAATATCGCTGAGTAGTAAAGCACACAAAGCAATGCCACGAGCCAGAATCCGAGGCTTGACAAAATCTTGCCGATGTCGCTGACCTTGAACGGGTCGTCTTTCTCTTCTGCCTCGCCGGTCTGTGCGTCGAGTTTCTTATCCATGAAGAAATACACCACAAACATGATGAGGGCTATGCAGAGCAGCACCACGCCGAATGCCACCGAGCGGCTCACGTTGATTGTTCCGCCGAGTTTAGCGAAATAAGGTGAGAAAATCATACATGTGGCGACGCCGAGACGTGCGAGAGCCATCTCAGAGCCCATCGCCAATGCCGTCTCACGGCCTTTGAACCATTTCACAATGCCGCGGCTCACGGTGATGCCTGCCATCTCGGCACCGCAGCCGAAAATCATGAAGCCTATGGCGGCTAACTTAGCCGAGGCAGGCATGCCACGGTAGAAAGGCGAGACGCCTAACTCATCGAACAACGGGATGTAGTTGAGGTTGTCGGTGAACCATCTCTCGAGTCCGCTACCGATGAAGCTCTCGCTGATGGCGAAATACTTTATCAGGCCGCCGACGAGCATCACGGCACCTGAAAGGACGGCGGTGAAACGTACTCCCATCTTGTCGAGGATGATACCAGCGAAGATGAGGAAGAACACGAAGACGTTAAGGAACGTCTCGGCACCTTCCATAGTGCCGAAGGCTTTGGAATCCCATCCGCGTGTGCTTTCCATCAGGTCTTTGATAGGGGACAGGATGTCCATGAAGATGTAGGCGCAGAACATCGCGAGCGCCAACAGCAACAACGCAGTCCATCTCATGGCCGCGCTGTCGCGTAAAGTCTGAATTTTTTCTGTCATAACGATATTATTTAAAATTTAACGATTCAAATTTTCTTAGTCATTTCGACCGTAGCATAGCGGAGTGGAGAAATCTCCGGATTTGAATGTTTCGGAACAATTATTTGTCGGAGATTTCTCCATTTCACTCCATTTCATTACGTTTCAGTCGAAATGACGTTATTTTGTAGGCATCTGCACCACCTCTTTGTTGTAGCCTTTCATCACTTCTTTGAGGAAGTCGGCGATGGTTTGCGGAGTGATGGTCTTCACGATGCCGTCGAACTCATCGACGATATTGACGCCGTCCTCCTCGTATGTCTGGATGGCACCCGACCAGAATCTGTTTTCCTCAAGGTTTTCGGCGCGTTTCTTGTAAAGATTCTCTATCACCTTGCTCAAATCGTCCTGTGAGGGGCCGTTTTCCGCCACGTCGTTGAGTCCTTCCACCACTTTGTTGAGAAGCTTCTCATACATCGGGAGGTTGGTCTCGAAGGCGATGAGGAACAGATAGTTGTCATTGGGTATGTTTTTCAGCTGGCCGAGGGTGCTGACGCCGTAGGTGCCGCCTTCTTCCTCACGGATGGTGCGGGTGTAGTAGATGTCCATCACGTCACCGAGAGCCTCCATATAAATGCGGTTACGGTAGTCGTATCTCATTTTTCCGTTGATGACCTTGTAGATCGTCACTTTCGGGTTCTGCATCTCCTTGGTGTAATGGCAGATGTTGTCGCCGTCGGGGATGTTCAGCCCGATGTCGTGCCATTTGTTCTTGCCTTTGCCTTTTGTCAGAGATGCGAGATATTGCTCAATTAGGGGTTTGAAGGCGTTTTCGTCGATATTGCCCACGAAGTAGAATGTGAAGTTGTTCGGGTCGCTGAAGCATTGTTTGTACAATGTCATCGCCTTGGCGTAGTCAACCTTGTCGATGTCTTCCAATCTCGTTCTCATGCGTAGCGGGTGGTTGTCGTACAGCACCTTTATCAACGAGTCGGAGAATGTTATCATGGGGTTAAGCTCTTGGTTTTCAAGGGCTGCCTTGGTGCGGTTTTGCCATGACGTGAACGCCTCCTCGTCGGTGCGTGGCGCGGTGAAATAGAGGTATATGAGCTGCATCATGGTCTCAAGGTCTTTGGGTGAGCAGCTGCCGCTCATGCCTTCTGAATAGTCGGAGATGTAAGGGCTTACATGCACTTTCTTGCCGGCAAGCACCTTGGGGAGGTCGGTGGCGCTGAAGTCGCCCACGCCGCCGAGGGTGATGACATCACCGATGTTGCCTAACGTGCAGAAGTCGTCTTGACTGAGGGCTGATATGCCGCCCCAGCTCTTGGCCGTGAAACGAATCTCGTCTTCCTTGAAGTTGGTCTTCTTGTATATGACCTTCATGCCGTTGCCTAAAGTCATGACGGTGGCGTCGAAGGCGGGATATGATGTCTCTTTCTTAATCTTGCCGGGCTTAGGCATGTTGGCCACGATAGGGCCGTCGAACACCTTTTCCTGATAAGGATCCACCTCTGTGGCGTTGGCAGTCTCGTAAATCTTCAGTATCTCGTCTCTTGTGGGAAGCGTCTCGCCGTCTTTCTGTGGCGCGGTCACGGTGATTACCAAGTTGTTCTCAGGGATGAGCATCTGAGCGTACATATTGATGGCGTCGAGTGGGAGATTAGGGATAATCTGCTGATAGAGAGCGTATTCAGCCTCGATGCCCATCATAGGCTCGTTGCTGAGGAAGTGGTTGAGACATTTGCCGAAGTATATGCTGTTCTCGGTGTTGTTGCGTTCTTCGTATCTGCTCTCAATCTGTTTCATGAAGTCGGCTTTGGCGCGCTCGTATTCCGTGGCCGTGAAGCCATACTGCTGCATGCGTTTGTTCTCCAACACGAGAGCTGTGAGGGCTTCGTCGATGCCTTCGGCGTTTTTCGCCATCGCGATGCTGGTCCAGGCGTCCTCTGTCGGTGAGATGTAATAGCTTGAATAATAGCTGTATCCGTAAACGAAAGGCGGATTGGCTTTCTGCGTGATTTCCTGCAAGCGGTTGATTTGCATCTCAGATATGATGTCGAGGATATACTGTCCCAACCAATAGTTGACATCGTTTTTCAGGGAGTCGGGTGTGGCTTCGCTCTTATAGAACAATTTCACCGAATAGCTTGTCTCCTCAGGGTCGCTGCCGATAGCCACTATAGGCTCGATGTTGTCCTCAATCATGAATTGCGGTCTCGGAGCCGGGTTGACGGGTGCCGGGATGTCGGCGTACATCTCTTTTATGCGGGCTTCGATGGCATCCACGTCGAGGTCTCCGACGATGATAAGACCTTGAAGGTCAGGACGATACCATTTGTGATAGTAGTCTCGGAGTGTCTGATACTCGAAATTTTTTATCACCTCCGGCAGACCGCCCGGCAGACGGTTGGCATAAGGGCTGTTCGGGTACATTATCGGCAGTATTTCCTCCATGATGCGCTGACTCGCGTTCTCGCGTGTGCGCAGCTCCTCTAAAATGACGCCGCGCTCGTTGTCGATTTCCTCTTCCTCTAAGGCGATGAAACTCGACCAGTCGTGGAGGATGAGCAGACAAGTGTCAACGAGTCCCGGAATGTTGGTCGGGACGTTGGTCACCATGTAAACCGTCTGGTCGATGCCGGTGCCTGCGTTGAGGTTCTCGCCGAATTTGATGCCGCGGCTCTGAAGGTACTCGCGGAGCATCATGCCGGGGAGGTTGGTGGTGCCGTTGAACGCCATGTGCTCTAAGAAGTGGGCGAGACCGCGCTGGCTCTCCTCTTCAAGCACCGAGCCTACCTTCTGCGCGATGTAGAAATCGGCGCGTCCTTTGGGTTTCTCGTTGTGACGGATGTAATAAGTCATCCCGTTGTCTAATTTTCCGATTCTGACGTTGGGGTCAACCGGACAAGGCATTGCCATCTGGGCTGAGCCTGTCATCACCATGCCGGCGATGAACAAGATTGATAATACAATTTTCTTCATTTTTGTTATATTTTTTAAATTGATTTCTAATATTGTCCGATGCTAATCTGCATATTAATATAGGTGAATCACATATTTTTCAACGAAATAAGGCTCCTTGAACCACTTTGTGATGGACGTGCTCTTGCGTTTCCAGTTTTTCGGCACGTCACGCAGCTCAATGTCGATGTCGCCGCCTTTCAGGTATAAGATGCCACCAGCCTCGATGTCGTTGGTGACTCTCAGTTTGCCGTTGCACCATTTCACGAGAGACGGGAGCTGTGTCACGGCGCGGCTCACTATGACGTCGAACTTGTCATTGATGTTCTCAGCGCGTTCCTGAACGGCTGTGACGTTTTGCAAATCAAGCTTTTCCGCCACGTCCTTAACCACTTTTATCTTCTTCCCGATGCTGTCAACGAGTAAAAACCTCGTCTGCGGAAACATTATCGCCAACGGGATTCCGGGGAATCCGCCGCCGGTGCCGATGTCCATCACCTTCATGCCTGGCAACAACTCGAAATACTTGGCGATGGCGAGCGAATGCAGCACATGATGCTCATAGAAATTGCCCATGTCCTTCCTCGAGATGAGGTTTATCTTGCTGTTCCAATCTTCGTAAAGAGGCACAAGTCTCTCATACTGAGCCATTTGCGTCTCAGTAAGGTTGGGAAAATATGTCTTGATAATGTCACAACTCATTTCAATATTATTAAAACGGCTTTCGCGAATGTGCAGTTAATCGTACCGATTTTTCTCGCCATGGCCGAGATGCCGAAATAAATATGCAAAAATACAAAAAATAATTTATTTCTAATAAATTATGTCAAAATTATCAAAATTTTATTTTCTGCATGTATAAAATTTGTAATTTTACACGTTTTTTAGCAAAGATGGCACGCTATTTCAGGCATATTGTTTTGTTTTTGATGGTTTTCAGCGGTTTCTTTTTGTCGGCGCAAAGCACCCAGCAAAAGAAGGAAACGCTTGATTACATTGACAAATACAAGAATGTCGCCATGACAGAGATGGTGAAATACAAGGTGCCTGCGTCTATCACGTTGGCGCAGGGTATTCTGGAGTCGGGCAACGGCAAGAGCAAGCTCGCCACCAAAGGCAACAACCATTTCGGCATCAAATGTCACTCCGACTGGCGGGGCAAGACGATGCGCATGGATGACGACGCGCCCAACGAGTGTTTCAGGGTGTATAAAACCGCCGAGGAGTCGTACCGCGACCACTCGAAATTTCTTAAAAACAGCCCGCGCTACGCCTCGTTGTTCGACCTGAAAATCACCGACTATAAAGCCTGGGCGAAAGGCTTGAAGAAAGCGGGCTACGCCACCCTGCCGACCTACGCGACGGTGCTAATCAACCTCATCGAGACTTACGATTTGCAGCAGTACGACCAGATGGTGGTGAAAGGCAAATTCAAGCCATCACGGAAAAAGGAGAAAACGAAATCGGAACAAAAGGTGGAGAACCCGTCCACCACAGTGACGCCGGCGCCGGAAAAACCGTCAAAAGCCAATAAAATAAAGAAAAAGAAGTCGGACAAGACCGAGGTGCCGGTGCTGAAAGACTGCAAGGTCATCGAGATGACCGGCGGCCGTCATTATATACGCGAGAACTTCGGGGTGGAGTTCATCATGACAAAACAAGGCGATGAGCTGCAACAGCTTGCCAAAGAACTGATGATGAGCCAGAGACAGCTGAGGAAATACAACGACTTAGGGAATGATAAGACGTCATTCCGGGAAGGCGAGGTGCTTTACATACAGCCCAAACGGCGCCGCGCCGCCGACGGATACCGCTATCATGTGATTCAGCAAGGCGAGACGCTCAAAAAAGTGTCGCAGCTTTATGCGGTGCGTCTCGACCGCCTGTTTGTCATGAATGGCCTCGATGAGAACTCAATACTGCAGATAGGACAGGAGATAAGGCTTAGATAGTTTGAAGTTTGAAGATTAGAGCTCGGATTGGAGATATTGGGCTGTGTAGCCGATTCTTTTTTTCACTATTTCTTCGGGTGTGCCTTGGGCGAGTATCATGCCGCCTCTCTCGCCGCCCTCAGGTCCCATGTCGATGATATAATCCGCCATCTTGATGACATCCATGTTGTGTTCGATGATGAGTACCGTGTTGCCTTTGTTGACGAGTTTGTTGAGTACCTCCATCAGAATCTTGATATCTTCGAAATGCAGGCCTGTCGTAGGCTCGTCGAGGATATACAGTGTCTTTCCGGTGTCGCGTTTCGACAGCTCGGTGGCGAGTTTCACACGTTGCGCCTCGCCGCCTGACAGCGTGGTGGAAGGCTGCCCAAGGGTGATATAGCCGAGTCCTACGTCTTGTAATGTCTTGATCTTCTGCAGGATAGGAGGGAAGTTCTCGAAAAACACCACGGCCTCGTCGATAGTCAAATTAAGCACGTCGTTGATTGACTTGCCTTTGAAACGCACCTCAAGAGTCTCGCGGTTGTAGCGTTTTCCTTGGCATGTCTCGCATTGCACATGCACGTCGGGCAGGAAATTCATCTCGATGACGCGCACTCCCGCGCCTTGGCACGTCTCGCAGCGTCCGCCTTTCACGTTGAACGAGAAACGTCCTGATTTATAGCCTCTTATCTTCGATTCGGGCAGCTCTCCGTACAGCTTCCTGATGTCGTCGAACACCTTGGTGTAGGTGGCAGGGTTGGAGCGCGGTGTCTTGCCGATAGGTGCCTGGTCGATTTCAATCACTTTGTCGATAAGCTCAAGGCCTTCGATACGCTCGTAAGGCAAAGGGTTCCTCTCCGAGCGGTAGAAATGTTTGCTCAAGATAGGGTAGAGCGTCTCATTGATTAGCGACGACTTGCCGGAGCCTGAAACGCCTGTGACACAAACCATTATGCCTAACGGGATGTCTAAGTCAACGTTCTTGAGGTTATGTCCTGAGGCGTTGTACAGCCTGATATGCTGTCCTTCGAGCGGTTTCCTGCGTGTAGCAGGCGTCTCAATCTTTTTCTTGCCTCTGAGGTAGTCGCAGGTGAGTCCCTTGCCGTGCATGGCATCTGTAGGAGTGCCTTGAAACACTACGTTTCCGCCATTGACGCCGGCACCCGGACCGATGTCGATAATATGGTCGGCGGCGAGCATGGTGTCTTTGTCGTGTTCTACCACTATGATGCTGTTGCCGATGTCGCGCAACTCCTTCAACGAGTCGATAAGTCGGTGATTGTCACGCTGATGCAGTCCTATGGAAGGCTCGTCAAGGATATAAAGTATGCCTGTGAGCTGGGAGCCTATCTGCGTCGCTAACCTTATGCGTTGCGACTCGCCGCCGGAGAGACTCTTCGCAGGCCTGTTCATGTTGAGATAATCGATTCCCACATTGAGGAGGAAGCTGATTCTCTTCTTGATTTCCAATAAGATATCATGAGAAATCTCTTTTTGTTTTTCGTCAAGATGATGAGGGAGGCCGTCGAGCCAATGTGAGAGTGTGCTGACATCCATTTCGGCAAGCTCCGCGATGTTTTTCCCGTCAAGGCGGAAATAGAGAGCCTCTTTCTTGAGTCTTTGTCCATGACATTCAGGGCATTCCGTCTCGTTCATGAAGCTGTTGGCCCATTTCAGTATTGAAGCCGGTGCGTTTTCCTCGTTTTGTTTTTTTATCACGTTGACGATGCCCTCGAAAGGCATTGAGTATGTTGAGCTTGTGCCAAGATATTCTCTTGTCACCGTGAACGACTCACTGCTACCGTAGAGTATTATGCTCAAGGCGTTTTCCGGAATCTCGCTGATAGGTGTGTCGAGGGTGAACCCATATCTCGTCCCGATGGCTTCCAGTTGGTTGAACACCCAGTTGTTTTTGTATTCTCCGAGGGGTGCGAGGCCGCCTTTTCGCAGGCTGAGTCTCGGGTCGGGGATGATTTTGTCCATATCGACTTGGATGACGGTGCCGAGTCCGTTGCATTTCGGGCATGCGCCGTAAGGAGAGTTGAAACTGAAGGTGTTAGGCTCCGGGTCTTGATAGGCGATGCCTGTGGTGGGGCACATCAGCAGCTTGCTGAAATAGCGTATGTCGGTGCTGCCTTCTTCCATAATCATCAGCATGCCCTTGCCTCTGCGGAATGCCGTCTCCACCGATTTGGCGATGCGTTCCTTGAAGTCGGGATGAACCACCAAACGGTCTATAACTATCTCAATGTCATGGGTTTTATAACGGTCGAGCTGCATGCCGAAGACGAGTTCGCGTATCTCGCCGTCAACACGCACCCTGATATATCCTTGCTGTCGTATTTGGTCGAACAGATCCCTGTAATGACCTTTACGTCCTCTGACGACAGGAGCTAACACGTTGATTCTCTTGTCTTTGTATTGCTCCATAATCATCGTGGTGATTTGTTCTTCCGAATATCTTACCATCTTCTCGCCTGTGTTATAGGAGTAAGGCACGGCGGCGCGGGCGTACAGCAGTCGCATGAAGTCGTAAATCTCGGTGATGGTGCCGACGGTCGAGCGCGGGTTGCGGTTCACCGATTTCTGTTCTATGGAGATGACAGGGGATAGTCCGCGTATCTCATCGACGTCAGGGCGGTCCATGCTTCCGATGAACTGGCGAGCGTAGGCTGAGAACGACTCCATGTAACGACGTTGTCCCTCGGCGTAAATCGTCTCGAAGGCCAACGACGACTTGCCTGAGCCGCTCAAGCCCGTGATGACGACGAGCTGGTCGCGCGGGATGCGTAAGTTGATGTCTTTCAAGTTGTTCTCACGCGCCCCGTAAATCTCGATGAACTCGTCTTCCGCTATATTGCTGTTCTTCTCCATTACAGATGCACCACTTCTCCGTAAGCTGCGGCGGCGGCTTCCATGATGGCCTCCGACATTGTTGGATGCGGGAAGATGTTCTCTATGATGTCGCGTCCCTCGGCGCCCAGCTCGCGCGCCAAGACAGCGGTGGCGACCATCTCTGTCACGTTCTCGCCTACCATGTGGCAGCCGAGCCATTTGTTGGTCTTGGCGTCAAACACCACTTTGATGAAACCGTCTTTGTTGCCTGCCGCCGCCGCCTTGCCTGACGCGGTGAACGGGAACTTGCCGATTTTCACCTCATAACCTGCCGCGACGGCCTTTGCCTCGCTCAAGCCCACCGACGCCACCTCCGGCGTGATGTATGTGCATCCGGGTATGTTGTTGTAGTTCAACGGCTTAGGATTCAGTCCGCAGAATTTCTCAACGCAGATGATGGCCTCATGCGACGCCTTGTGCGCCAAGGCCGGTCCGTGCACTATGTCGCCGATGGCATAAACGCCTTCCACATTGGTGCGGTAGTATTCGTCAACGGTGATTTTGCCTCTCTCATTCGCGATGCCGAGGTTCTCAAGGCCGAGGTCTTCGAGGTTGGTCTGCACGCCGACGGCTGATAGCACGATGTCGGCCTCCACCACTTTCTCGCCTTTCTTGGTGCTGATGGTGCAAACACATCTCTCGCCTGTGGTATCTACGTTGGTGACAGATGCCTCAGTCATAACCGTCATTTTCAGCTTCTTGAAGCAACGCTCGACTTGTTTTGACACCTCTTCGTCTTCGTTAGGCACCACGTTGGGCAGGAACTCCACGAGAGTCACCTTCACACCCATCGAGGTGAAGAAGAAAGCAAATTCCGAGCCTATTGCTCCCGAGCCGACTACCACCATTGTCTCCGGAAGCTTGTCAAGTACCAATGCCTGTCGGTAGCTGATGATTTTCTTGCCGTCGATAGGCATGGCAGGCAGCTGACGCACTCTTGAGCCTGTCGCGAGGATGATGTGGTCGGCCTCATATTCAGTGGTATTGCCTTCAGCGTCAACGACTTTCACGGTCTTGTCGGCTGTGAGCGAGCCGAGACCAGGAATCAGCTCCACGTTGTTCTTTTTAAATAGGTATTGCACGCCCTTGCTCATTCCTTCGGCGACGCCACGACTGCGGGCCACCACCGCCTCCATGTCGGGATGAACCTCGCCATCAAGCTTAATGCCATAATTCTCAGCGTGTTGCATGTATGTGTAAACCGCCGCACTTTTCAACAAAGCCTTCGTCGGGATGCAACCCCAATTGAGACAGGTGCCGCCAATCTCAGCCTTTTCAACCACTCCAACTTTCTTTCCGAGCTGCGAAGCTCTGATAGCAGCCACGTATCCGCCGGGACCACTACCTATCACTATTACATCGTACTTCATGATTATCAATGTTTTATGTCGTTTTTACAAATGTCTTGACAACTGAAAAATCGTGATGCGAAATTACAAAAAATTTTCATATCATAGCAACATTGTCGGCATAGATTTTTCTTTATGACAAAATTGGCCGAAAACGACTCCCGTAAATATTTCGTTCACCACAATTATTTTAATCATGTCGAATTATTATTATAAAATCATCTGATAATTGATATAATATGTGGATAAATTTGATATAATGCGGGTGTTATAGTATATTATCGCAATAAAAATCAAATATGTAAATCCAATACAAGAGGCTGCTGTCGATTTCTGAAAAAATTTATTTTTCAAATATAAAGGATTTATTCTTATTTTTGCAAGTTTAAACGACAACAAAATTTTTAAGATGAATATATCTGAATTGACAGCAATATCTCCTATCGACGGCCGTTACCGCAAGAAAGTCGAGCGGCTTGACGAGTATTTTTCGGAGTTCGGGCTGATTCGCGCCAGGGTGATGGTGGAAGTGGAGTATTTTATCGCTCTTTGCCGGCTCCCGTTGCCACAGCTTGAAAGTTTCGACCCAAAATATTTCGGTAAGCTGAGAAATATTGTCAAAAATTTCAAACTATCTGACGCTCAAGAGATTAAAGAGATTGAGAAGACCACAAACCATGACGTGAAGGCAGTGGAATACTTCTTGAAACGTCGTTTCGATACGATGGGACTGACTAAATATAAGGAGTTCATCCATTTCGGGCTTACTTCGCAAGACATCAACAACAGCGCGGTGCCATACACCATGAAAGAAGCCAACAGAGAGCTTGTGGTGCCGGCTTTTGAGCTGATTGTCAGGCGTTTGCGTGAGCTCGCCGTCGAGTGGCGCGACGTGCCGATGCTGGCACACACACACGGACAGCCCGCCAGCCCGACACATCTCGGGAAAGAGATTTTTGTGTTTGTGGAACGTCTTGAAAATCAACTTAATGAGTTGAGAAGACTGCCGTTTGAGAACAAATTCGGCGGGGCTACGGGCAACATGAACGCACATAAAGTGGCGTATCCGCAGTACGACTGGAAAGAGTTTGCGGCAAAATTCAGCAGAAAACTCGGACTGAAACGTCAGGAGACGACAACGCAGATTGAGCATTACGACATGATGGCGCAGTATTTCGACACCTTGAAGCGCATCAACAACATCTTGATTGACTTGTCGCGCGACATCTGGCTGTACATCTCTATGGATTATTTCAAGCAAAAGATAAAAGCGGGCGAGGTGGGCTCGTCGGCCATGCCGCATAAGGTCAACCCGATTGATTTTGAGAACGCTGAGGGCAACCTCGGGATGGCAAACGCCATCTTCGAGCATCTCAGCCGCAAGCTGCCGATAAGCCGCATGCAACGCGACCTCACCGACTCGACAGTGACACGCAACATCGGGGTGCCGCTGGCACATACACTCATCGCGACAAGCTCATTGTCAAAGGGGTTGGACAAGTTGATTTTGAATGAGTCGAAGCTTCATGACGATTTGCAAAACAACTATGCGGTGGTCGCAGAGGCCATCCAGACCATTCTGCGCCGCGAGCAGGTGGAGGGCGCCTACGAGCTTCTCAAAGGATTGACACGCACTAACGAGAAGGTGACACCTGAGTCGATAGACGCTTTTATAGAGCAACTGCCTGTCAATGAATCGGTTAAAAAAGAGATGCGCGCCATCACACCGGAAAATTACACGGGTTTTAACTTTTAAAAGATGAAAAAATGAGTAAAAGAAAAAATTTCCGCAGGATACTTCATTACGTCAAGCCATATTGGTTCAGCGTGCTTATGAATGTGGTGTTCAATATTTTGGCTATTATGTTCTCGCTCTTCTCGTTCTCGATGATAGTGCCGTTTTTGAACCTGCTGTTCAATCCCGACAACCTCACGACAGTCAAGCCGGACTTTGCCCTTGACACCGACACCATGCTGGCGACGCTTGACTATTATGTGAGTTATATCATCATTCAGAAAGGGCAGGCTACCGCGTTGATTTTCATCTGCATACTTCTTGTCGTGGCATTCTTTTTACGTAATCTCACCACCTATCTGGCATTGTATTTCATGGTCGGCGTGCGCGCGGGCACCATTCAGGACTTGCGTAACGACTTATACAAGAAAATCATGATTTTGCCGCTATCGTTCTACAGTAACCACAAAAAAGGCGACATCATGGCGCGTATCACCACCGATGTGCAGGAGATAGAGGTCTCAATCATCAGTTATCTTGATGTATTCATAAAATCGCCGCTGACTATTGTCGCTTATTTCGCATATATGCTTGGCGTGAGCTGGCGTCTGACATTGTTTGTGGTTGTCCTGCTGCCAATCGGCGGACTCATCATAGGAATGGTTGGGAAATCGTTGAAGAAAGACTCGCTCAACGGTCAGACAAGGTTCGCCGGATTGCTCGCCACCATTGAGGAGACCATTGGCGGACTGCGTATCATCAAGGCATTCAACGCCATCGACTACTCAAGCGGGAAATTCAACGAGCAGAACGCTTTATACACCCGAGTCATCAAATTTGTGAACCGCAAACGCGACCTCAGCTCGCCTATGAGCGAGTTCCTGTCGTCGATAATCATCTCCATAGTGATATGGTTTGGTGCCACTCTGATATTGAATTCCGCCGACATTGCTAATGCCGAGCCGAGCATCACCGCGGCTAATTTCATAGCATACATAGTGGTGTTCTCACAGATTATCTCGCCGGCGAAATCGTTCTCATTAGGATTCTACAGTCTCCAGAAAGGCATGGCATCGGCCGACCGTATCTTCGATGTGCTTGACGCTGAAGAGGTTATAGTCGAGAAGAAAGACGCGTTGAAGCTTTCGGAGTTCAAAGACTCAATCATATATAATGATGTGAGCTTCCATTATAATGAGGTCAACGTGCTGAAAAACATCAATCTCACCATCCCGAAAGGCAAGATGATAGCACTTGTCGGCGAGAGCGGCGGCGGAAAATCCACCTTGGTTGACCTGCTGCCACGTTTCTATGATGTGAGCGAGGGCAGCATCACCATCGACGGCACCGACGTGCGTGACTTCAGGATTTGTGACGTGCGCGGACTGATGGGCATAGTCTCGCAGGAGAGCATACTGTTTAACGACACGGTGTTCAACAACATAGCGTTCGGACTCGAACACGCCACACGCGAAACCGTCATCGAGGCGGCGAAGATTGCCAACGCCCACGACTTCATCATGGAGATGGAAAACGGATACGACACCTTCATAGGCGACCGCGGCATGAACCTCTCGGGAGGCCAGCGCCAACGCATCAGCATAGCACGCGCAGTGCTCAAAAACCCGCCGATACTCATCCTCGACGAAGCTACGTCGTCACTCGACACCGAGTCGGAACGCCTTGTGCAAGAAGCACTTGCGAAGGTCATGACAAACAGGACATCGGTGGTGATAGCACACCGCCTGTCAACAATACAGAACGCCGACGAAATCATAGTGATGGTGAAAGGACAGATAGTGGAACGCGGCAGACATGAGGAACTGATCGAATTAGGCGGCGTTTACAAACGCCTGACCGATTTGCAGTCGTTCAACAGCTAAAAAATTGACTTTTACATTAAAAAAAATATTATTTTTGCTAAAATTTTAGAAAACAGTTTAAAATGGATTTAAGTAAAGTAGTGGCCATTTCTGGCAAACCGGGACTTTTCCTCATTACGACAAATAGTGGCGGAAAGCTTATCGTTGAGTCGTTATCAGATGGGAAGCGCATGCCCGCTTTCGCAAACGACAAAATCAGCTCTTTGGAGGAAATCAGCATCTTCACAACAGGCGAGGACAAGCCTCTGAAGGAGGTTTTTATGAGCATTCATGAGAAAATGGGCGACAAAATTGATTTCGACCCCAAGAAGGCATCACCGGTAGAGTTGAGGGAGAAATTCCTCGTTGTGTTACCTGATTACGACGAAGACGCTGTGTATCAATCAGATATGAAAAAAGTGTTTTTGTGGTATCAGATTCTTAACGACAAAGGCCTCCTTGATTTCACCGTTGAGGAGACGAAGGAAGAGGAGAAAGCCGATGACATGCCGGCCGAGAAGCCTGCGGTGAAGAAGACGGCTGCAAAGAAAACGGCACCCAAGACGGCACCGAAAGAGAATGTGAAAGCCGCCGCTGCACCGGCCACGAAATCGACGAAAAAGCCGAAGAAGGTGTAGAGGTTAGACGTTAGACATTAGACATTAGACTTTAGACGTTAGATGTCATTTCAACTGGAGCGAAACGGAATGGAGACCTGAGCGAAGCGAAAGCATTCACCTTTGGTGAATAAATCTCCGCCTATCAAATAATTCGAATCATTTATATGTATGAGATTTCCCGACTACACTTCGTTTCGCTCGAAATGACGGATTGAATAAGATGGCATGAAAAAAATTATTGATTTTTCCATCATCGGGAAACAGGAGTTCCGGCGTGCTGCGTTGCTGCGCCTGCAATCGCCGACGACCTTGCCGGAAATACGCGGCGGACAGTTCGTCAACGTGCGTGTCGATGGCTGCGACAAGGCTTATCTGCGTAGGCCAATATCCATTCATGATGTTGATTATCAGAATAATACGCTCGACCTACTTGTCCAGGAGAAACATGAGGGGACGAAGGCTCTCTGTGCCCTGCCCGTCGGCGCAACGGTGAACGTGGTGATGCCTCTCGGAAACGGTTTCACCATGCCTGAGCCGGATGACAATATATTATTAATAGGTGGTGGAATCGGAATCGCTCCGTTATTATATTTTGCCAAGAAATGTAACTATCTGCAGAATATCAATTTCCTGCTGGGTGGCAGAACTCAAGATGACTTGATGCTTCTTGACCGCTTCCGTAACGAGGGCGACGTGTTCATCACCACCAACGACGGCTCGATGGGTGAGAAGGGCTTCGTGACGGAGCATAGCCTGTGGAACACGATGAAAATCAATAAGATATACGCCTGCGGACCCTTGCCGATGATGAAAGCCGTGGCGAAGATGGCACGCGAAAAAGGCGTCTGGTGCGAGGTGTCATTGGAAAACCAGATGGCGTGCGGCATCGGTGCATGCCTCTGCTGTGTGGAAAACACCAAAGAAGGCAATCTGTGCGTCTGCAAGGAAGGACCTGTGTTTAATATTGAGAGGCTGCTATGGTAAAGACTGAAATAAAACTCAAGGGCTTGACCCTCAAAAATCCTGTCATGACGGCGTCGGGGACGTTCGGCTATGGCGAGGAATACACCGATTTTGTCAACCTCTCGGAGCTTGGCGGCATCGTTGTCAAGGGCACTACTTTACATCACCGCGAAGGTAACCCTTACCCGAGAATGGCTGAGACACCGATGGGTATGCTCAACTGTGTAGGCCTTCAGAACAAAGGCGTGGACTACTTCATTGAGACGATTTATCCGAGAATCAGACATTATGAAACCAATATTATCGTTAACGTAAGCGGCTCAAACATCGGCGATTACGTCGCCGCCGTAGCGAAAATCGATTCTTTGGACGATATTCCGGCCATCGAGCTTAATGTTTCATGCCCCAATGTGAAACAAGGCGGCATGGCGTTTGGTGTCACATGTTCGGGCGTTGAGCAGGTGGTGCGTGCCGTGCGCGATGTTTATCATAAGCATCTGATTGTCAAGCTGTCGCCTAATGTCACCAACATTGCGGAGATAGCGCTCGCTGCCGAGGCTGCCGGTGCCGACTCGGTCTCCTTAATTAATACGTTGCTTGGAATGGCTATCGACGCTGAGACACGAAAACCGGTGCTTTCGATGGTGACAGGCGGATTGTCGGGTGCCTGCGTGAAGCCGGTGGCGTTGCGTATGGTGTGGCAGGTGGCGAAAGCGGTGAAGATACCGGTCATCGGTTTGGGCGGCATCTCGTCGGCGACTGACGCGATAGAGTTTCTGCTTGCAGGTGCTTCTGCGATACAGATAGGCACCGCCAACTTCATCGACCCCGCCATTTCCGCCAAGGTCGCCAAAGGCATAGTGGAATATTGTGAGAGACAAGGAGTGAACGATGTGAAAGAATTAATCGGAGGGTTGATTCTTTAGAGGCGTCATAATATGGCGTCTTATTTTTTTATTATTTTTGTCATTATTATAAAAATAATTATTATCTTTGCAATAATTTAAAAGATAATAAAAATGAAAGATTTAAACAATCCTTTTGTGATAGGAAACTATGCTGGAGAGCACTATTTTTGTGATAGGGTTTCTGAGAGTAAAGAGTTGATTGACAATATTTTAAATGGTAGGAATACGGTTCTTGTCTCGCATAGAAGAATAGGCAAGACAGGTTTGATTTGTCATTGTTTTGGACAACCTGAAATCAAAAAAAAATACAATGTTTTCTTTGTAGATATACTCGCAACCATGTCATTACAGGAGTTTGTTTTGGCATTAGGAAAGGAGATTATCAAAAGTTTGAAGCCCAAAAGCAGCAAGTTTTTTGATTCGTTAAAGAATATTTTTACATCTTTGAGGAGCGGTTTTAAGATAGATGTACAGACTGGAGATCCAACTTTTGAAATTTCTCTGGGTGAAATTGACTCGCCGGAGACAACTTTGGATGAGATTTTCAGATACTTAAGCACATCTGAAAAGCCTTGTGTTGTGGCAATTGATGAGTTTCAGCAAATTGGCTATTATCCTGAAAAGAATGTGGAGGCACTTTTGAGGACAAAAATTCAGCATTGTCCGAACTGCAAATTCATTTTTGCCGGCAGTGAGAAAGATATGCTTGTAAATATGTTCAACTCGCCCGACAAACCATTTTATCAGAGTGCGACATATATGCAGATTGGAAAGATTGATTTGGTAAAATACACAGAATTTGTGGTAAGACTGTTTGAAGAAAACAAGAAAAGAATAGCAGAATCGTTTGTTGAAACGGCTTACAACTCTGTTGATGGTGTGACTTTGTATATTCAGTTTATAATGAATGAGTTATATCAGATAACACCTCAAAAAGTAGAAGTTACGCAAAAGCTATATGACAAATCTTTGGACACTCTTTTGAACAAACAGTCGTTTGTTTATATCAATACTCTTTCGGAGTTGACGGTTCGACAAAAAGAAGTTTTATTTGCATTGGCAAAAGAGGATGAAAATTTTGAGATTACGTCAGCTGGGTTTATGAAAAAATACAATTTAGTTTCCACGAGTTCAATTCAAGCATCGCTAAAAGGATTGACTGCCAAAAAGATAATTTCTGTGGAAGATGGAAGATACGTAGTCTCAGACAGGTTATTCAGGTTGTGGATGAGGAAATTGTGAGTTATTTTTGATTTTTCTATAATGCGTCCCGAAGTTTGAACAACTGATAACTCCACACTCCACACTTCACACTAAGTTCACTTCCGGCTTAATCTCAACATCGAACTTCTCTTTAACAGAGTTCTGAATCTTCTTCATCAAATCCAGAATCTCCTTGGGTTTGCCACCGCCATAGTGCACCAAGACGAGGGCTTGTTTGTCCCACACGCCAACGTGTCCCTCGCGATGTCCTCTCCATCCTGCCTTGTCAATGAGCCAGCCTGTCGGAATCTTGATGCTGTCATCATCAACCGGATAACTCGGCACTTCGGGATATAACTCCTTGATTTCCAAATATATATCTTTCGTGACGATGGCATTCTGGAAGAAACTGCCGACACTTCCCACAATACCCACTTCAGGCAGTTTCTCAGCTCGTATCGCTTTCACCGTAGCCGCCACATCTTGCAAGGTCGGATGGGTTATATTATTGGCAATCAAATAATTACGAATATTCCCGTAATCCAATCTCAATTCCCCATGCTTTTTCAAAACGAAATCGACAGCATAAATCAATTCTCTGCTCTCTACTCTATACCCTCTACTCTTTTTGAAAATAGAATTTCTGTATGAAAATTCACATTCTTCATTGCTGTAATCCTTCACTTCACCGTTAAACAAATCAATCGTATGTACTCGATACACAGTGTCTTTTACTTCCACACCATACGCCCCGATATTTTGCACAGGCGCAGCTCCGACCTTTCCCGGGATGTCGGCGAGATTCTCCAAGCCGTAGAGATTTCGGGAGACGGTGTAATCGACGAAATCTTTCCAAACCTCACCGCAATAGCAGCGAATCATGACATTTTCATCGTTTTCATCCAATATCTCGATGCCTTTCAGATTGGGATATACCACAAAACCGTCAAAATATTCATCGGAAAACAAGATGTTGCTGCCACCACTGAGAATCAATATTTTACAGCTAATAGGGGGATTTTTCTTGGCGGAGACATGATTAGCCGCGTCTCGGCACTGCACAAATTCAGGATTACTTAACAACTCATTAATATCATCCATCGTTTTCAATTCCTGAAAATATCTTGCCGTCACATCAAATCCGAATGTATTTAGCTTGCGCAACGAAAAATTTTTCTCCATTTCCGAAATTTTTTTCAAAAATAGATAAATTTTGTCAAACGACAATAGAAAATCTGTAATTTTATAGCATCAAATTTTGAGTCTATTGAAAAGAGTTATTGTCTCGGTAATCAATGACTTAGTGACCGACCAGCGTGTCAACAAGTCGTGCCTGACCCTGCAAAAGGCGGGGTTTGAGGTGCTTCTCGTGGGTCGCCGACAGCGCAAATCGCCCCCGATGGACAGTCGTCCCTACAAATCGCACCGCATGAAGCTGCTGTTTGAGAAAGGACCACTGTTTTATGCGGAATTCAATTGCAGACTTTTCCTTTTCTTGCTTTTTCATCGCTGTAACTGCTTGTTGTCCAATGATTTGGATACGCTTCTGCCGAATTTCTGGATTTCAAGGATGAAACGTGTGCCGCTCATTTACGACAGCCATGAATATTTCACCGAAGTGCCTGAATTGGTGAGCCGTCCGAAGGTTCAGCGCGTGTGGAGGCGCATCGAGGCTTACGTGCTGCCCAAGATGAGCGAGATGATAACGGTCTGCCACTCAATAGCTGAGCTTTTTCATGAGAAATACGGCATTAAAGTGCATGTCATCCGCAACATCCCGATGCGTAAGATGCTGCCGCAGCCGGCTTCTCGCGAAGAAATAGGACTCGACACTCAAAAGCATATCCTCGTGCTGCAAGGCTCCGGAATCAATATCCATCGCGGCTCGGAGGAACTCGTCGATGCTATGGCGTATCTCGATGATTGTCAACTTGTTATCATCGGTGGGGGAGACGTGCTGCCGATACTGAGGGAGAAAGTCGCAACGAATCATTGGGACGACCGCGTGAAGTTTTTCCCTCGCATGCCTTACCAGCAGATGATGGCGATAACACAGCTCGCCGACCTCGGCTTCACCCTCGACAAGGATACAAATCTCAATTACCGCTTCAGCCTGCCAAACAAATTATTCGACTACATTCAAGCCGGGGTGCCGATAATAGCCTCGCGTCTCACGGAGATAGAACGCGTCATAACTCATTATAACATAGGCACTTTCATCGAGAACCATGAGCCTGAAACCATCGCTGAAACGATTAAAAATGCGTTAAATGACCAAAAAACGTTGGCGCAATGGAAAAATAATCTTATCTTTGCGGCGCAGGAACTCTGTTGGGAAAACGAAGAGGTGTGTCTGTTGAAAATATATGAGAAATACGTCTGATAATCATATACATATAGTTAGTTTCGACATCCCCTGTCCGGTCAATTACGGGGGTGTCATCGATGTGTTCTTCAAGCTGAAAGCTCTTGTGGAGCGCGGCTTCAAGGTTCATTTTCATTGTTTTGAATACGGCCGCGAGCGGAGCGAGCGGCTGGAGGCGTTGTGCGTTGAGACTCATTATTACAAACGCGACATGTCGCTGATAAATCTGCTGAGCAAAAAACCTTTCATCGTAACATCCAGAATGTCAGACGACCTGATTAGCAATCTGCTGAAAGACAATTATCCTGTGCTTCTTGAGGGACTGCATACTTGCGGGGCGCTTCTCGACAAACGACTTCAAAATCGGACGATTTATGTGCGCGCACATAATCTGGAACATGATTACTATCGTTATCTGGCGCGGACTGAGAAAAAACTCACCAAGAAACTGTTTCTCATGGTTGAGGCTCGGAAACTCAAGAGATTTGAACCCGTCCTGTCAAAAGCGACAGGCATCTTGGCAATCTCCAACAAAGACTACGAGTATTTCAAGCAGTTTTATAAAAATGTATGTCTGATTCCAGCTTATGCCGGATTCGACAAAGTGAATGTGCTTGAGGGTCAGGGAGATTATGTGCTTTATCATGGTAAACTCGATGTCTCGGAGAACTACAACGCCGCAGAGTTTCTTGTAAAAAAGGTGTTCAGGGGCTCCGACATCAAATTGAGAATTGCAGGCATGGACCCGCCACGTCATCTTGCGAAACTCATTGACAGTCAACCTAATGTAGAGCTTATCGAGAACCCTGACGACGACACTTTGCAGGAGCTTATACGCAACGCTCATATCAATATCCTTGTCACTACACAATCGACGGGCTTGAAACTGAAACTGCTCAACGCCTTGTTCAACGGACGTTATTGTGTGGTTAACGATAAAATGGTGGAAGGATTGGATGTCAACGACTTATGTGTTGTGGCAAACACCGCTGAGGAGATGAAGACCGTCGTCGCCGACCTCATGACAAAGCCTTTTGTCGAGGAACAGGTTGAGATAAGGAAGAGCAGGATGGACGCTTTTTACAATTCTTCACGTTCCACCGACAAGCTCGTGGAGCTACTTGGCTGACTCGGTGATGGTGCCGTTGGCGCAGCTTATCACGCGTGACGGATATTTCAGAATCAGGTTGTAGTTGTGCGTCGCCATCAAAATGGTGGTGCCGTTGTCGCGTATCTTCATCAGCAGTTTCATGATGTCGTTGGTCGTCTCGGGGTCGAGGTTGCCCGTCGGCTCGTCTGCCAAAATGACACTCGGACTGTTGAGGAGCGCGCGTGCTATCGCTACGCTCTGCTGCTCACCACCCGACAGCTGGTGCGGCATGGATTGCCGTTTCCCTTCCAGACCAACGAGTTGCAACACCTCGTCGATGCGCTCGCTGATGCTGTTTTCATCTTTCCACCCTGTCGCCTTCAGGACAAATGACAGGTTTTTCTCGACGGTTCTGTCGTAAAGCAGCTGGAAATCCTGGAACACTATGCCTATCTTGCGTCTCAGCTGCGGGATGTCTTTCCTCCTTATGTCATTGAGCTTGTGCCCGGCCACGCAGAACGATCCGCTTTTAGCCGGGATGTCGGCGTACAAAGTCTTAAGCAACGATGATTTCCCAGAGCCGCTTCTCCCTATAAGATACACGAACTCGCCCTCGCCGATTTCAAGGTTTATGTCGTTGAGAATCAGTCGTTCATGCTGAAATACGCTGCCGTTTTTTATTGATATTACGCTATTCATATAATGTGTTTGGATATGATGTTCACGGACAGTGGGCGTCACCATTTTGATGAGCCGCCGCCACCGCCGAAATGTCCGCCGCCGAAGCCTCCGAAGCCACCCGAGCCGCCTGAACCTCTTGAGATCCCGCCTCCCCAGGAGCCGGAGTCGTCCCACGAGCCTCTGTTGTTGTTTCCGGAGAAAAGGAAGCCCCACAGCAGCCCGCGCCAGAAGCCGCCTCTCTTGCCGCCGCCTCTGTTTTTCCCGGAGGCGCTGAAAATCACGATGATGAACACGAGAAACAGTATAAACCCGATGACTGCCGGCACATCGTCGTCATCGTTGGCGTATTTGTCGCTTTTGTAAGCTCCCGACGCTAACCCGATGATGGCGTTGACGGCATTGTCGATGCCTCTGTAATAGTCGTTTTCCTTGAAGGCAGGAATCATCTCCTTGGTGCGTATCCCATAGTTTACGGCATCGGTGATGTAAGGCTCCATGCCGTAGCCCACCTGTATCGACACGTCACCAAGCTCGTCGGCGGTCTTGGGCTTCACGAGTATCACCACGCCGTTGTTCTCCTTGGTGCCGATGCCCCACGTCTCGCCAATCTGATAGGCGAAGTCGTTGGAAGTGGTGCCGTTCAGACTCTTCACCGTGACCACGCAAATCTGAGTGGAGGTGCTGTCGTTATATGCTACGAGCTTCGTCTCAAGAGCGTGTTCCTGCTTGTCTGTCAAGATGTTGGCGAAGTCGTTCACCAAACGTGGAGGATTAGGTCTCGCCGGGATGCCTTGAGCGAAGCCCAGAACCGACAATAAGACCAACGCCGTGAGGCAAAGAGTACTCTTTGCCTCACGGATTGTTTTATGTTGTCTCATCGTCATCAGAACTCGACTTTTGGAGCCACCTCAGAACCCGCAGCTGCCTTGAAATATCCCACTCTCTCGAAGTTGAACATGCCGGCGATGATGTTGCGCGGGAACATCCTGATGTATTGGTTGTATTCCTTGGCTCTGTCGTTGAATTTCTGGCGTTCCACCGTGATGCGGTTCTCCGTGCCTTCAAGCTGCGACTGCAATGCCATGAAGTTCTCGTTAGCTTTTAGGTCGGGATACCTCTCTACTGACACGAGGAGTCTGTTCAAGGCACCTGACAGCTGGTCTTGTGCTTCTTGAAACTGCGCCAACTGCTCCGGCGTGATATTGCTCGGGTCGATGGTGACACTCGTCGCCTTCGCACGTGCAGTGATGACCGCCTCCAAGGTGCTCTGCTCATGCGCCGCATAGCCTTTCACCGTGGCTACGAGGTTCGGGATGAGGTCGGCACGACGCTGATAGACGTTCTCCACCTGAGCCCATTGCGCCTCTACTGTCTCCTGACGCTGAATCATGCCATTGTAAACGTTCTTAATCCAACCGAAAATTGCCAAAACGACTACTGCGATGATGACAATTGTGATAATACCTTTCTTTTTCATGTTGTGATGACTTCGTTATTTTATTGTATTGAAATTCCTCTTTATAAATTCACTTAACTCTTTGCCTTTCAATAAATTCTTCGACAATCTTGCGAGGTCGTACAGTTGTGTTATCACCGCTTTGCGTTCTTCGTCGCTCTTCTCCGGCAATGTGGCGATGGCGGCGTTGTTGGTGTTGAGCATCAGGGTGTAGCTGTCTGGCATGTCGCCCCACATCGGCATCCCGCCAATCTGGTTCATCTCCTTGTAACGGCGCATCCACTCGTTCTGGATGATTTCAACAGGAGCCTCGTTCTCGTCCAAAGTGCTGAACTCCACGCTGAAACGCGTCTTGTCGATGATGTCCTCAAACGCCTTTTTCACCTCTTCCTTCTGCTTGTCATCGAGCATCGACTCGCTCTTAACGTCTTCTTTATCAATGAGTTTGTCAATCGTATTTGAATCAACTCTTGCGAACGAGGTGTGCTCAAACTTCTGCTCAAAGGTGCTGATGAAGTGCGAATCCAACATCCCATCAAGCATCAAAACGTTGTATCCGCGATCCTTTGCCTTCTCGATGTTGGTGTATTGCTCGTCGAGACTTGTCGCGTACAAATATACAACATTTTTATCTTTGTTGGTTTGTTTTTCCTCAATTAATTTTTTATATTCCTCGATGGTGTGATATTTCCCGTCCGTATCTTTGAAAAGCATGAACTTTTCGGCTCTCTCGAAGAATTTCGGGTCGGCTATCATGCCGTAAACGATGAAAATCTTGATGTCGTCCCATTTCTTCTCGTAGTCTTCACGGTCTTTTTTGAACAGCTCCTCGAGTTTCTCGGCCACTTTTTTAGTGATATAAGTGCTGATTTTCTTGACGTTCTGGTCGTTTTGCAGGAACGAGCGGCTCACGTTCAGCGGGATGTCAGGTGAGTCGATGACGCCGTGCAGCAGACTCAGAAACTCCGGCAAGATGCCCTCAACGGAATCTGTCACGAACACCTCGTTGCAATATAATTGAATCTTGTTGCGTTGGAACTCGTATCTGTTGCTTATCTTAGGGAAATAAAGTATTCCCGTGAGGTTGAACGGATAATCGACGTTGAGATGAATATGGAACATCGGCTCGGTGAAGTTCATCGGATACAAAGTGTGGTAGAACTCGTTGTATTCTTTGTCCTCGATGCTCGACGGTGCTTTCTTCCAAAGTGGAGCCACGTCGTTGATAATCCATGGCTTCTCAACTTCCTTTGTCTTCTGTTTGCCGTCCTTGTCGGTCTCGCCCTCGATAGGTTCCTGCACTTTCTTAGTCCCAAACTGTATCGGCACCGACATGAATTTGCAGTATTTGTTCAGCAGTTCTCTGATTTTGCTCTCTTCAAGAAAATCGGCGCAATCGTCAGATATATAAAGTATCACGTCGGTGCCGCGATTGCCTTTGGCGATAGGACTCATGGTATATTCCGGTGAGCCGTCGCACTCCCAGATGACGCCTTTTTCGTCGGCACCTTGGGCGTATGACTTGGTTATCAATGACACTTTCGACGACACCATGAACGATGAATAGAATCCGAGGCCGAAATGTCCGATGATATTGGCAGCCTCCGCCTCACTGTTACCCTTGAACTTCTCCACGAACTCGGTGGCACCCGAGAACGCTATTTGGTTGATGTATTTGTCAACCTCTTCCTCCGTCATGCCGATGCCGTTGTCGCGCACCGTGATGGTCTTTTTCTTCTTGTCAACCTCCACCTTGATGGTCAGGTCGCCAAGGTCGCCGTTGAATTCGCCGGCGGCGGCGAGGGCTTTGAGCTTTTGCGTCGCATCAACAGCATTGCTGATTATCTCACGAAGAAATATCTCGTTCTCAGAGTATAAGAACTTTTTGATTACCGGAAAAATGTTTTCCGTTTTAACTCCAATGAAACCTGTTTGCATAACTTATTTCTTTTAATTTGTTAATTTCCATTTTTTGTCCTTCTGCTTGACCAAAAGAACTGAAAGTCAAGCGAAAAACAACCTTTAACCGCATTTTTTCGCAGACCCGTGCCGTAAACCCTGTGGGGCGATGCCATCCGGGGCGCAGCCAAGACAGATGGAAGCCGTAGGCTTCATTTCTGAATCGCTTCGCGGTGCGGTGGCCAGCGAAATTCGGCGGTTCGAGCATCGAATTTCGCTTGATTTTTTGGTTACTTTTTTATCAAGAAAAAAGTAACAAGAAAACCACGTCCGTAGAACGATAACATCAAATATTATGCCATATTTTCATTCCTGCCAAAATGTCACACAAAATCTTCCTTCTATATTCTGTATTCTGTCTTCTGTATTCTGTATTCTAAAAAAAATGTGTATCTTTGCAAAAAAGATTTTAAATGGAAAAATTCTTCGAAAAACTGGATCTGTCGCTCGAAAACAATTCGTTTGTCAAAATGACTTTGTCAAAGCCGGTTTTAAAAAACAATGACTTGCGAAACGTATATATCAAACCTATCTTGTTGAAAAACAATAAATTATATCAGTTTACATATCGTTACAAGCACCGTGACGAGACGAAGAATTTCGATGCCACTCAAACGATGGAGCAGTTGAAAAATCTTGTTCCTGCCGTGTTTCAGAATGTTTCTCTTTTCACCTTGACGGAAGATGTGACACTGCTTGTCAGCAAGAAAGGCAAACCCACGCTGATGTCTAAGAAAATCAATGAAAACCGGGATGTTGATTTGAGCCACGACCATGAGAAACGGCGTCTCATCGACCCAACGAAGCCTTGGTGGTTTCTGCTCGGCCTTACAACACGCGAAGGCAAGGTTTTGGCCAACATGCAGCACAAGTTCAAGCAAATTTGCAAATACGTTGAAATCGTTGACGGCGTCATGCGTCAGACCAAGTTCAATGACGAGATTCATATTGCCGACATGGGAGCAGGGAAGGGTTATCTGACATTCGCGCTTTACGAGTATCTGACAACACATCACGACAAGAAAATAGTGATGGAGGGCGTGGAGATACGTAAGGATTTGGTCGAAAAAACCAATATTATTATTGAAAAATGTGGTCTGAAAAATTTCAAATTCGTTGAAAATACTATCGAAGACTACAAACCGCACAACCTTGATATATTAATAGCCCTTCATGCCTGCGACACTGCCACCGACGACGCTATATTAATAGGTATAAGAAACAATGCCAAATTAATCATTTGCGCCCCGTGCTGCCACAAACAGATTCGGCGTGAGATGGAGAAATCAGGCAAGACCGACGCTATGACAAAATACGGTATTTTCCTTGAGCGTCAAGCAGTTATGATAACTGATGCTGTACGCGCCTTGGTTTTGGAATATTGCGGCTACAAGACTCAGGTGATGGAGTTCATCGAGATTGACAACACCCCGAAAAATGTGCTTCTTGTAGGAAGAAAGACAGAGCAACCCATTGATAGAGAATTGATTGCGGCTCAAATAAGAGGCTTGTTGGAGCGATATGGTATTGAGGAACATTATTTATGGAAGAAACTGTTCAGGACCCCGTCATTTCGATAGAAGCCGCAGTGCGACTTTCAACAGTTTGAAGTTTGAAGTTGAAAGTGCTCAAAGAAAAATTTTTGGATTTTTTTCTTGACGGGAGTATTAAAATATGTTGTAATTTTGCAGTCGTAAAAAATGACAATGAGAGAGCTGAAATATGGCGGGACGACCTGCGGAATGAACGGAGATTCATTTTGCGGTTTGATTTTATCCCCCCCAATGCACATAACTCGTTAGCACTCAGCGACTTACAAAAATTTATTAAAAAAACCACACTATGGCGCACCTCCATAGCGGAGCGGTGTGACTTTTTTTGTTTTCACCAGACGTGAACCAAGCATTCAAACAGTTTACCAATAAAATTAACAAAAAATCAAGCGAAAAATGAAAACAAACAGAAAAACAATCAGGGTCCTGGCGCTCTCACTGGCGATGGCAGTGGTATTGCTATTGCCTTCAAAAACCAACGCCCAGAGCGACGGATTCTTCCGTGATACCGGCGGTGACTACTCGAACCGCGATGCGGGTACAATGGGTGGCAACGAGTTCTTCGGCATGGTGGGCTACATCGGCTACGGCTCGTCGAACGAGACGTTCAACACCACTGATGCCCCCTTGGGGAGCGGACTGCTGCTGCTGACGGCATTGGGAGCAGGCCACGCCGTGCTGAGGAAACGCAAATGACAGATAGTTGATCAGTTAGTCAGTTAGTCAGTTAATCAGCGCGTTGTTCAGACTTGTAGGGACGTGCCATCGGCGCGTCCGTATCGAAGACAGAAACAACGACAAATCAGCAAACAACAGTTATTAAAAAGGTTAAAAAATTAGGATTTAAAAATTAACAATTTAAAAGATTAAGAAAAATGAGGAGAGAATTATTGACAATTACGGTTATTGCACTGGCGGGCGTGGTGATGCGGCGGGGCGGGCGCTCGGGCGTAAAATTAGATAAAACGTTTTTTGATTTTTTTGTTACCACTTCTTAGAAGTGGGAGCCGCCTCGGTAGAGGCGGCTTTTTTTTGTAGTTCAGTCAGAGATTCCTCACTGCGCTAATGCCTTAACGCCCTTAATAGCGGCTACCTTAAGGGCCTTAACGCCATTAAGGGCTTTAACGGCTTTAAAGCTGCCGCTGCTGCCCTTAAAGTCGCCGCTGCTAACGCCCCTAACGCCATTAAAGCCTTTAATAGCGGCTACCTTAAGGGCCTTAACGCCATTAAGGGCCTTAACGGCTTTAAAGCCGCCGCTTTAAAGTGATTAAGGTATTGTGGAGTAATTGTTAAACTTTATTTACAAAAATTTCATCTTTCTGCAAGTTGTGTTAAAAAGTGTAAAAAACGGAAAAAGTAGTTTGCGATGGCTCTCCGTTTTGTTTTTAATTGTAACTTTGCAACGAAAAAGTTTTTAAAGAATTGAAAATGAATTTTTATGAAAAAGAAAAATGATCCAATTTCAGAAGCGAGGCGATATGTTGATAACGCGCGCAAAATATTAAATGAAAATGGTGCACTTGATGTCGAGACAAGAGTTTATCAAGATGAAAAATATGTGCGTGCTGCCGGAAATTACCTGTGGCTTGGGGTGCTTATGGCCCTTGATGCCGTGTTTCATGTGAGAGCTGACCGCCGGACTCGTGTGGATATTAAAGATTATCAAGACGCAGTAAGTAAACGGGACAAAAAATTACTTGGCTTGGTTAATAGCGGTTACGAAACGTTACATCTGTCAATGACTTATGATGGAAATCATTCAAAAGGTGTCAGCGACGAGGGTTTCCGCCTTGCAAACAGTATAATCGACCGCTGCGAAATGATGCTTGCATGAAAAATAAAATTATTTTTTGTATATCATAAAATTTTGTATCTTTGCAATCCGATAAAACGTGAAATTACTAACATAAAATAAATATTTTATCATGCAAAACATCGATTGGGGATCACTCCCATTTGGTTATTATCCAACGAATTACAACGTCCGTTGTTACTACAGAAACGGCGAATGGGGCGAGTTAGAGTACTGCTCTGAGACAACTATTAACATTCACATGGCAGCCACATGTCTTCACTACGGACAAGAGGCTTTCGAGGGCTTGAAGGCTCACCGCGGCGTTGACGGCAAAGTGCGTATCTTCCGTCTCGACGAGAACGCCAAACGCCTTCAGTCGTCATGCGACGGCATCTGCATGCCTCGTTTCCCGATGGAGAAATTCGAGGAAGCCATGATTAAATGCGTGCAGCTTAACAAAGACTTCATCCCGACGTACGAAAGCGGTGCTTCTCTGTATCTCCGCCCGTTGATTATCGGCACAGGAGCCCGTGTGGGCGTGAAACCTGCCGACGAATATCTGTTCATCGTGTTCGCCACCCCGGTGGGACCGTACTTCAAAGGTGGTTTCCAGGCTAACCCATACGTCATCACACGCAAATACGACCGCTCGGCTCCTCTCGGAACAGGCATCTATAAGGTCGGCGGCAACTACGCGGCATCACTGCGCGCACACGTCGAGGCCTGCCACGGCGGACAATACGCTTGCGAGTTCTATCTCGACGCGAAAGAGAAGAAATATATCGATGAGGCCGGCGCCGCCAACTTCTTCGCCGTGAAAGACAACACCTACATCACACCTCAGTCAACGTCAATACTGCCTTCTATCACCAACAAGAGCTTGATGCAGATTGCCGAGACCCTCGGCATGAAGGTGGAACGCCGTCCGGTGGCAGAAGAAGAACTGTCAACCTTCGAGGAGGCAGGCGCATGCGGCACAGCAGCCGTCATAAGCCCTATCTCACGCATCGACGACCCGGAGACAGGCAAGTCGTACCAGTTCGGCGACGGCACACCAGGCCCGTGGAGCCGGAAACTCTATAAGAAACTTCGTGGCATCCAGACCGGCCTCGAGAAAGACGAGTTCGGATGGAACACCATAGTTGAGATATAAATTTACAGGTTGTAAATTTTTTTTTCGAGAAACACGTCTTTTTTTGAGACGTGTTTCTTGTTTTTTTTTATCTTTGCATCTCGAAAAATATTAATCGTTTAAAAAATAAAAACATGAAAAAATTTACTTTGGCTTTAATAGCCTTGTTGTCAATGACTTACTTTGTTGAGGCACAGCAATATGTATCGACTGAGCCTTCAAACAGAAACGTTATCCTTGAGGAATTCACCGGACGCGGTTGCGGCTATTGCACCGACGGCCATCGTATCGCAAACCAGATCATGGCCAACAACCCGGGGCGCGTTTGGGCTATCAACATACACGCCGGCGGTTATGCACAGACTTCGTACCCCAACATGATAACCGCCGACGGCAACACCATTCATGGCGGCTTCAGCATCAGCGGATACCCTTGCGGTGTGGTCAACAGGACAACGTCGGCAGCCATCGACCGCGGACAGTGGAACTCACAGGCTAACAGCCAGATGAACCAGGCGTCGGAATGTAACGTGGCAGGCGTGGTGAGAATAAACCCCGACACAAGAATCGCTACTATCACTGTTGAGGTTTATTACACCGGAAACAGCACTGTTGACCAGAACTATCTTACGGTGGCGATGCTTCAGGACAGCATCCTCGGCTCACAGTCGGACTATGGCAACTATAATCCGACACAATGGCTCAACGGGCAATATGTGCACATGCACATCCTTCGTGACATTATAACCACAAGCGCTTGGGGCGATGCCATATCCCCGACGACGCAAGGCACTTTGATTACCAAGACATACGAATACGAGATTCCTGAAAGCATAGGCAACCCCAACGGAGTGACGGTGAATCTCGACCATATCTTCTTCCTCGCCTGGGTGTCGGAGCGTTTCCAAAACACGCCCACACGCCCGATCCTCACAGCTTGCGAGCTTGAGAAGACTACCATCACAGAGCAGCCCATCTATCCTATGATAAACAACGTGTCGCAAGCCTTGACTGCTTCATGCGGGAACACTAAGACATTCAACTGCGTTTTGGCAAATATCGGGACAGACCCGCTTAACACGATAAAATTCGCGGCCACAGTGGAAGGCGACACCCATGAGTTTGAGTGGGACGGAGAACTCGCGTCAGGCGAACAGACTAATATTAGCTTTGAGATGGAGATTCCTTTCGGTACATTCACCGGCACACTCGACATCACGGAAGTGAACGGTGAGGCATACGAGGCGTCGTGGAGCTTCGAGACAGAATGTGACCAATGGGGCGAAGTGGAAGTGGATGGCGCCACGACAACACTGAAGGTGTATATCATTCAAGACCAGTTTGGACAGCAGACAACATGGGACATCATCAACTCGGCAGGCGAGGTCATAGCGCAAGGAGGCCCTTACCAGCAGCTCGTAGGCTCAGGCGGAACACAGCCTAACCTCACCACAGTGTACGACGTGCCAACCAACGAATGCTATCTCTTCAGGATTTATGACTCGGCAGGCAACGGCATCTGCTGTAACTATGGAGAAGGATATTATTATATCAAAGACGAAAACGGAGAGAAGATATTCGAAGGCGACGGCTCTTTCGGAGATATGGCGGCACACCTCTTCTTGATAAAACAAAACCTGAGCGTTGACGAGCCGACAGACTGCTCCTTCAAAATATATCCTAATCCGGCCAATGACAAGATCTACGTTGAAGGCAAGGATATAGAACTTGTGGAGATGTTCAACGCCATCGGACAGAAAGTGGCGGAGGTGAAAGGCTATGAGACAATAGAAATCGACGTCACCTCGATAGAGAATGGCGTTTATTTTGTGAGAGTGAACGATAAAACGCAGAAGGTTCTGATTAGTCGTTAGTCGTTAGACCTTAGACGTTAGAAGACAAGAGATTAACTTAAAATAAAAACAAATGAAAAGACTTTTTTTAATGGTAGCGATGGTGTTTTTTGTCGCGATGGGAACGACGGTGAAGGCCGGTCCTGTTGATGAGCAGACAGCACGTGAAATCGGTGCTAAGTATTTGAGCGCCAGTGTCGGCATGAAGACAAGCGTTTCCGCCATGCAACTTGCGGAAACATATTACACCGACAAGGGCGCGACGGCTTTTTATATTTTCAGCACGGAGCATGGTTTCGTTGTCGTGGCCGCCCAGGACGTGGCGATACCTATCCTTGGCTACTCCGATGAGGGACCTTTCGATGCCGACAACGTGCCGGAGCAGATGCAGTGGTGGCTCAACGACTATGCCCGACAGATTGAATACGGCATGGAAGGCGACCATATACTTGTTGACAAGACGGCGCATGAATGGGAGATGGTGAAACAGACAGGACGTCTGAACGACACCCGCGATGCTGAAGTGGTGGTCTCACCGCTGCTTGGAACAATAGAATGGAACCAGGGCATCTACTATAACAACCTCTGCCCGGAAGCTACAGCACCCTCTCTCGGCAACCACACCTATGCCGGATGCGTCGCCTGCGCAATGAGCCAGATTATGAGAAAATGGAATCACCCTGCCACCGGTACAGGCTCGCATACCTCAACGGGAAAACCAACGTTGACCGTCGATTTCAGCGCGACGACATACGACTGGGATAACATGCCGGTAGCGTTGACAGACGGATACGGCACAACATTGTTGGATGGAATCACAGAAGCTCAAATCAACGCTGTGGCGACGCTGATGTATCATGCCGGTGTGGCGGTGAATATGAGATATGGCGCCAATGGCTCCAGCGCCTATTCAGATGACGTGCCGACAGCCTTCACCAACTATTTCGGCTATTCTGATGAATTGGAGTTAAGCAAACTCAATTATACCGCCGACGGATTGGTGTTATGGAAAGTGAAGCTGCGCTCAAGTCTTAACCACGGCTATCCGATGTATTATTCAGGTGCCAACGGCGTGAGCGGCCATGCTTTTGTGTGCGACGGCTATAACTCAGACAACTATTTCCACATCAACTGGGGCTATAGCGGCAGTCAGAACGGCTATTTCCCTATCGGTGCGCTTAATTATAACCCCTCATCACAATACAATGCGGCTAACGACGCAGTGCTGAATCTGCATCCTAACGGTACCACCACCACCTTCACGGTCAACGTAAGTGCAAACAATGATGATTATGGCACAGTGGAGAAAACGGGTACATGCGCTTATGGAACCGATGTGACTGTTACAGCGACACCAAAATCAGACTATAATTTCTGCTACTGGAGTCTTGACGGACTTAATGTTTCGGAGAATGCCGCATATACTTTTGCAGTAAAATATGACCAAGACCTCAAGGCGGTGTTTGCCGCAGATTATACCATCACGGCTTCATCTTCTAATGATACATACGGCTCGGTGACAGGATCAGGCAGTTACGCCTATGGAGCTTCATGTACTCTGACGGCCACACCTAATGAGAATTATGTGTTTGTGAACTGGACAAAAGGTGGCGATGTCGTCTCAACGGAGATGTCATACACTTTCAATGTGACCGGCGACGGCACCTATGTGGCTAACTTCACGGCGATGGAAGGCACTCATGTGGGCTCTGGAGCTACGACAAATTCACATTTTCCTATTACAACGGCATATAAATATTCGATGAGTGAGCAGATTTATACTCATGCTCAATTGGGAGATGTGAATGTTTTACTTGGTAGTGTGGCGTTTTTCAATAGTACTGCCAGCGCATTGACACGAGACATTGTAATATATATGAAGCATACAGATAAAACAACCTTTAGCAGCACATCCGATTATATATGCGTGGAAGATTCCGATAAGGTGTTTGATGGTGAGGTGACTGTCGCGGCAAGTGGTTGGACAATTGTTGACTTTGACAATTACTTTGAATACAACGGGACAAAAAATGTGGTGCTTGTCGTAGATGACAACACAGGTACAGCAACGACAACTTTAAACTTTAAAGTGGATGCTTCGGGTTTAAGTTATTCTGCAATGTACTGGAACAATGACACAGATATAGACCCATCGGCACCGTCAACTGCTAAATTGGGGCTGGCATATAGAAATGAATTGTATATCAAGACATATGACAAATCAACCAAATTCAGCGTCACCGCCACCGTGAATCCCACAGGCACCGGCACCGTATCGGGAGCAAGCTCTGATTTGGACTATGGGACAAGCTGCACCCTTACAGCCACACCCGAGACAGGTTACTATTTTGATAACTGGAAAGATGAAAATGGCAAGATTGTATCTAAAGACATATCATACACATTTAATGTGAGAAACGACTATAATTTGGTCGCTCATTTCAGGTCAGTTAACGATATCGGGTTTACCGATGACAACGTGAAGGCTCTGTGTGTCGATAACTGGGACACCGACAATGACGGCGAACTCAGCTATTATGAGGCGTCACAGGTGGCGAGCCTCGGCACTGTGTTTAAAAACAACACCACTATCACATCGTTCGACGAACTGCAGTATTTCACGCGACTTACCACAATAGAAGGCAATGCTTTTAACGGTTGCACCAATCTTACATCAGTCGTGTTACCGGCAGATATAACATCAATAGGAGACTACGCATTTTACAAGTGTACAAAATTAGAGTCGATGACAATTCCTGCCGGAGTGACATCAATAGGTTCTTATGCCTTTTATTGGTGCGATGGACTGACAGTGATGGAATTGCCGACAGGATTGCTGACAATAGGCTCTTATGCTTTTGATGAATGTGAATATCTTACAACAATAAACATTCCAAACACTGTCACAACAATAGGGGAGAGTGCCTTTGCCGGCTGTACACGGTTGACTGGCTCATTGGTGATTCCAAAATCTGTCACATCATTAGGCAGATATGCTTTTTCAAATTGCTCAGGTTTAAACGGCACACTTACAATATCTGAAAATATAACAACAATAGATAACTATGCTTTTTCAAATTGCTCAGGTCTTACAGGCTCGTTGATAATTCCGGATGGTGTGACATCAATAGGCTCTTATGCTTTTAACAGTTGTTCAGGCTTGGACGGTACCATCATTATTGGAGGGGCAGTAAGTAAGATTTGGGGAGGTGCCTTTAATGGATGTAGCGGCGTTACTGCAATAATAAGCAAATGTGCCACGCCGCCAACAGAATGTAATGAATATACTTTTGCAGGTATAACTACCACAATTCCCGTATATGTGCCTGATGGCACAACGGGAACTTATGAAGCCCGCACGGGATGGAGCCGGTTTACCAACTATATTGAGTATGATGGTCATATTAAGACATCGGCATGGTCAACGCCTTCATCAACAGACGTGGTGTGTGTTGACAATACCTACAGCCTATCCGGTAATGTCACGGCACTGTATGTATATGTACCCTCCACATCCAATGTGCTGACAATACCGAATGGCTACACTCTGACAACGACCAAGGGAGTCGGGACCACACAGGCATCGCAGCTTGTCATAGAAGATGGCGGTCAGCTCGTGAGTGGATTTAAGTCGTATGCTACAGTAAAGAAGAGCATCGCAGCGGCGACAGCCAAAGACGTCACCAACTGGTACGCCATAGCGT
>CALCYT010000032.1 GCA_937906455.1 uncultured Bacteroidales bacterium | reverse complement strand
TGATTGTGCAGGCTCCCGACACCATCTACCTCTTCGAGTTCAAGGTGAAGAGCACTGCGGAGAAAGCCCTTCGGCAGATTGAGGCCAAGGACTATGCCGCCCAGTTCGCCACCGACCCGCGCAAGCTCGTGAAGGTAGGCGTCAACTTCGACATCGACACCTGGACCATCGAGGACTGGGAAGTGCAGTAACCGCCTGTCATTTCGAGCGAAGCGATCCTTTTAGTTTAGAGTTTAGAGTTTAGAGTTTAGAGTCAGTTTTTTAGTTTAGAGTTTCGTTTCAACGTTGTATGTTTCAATCAGGTTGAGGATGTCGTCCCTGCCGATTCCTTTTTCGGAGGAGGTGATGACCATAGGTGGCAGCTCTTCCCATTCCTCTGACAGCCGCCGCTTGTAGTTTTCGACGTTTTCAGCGAGCTGACGTCCGCTTAGCTTGTCACATTTAGTGAAAACGATGACGAAAGGAACCTGGTTTTCACCAAGATTGGATATGAAATCCAAGTCGATTTTCTGCGGCTCGATGCGGCTGTCAACCAAGACGAATGTAGTCACAAGGTTCTGACGGCCAAGGATATACGCGTTGAGCATGGCTTTCCACATCTCACGGTCTTTCTTGGAGCGCTTGGCAAATCCATAGCCGGGCAGGTCAACGAGATACCACTCGTCGTTGATGATGAAATGGTTGATGGTGATGGTCTTGCCCGGCGTCGCCGACACCTTGGCGAGATTTTTTCTGCCCGTAAGCATGTTGATGAGTGACGACTTGCCCACGTTGGAACGCCCGATGAAGGCGTATTCGGGCTTGTCGGCTTTCGGCAACTTGACAATGCTGGTGTTGCTCTGCAAAAATGACGCTGTTTTGATGACCATGATGAAATTTTTTGCAAAAATAGTAAAAAGACTTTAGATTTTAGACATTAGACCTTAGTTTTTTCAGATTTTTAAAATACGACCCATATAACTAACGTCCAATGTCTAACGTCTAATGTCTAACGTCTCCACACTGTTGATAACTTTTACTAATGTTCACAACACTGTTGATAACTTTTTTAAAAATTTTTACAAAAAAGTGGGAATAAGTGGGAAAAAATGTATAATTTTGAAAGCTCAAAAAATGTCAGGGAAATGAATTATCCGATTGGTGAATATTATTGTAAATTAGACGCTAAGGGGAGGCTGCTTCTGCCCAGCGGTTTCAAGGAACAGCTTGGAGAGGCACTTGAGGCGGGCTTTGTGCTGCGTCCGGGTTTGTTTGAGACGTGTCTCGACGTGTATGGGATGGACGATTGGCGTAAATTGCAGGACAAACTCGGCAAGCTGAACCCGTTTAAGAAGGAGAATCTGATGATGACGCGCCGCATCAACGCAGGGGCGAGGGTGGTGATGATGGATGCGAGCGGGCGTCTGCAAATCCCGAAAGACCTCGTGGCGAAGTGCGCGATGGTGAAAGAGGTGGTCATCACCTCGCTGCCCGACAGGATGCAGATATGGGCAAAGGAGAAGATGGACGAGAGCAACGCGCAGATGACCGACGCCGAGTTCGCGCAGCTGCTTGAGGACAGACTCGGAAATATTGATTTTGAATAAAATTTTTGCGCGATGTATCATAATCCTGTGTTGTTGAACGAGTGTATCGAAGGTCTGAACATCAATCCGGACGGCATCTATGTGGATGTCACGTTCGGTGGTGGCGGTCATTCGAGAGCCATCCTTGAGCGTCTCAAGGGCGGACACTTGTATGCCTTCGACCAGGATGCCGACGCCGCAGGGAACGCCTTCGCCGACGAGCGTTTCACCTTCATCCCGCAGAACTTCCGTTACATGAAGAACTTCATTCAGCTTTACGCCAACAGCAAAGTTGACGGCATCTTAGCTGATTTGGGAGTGTCGTCATACCAGTTCGACACGCCGGAGAAAGGCTTCTCGACGCGTTTTGAGGGACGTCTCGACATGCGCATGAACCGAAACAACCCCATTGACGCGGCAAACATAGTGAACACATACGAGGTGACGGCACTGGCAGGCGTTTTCTCGCGTTATGGCGAGCTGAGAAACGCCATGGCGATAGCCCGAGACATTGAATCGGCAAGAGAATACAAACCATTGGAGACGACGACGGACTTGAAAGACGCAGTGGCGGCACATCTGCCGAAAGGCCAGGAAAACAAGACGCTGGCGCAGATATTCCAGGCGTTGAGGATAGAGGTTAACCAGGAGATGGAGGCACTGGAGACGTTCCTCTCGCAATGCCCCGAGGTGTTGAAGCCGGGCGGAAGGCTCGTGGTGATGTCGTATCACTCGTTGGAAGACCGTATGGCGAAGAACTTCATGCGAAGCGGCAATGCAGACGGTGTGATAGAAAAAGATTTCTTCGGAAACCAAAACACACCTTATAAATTAATAACACACAAGCCGATAGTGCCAGGCGATGAGGAGATCGCGAGAAACAGCAGGGCGAGAAGCGCGAAGCTGAGGGTAGGGGAGTTGAGAGTTTAGAGTTGAGAGTTTAGAGTTTAGAGTTGAGAGTTGAGAGTGGGGCTGTCATTTCGACCGAAGCGAAGCGGAGTGGAGACCTGAGCGAAGCGAAAGCATTCACCTTTGGTGAATAAATATTGAGAGTTTAGAGTTAACGGGAATAATAGTTTGATATGAAAGATAAAAGGAGAGGTTCGTTTTTCAACAATTATCTGGGAGGTGATGTCTTCTCAAAGAAAACGGTGATTAAGCAGCTGCCGTTTGTGTTGTATGTTGTGTTTTTGCTAATGCTTTATATCACAAACACTTACATTGCGGAAGATATCAATCGTGAGGTGCTGACCAAGACTAAGCATCTGGAAGACCTTCATGTGGAATATATTTACAACAAGTCGGAGATAATAAGGATGACGAAGCAATCGGAATTGGCTAAGGTGTTGAAAGACAAAGGAATAAAAGAGTCGGTCGAGCCATTGAAGAAGATAACAATTAAAAATGTGAATTAGTTATGGGCAAGATGAATATCGGCGATGTGTGGCGTGTGCTTTTAATCTACGTGCTGATGCTCGTGGTAGGGATTGCTATTGTCGCTAAAATCGTTGTGATTCAGACTGTTGAAAGAGACGACTTGCTTGAGAGTTCTCAAAAGGTAGAGAAGAAAATCGTCAAGGTGCCAGCGGTGAGAGGCAATATCTTCTCGAAAAACGGGACGTTGCTTGCCACCACAATACCTGTTTACGATGTGCATTTCGACCCCGTGGCGGTGCCGCAGGATGTCTTTGACAAAGAGATAGGCGCACTCGCCGACAGCCTCTCGAAGATGCTGAGGAAACGCACTAAGTCGCAGTACGTCAGTCAATTCACGAAAGCGCGTGAGGCCAACAAACGATACATCAGGATTGCCAATAAGCTGACAATGGAGGAGTATGAGCGCATCAAGACGTTTCCTGTCTTCAAGGAACGGCTCGGCAACGGCTTCATCCCGGACAAACAGTTAGTGCGCGAGCGTCCTTATGGTGACCTCGCGATGCGTGTCATAGGCTATGTGAACAACAGCGACACCTTGAATCCCGTGAAGGTGGGTCTTGAGGGTGCTTACGACACCTGTCTGAACGGCAGGGACGGCGTGCAGATGCGCCGCCGCATCAACGGAGGTTGGTTCATCGACGTGCCGGCATCGTTAAATGTGACGCCCACAAACGGCAACGACATCTACACCTCAATCGACGTCAAGATTCAAGATGTGGCGGAAGAGGCTCTGCGCAAATGCCTTCATGACAACGAGGCGCAGCAGGGCTGTGTCATCATGATGGATGTGAAATCGGGATTCGTGGAGGTGATGGCATCGTTGAAATATAACGAGCTGACAAAGAAATACGAGGAGTCGTATAACTTCGCCATCGCGGAGAACGTGGAACCAGGCTCCACCTTCAAGGCTATCACCATGACGGCATTGCTTGAAAACGACCCTAACTTCAACATCAACAGGGAGTTAAACCTCGGCAACACCGGCAAGATGAAGTTCCATAACCGCATCATGACCGACTCGCATGTGGTGGGCGAAGGCCATCCGACGGTGAAACAGTGCTTCTGGGAGTCGTCGAACATCGCTTTCGGACACCTCGCTACCGAGGCGTTTGAAAACAACCCGCAACGATTCATCGATTTGATTTACAAGACAAAAATCAACGAGCCGCTTAACCTCGACATCAAGGGAGAGGGAAAGCCTTATATAAAGAGCACGAATAGCAGGCAATGGTCGAAGGTGTCGCTGCCCTGGATGTCGATAGGCTATGAGCTCACGGTGACGCCTATCACGCTGCTCACATATTACAACGCCATCGCCAACGACGGCAGGATGGTGAAGCCGCAGTTTGTGAAGGAGATACGTCGTGGCAACGAGGTGGTTAAGACCTTCGACACCATCGTCATCAACGAGAAGATAGCGTCGGACAGGACCATCAGGATATTGCAGGAGCTGTTGCGCGGCGTGGTGGAGAACGGCACCGCCAAGTCTTTGAACGACTGCGCCTTCCAGGTGGCAGGAAAGACAGGCACCGCGCAGATTGCCAGCAACGGCAGCTATAACAAGAAAAACTATACCGCTTCGTTTGTGGGTTATTTCCCCGCAGAAGACCCGAAATACACCTGCATCGTGGTGATAAGCAACCCGATGGGAGGCAAATACTACGGCGCATCGGTGTCGGCACCGGTGTTCAAAGAGATAGCGGAAAAGGTTTATGCCACCGAACTCGGCATCACCGATGAGACGATGAACTTCCCGGCCAACTGTGACAAATACACCAAGGCATCGATGGCATATTACGATGACGTCAACGAATACTGCAAGATGGCGGGAGTGAGGATGGTTGACAGCGAGCTGGGCTCCGACTGGGTGAAGGTCAGCCCGTCGAAAAACGGTGGCGTCATAATACAAAACATCGAGCTCGACAGCGAGGTGGTGCCGGATATGAGAAACATGAACGTGATGGACGCGGTATATCTCTTAGAGACTATGGGATGGAAAGTGCGGTTCAGCGGCAGAGGGACGGTGGAGAGCCAGAGCGTGAAGGCAGGGACGAGATTGGAGAAAGGGAAGGAAATAACGCTGAAGTTGAAAGTTGAAAGTTTTTAAAGTGGAAATGATAAAATAATGGATATAAATGAGATTATAAACGGAGCAAAGGACTTGCAGTTCGACTCAAGAAAATGTCAGGAGGGCAGCGTGTTTTTCGCGGTGCGCGGGACGCAGGTTGACGGTCATGAATACATCGCTAAAGCCGTTGAGAACGGCGCCTCCACGATAGTGTGCGAGCGTCTTCCGGAGCGACAGACGCCGGGAGTGAGATATTTCGTGGTGGACAACAGCGCCGAGGTCTTAGGTCTCGCCGCATCGGAATACTACGGCAATCCCTCGGAGAAGCTGCATCTCGTGGGCGTGACCGGCACCAACGGCAAGACCACCATAGCCACCTTGCTATACCGTCTCTTCACCGATGCAGGATACGTATGCGGGCTGCTCTCCACGATAGAGAACATCATCGGGAAGAAAGTGGTGCCTTCGACGCATACCACCGGCGACCAGTTGGAGCTGAACTCGTTGCTGGCGCAGATGGTGGAGGCAGGCTGCGAATATGCCTTCATGGAGGTCAGCTCACACGCCATCGACCAAGACCGCATCGCTGGTCTGCATTTCGACGGCGGCATCTTCACCAATCTCACGCAAGACCATCTGGATTATCATAAGACATTGGCGAACTATCGCGACGCGAAGAAGAAATTCTTCGACAACCTGCCGGCGACAGCGTTTGCCCTGACGAATCTCGACGACAAGAACGGCATGGTGATGCTGCAAAACACCAAGGCGGTGAAAAAGACATATTCGCTCAAGCATGACGCCGACTTCAAGGGTCGGGTGATGGAGAGTTACTTTGACGGCATGGAGATGAAAATCAACGACAAAGCCGTCTCGACATTCCTCGTGGGACGTTTCAATGCGTATAACCTTTTGGCAATCTATGGTGCCGCCGCCTTGTTGGGCATGACAGAGGAAGAGGTGCTTCAGGAGGTCAGCAAGCTACACAGCGCGTCGGGACGTTTTCAGATGGTAAGCTCCAAAGACGGCATAGTGGGCATAGTGGATTACGCGCACACCCCTGATGCCTTGGAGAACGTGCTGTCAACCATCAATGAGATAAGGACACACAACGAGATGCTCATCACCGTGGCAGGTGCCGGAGGCAACCGTGACGCCGACAAACGTCCTAAGATGGCGGCGGCGGCGGTGAGGCTCTCCGACCGTCTCATCATCACCAGCGACAACCCGCGTTTCGAGGAGCCTGAGGAGATAATCAGACAGATGAAGGCAGGCGTGCCGGGAGAGTGTTACAACAAGGTGTTGTGCATCACCGACAGACGCGAGGCGATACGCACGGCGGTGGCGTTGGCTAAGAGAGGCGACATCATACTCGTGGCAGGCAAAGGCCATGAGACATATCAGGACATAAAGGGTGTGAAACATCATTTCGATGACAGAGAAGAACTTGAGAAAGCTTTTAACGAAATAGGAGGTTGAGATGTTATATTATATCTGGAAATACCTAAGTGTGCGATTCAGCCTGCCGGGTGCGGGAGTGCTCGAATACGTCAGCGTGCGCGCCATCATCGCCATCATTGTCTCGTTGGTGATATCGGTGTGGTTCGGCAATTTCTTCATCAATATGATGAAACGGCGAAAAATATCCGAGACACAACGTGATGCCAAGACCGACCCGTTCAACGTGAACAAAAAAGGCGTGCCGACGATGGGCGGAATAATCATCATAGTGTCGATATTGGTGCCGTGCCTGCTGATTGGCAAGCTGCACAACATCTATATGATTCTGATGATTGTCACGACGCTCATCCTTGGCGGGATAGGCCTCGCCGACGATTATATCAAGACTTTCAAAAAGAGAAAAGACGGTCTTAACGGATGGTATAAGATTTTCGGGCAGGTGCTGCTGGGCCTTATTGTCGGCCTGACGCTGCGTTTCAGTCCGCAAGTGGTGATGAACGAGACGGTGGAGACACGCATCGAAGACAACAAGGAAATCGTCATAAAAAGCCCGGACGTGAAGTCAACGAGGACCACGATACCGTTTTTTAAGAACCACAACTTGAACTATGCCGACATTTTCAGTTTCATGGGCGAGCCGTACAAATATTGGGCAGGTTGGATTTTCTTTGTCATAATGACTGTCATTGTGGTGGCGGCAGTGTCGAACGGCTCGAACCTCAACGACGGCATGGACGGCATGGCGGCAGGCAACTCGGCTATAATAGGGTTAGGCATCGGCGTGCTGGCGTATCTCTCGAGTAACGCTGTGCTGTCGGGATACCTCGACATAATGTATATCCCCGGCAGCGAGGAAGTGGCGGTGTTTCTCGCCTCCTTCGTGGGCGCACTGATAGGCTTCCTGTGGTTCAACTCCTTCCCGGCGCAGATATTCATGGGCGACACCGGCAGCCTCACGATAGGCGGCATAATAGCTGTGTCGGCAATAATAATCCATAAAGAGCTGCTGCTGCCGATAATGTGCGGCATCTTCCTCGTGGAGAGCTGCTCCGTCATCATTCAAAAGGCATATTACAAGGCGGGAAAGAAAAAAGGCCTGCATCAGCGAGTGTGGAAACGCACGCCTATACACGACCACTTCAGGACCTCGATGGAACAGGTGCTCGCCGCCGACCCAAGCTCGACGGTGATGTACAAAGGCCCGAAAAACCTTTATCACGAGGTGAAGATAACATTAAGATTTTGGATTGTGACGATACTTTTAGTGACATTCGCCATTTTGACGTTGAAGATAAGATAAAATAGAGATATTATGACACTTGAACAGCTTGCCAAACAAGGCAGAAGAAAAGAGATTTTAACGACGGCGTTCACCATCAACCAGAGCATCTGCAACGCACGCAAGGAGACGCTGAGAAACAGTTTCATGGACTGTGAGCATATCAAACGCAGGAACGAGTTCGTGGCCATGCGCAACGGCGTCAGATACGTCAACGACAGCGCGGCGAGGAGCCTCTCTGCGACATGGTTCTCGATAGAGAACGTCAACGAGCCGACGGTGTGGATAGCATTGGCGGGCAATGGCGACTATGAAGATATGATACCCGTTGTGCGTCAACATGTTAAGGCGATAATATGTGTTGGCGACAACGTCGAGCCGATGCACTCTGCACTCGACTGTCTCGTACACGACGGCGTCATCATGGCGGATAATATGGAAGACGCGATGAGAATAGCGTCGGAGAAAGCCATGTCGGGCGACTGCGTGATTTTTTCACCCGGCAGCGTGATGCCCGACAATGAAATCAGAAAAATGGAGAGGACATTTGTCAGGATGGCAAAAGAATAAGTTATGGAAAACACGGTGGTAAATAAGGTGCGAAACCTGTTTAGGGGAGACAAGGTCATTTGGGTGGTGGTGGCATTCCTAACCTTGATATCGTTACTTGCGGTTTACAGTGCCTCGGAGTCGGTGGCAAACAGAAGCTATAACGGCAACAACGCCTTCGTGCTGCTGCGTCACGCCCTGATGCTGCTGCTCGGACTGCTCTGCATGTTCGGGGCGTCGCAGATAAACTACAGGAAATACTCCAAGCTGCTGCTATTGCTCTTCTGGGTGTCGATTCCGTTGCTTGTTTACACCCTTTTCTTTGGGAAGAACCTCAACCACGCCCAGCGTGTCATAGGCATAGCCGGCGTGACGTTCCAGACCAGCGACCTCGCCAAGATAGCACTCATCGGCTTCCTCGCCAGAGTGCTGACGCTGCGCCGTGGCAGTCTGGATGACTATAAAGAGATAGCAATAAGGGTGATGCTGCCGATATTGATAATCGTAGGGCTGATATTCCCGGAGAACCTCTCCACGGCGGCCATGCTCTTCGCGACGTGTATCGTGATGATGTTTTTGAGTCAGGTCAAGATGAAATACATCCTCGGATTCATCGGCGTCATCGTGATGGCGGGAGGCATTTTCATGTTGGTGTCGCTTGCCTTCTCGAAAGACAACCGCAGCGCGACATGGGTAAACCGAATAGAACGGTTTTTCAGCAAGAGCGATGATGACGCCGACGACACCGCCAATTTCCAGGTTATGCAGTCGAAGATAGCCATCGCCGGCGGCGGCATCATCGGCAAGGCTCCAGGCAAAAGCACGCAGCGCAACGTGCTCCCGCATCCTTATTCCGACTTCATCTACGCCATCATCTTGGAGGAATACGGACTTGTGGGAGGAGTCTTCGTGCTGTCGCTTTACCTTATCTTGCTGTATAGGGCGACGCGTATCATGCTGAGGGCGCCACGCTCTTTCGGGGGGCTGCTCGCGATGGGGCTGGCATTCAGCCTCGTGATGCAGGCGTTAGTGAACATGGGCGTCGCCGTGGGCTTGTTCCCCGTGACAGGACAGCCGCTGCCGTTCATCAGCATGGGCGGCACCTCGCTGCTGTTCACCGGACTTTCCATCGGGATAATAATCAGTGTGACAAAAGAAATTGATAAAGTTGATAACGATGAAAGAGACTCAGAAATCGAGACCGCCGAGGCTTATAGTTAGCGGAGGAGGCACCGGAGGGCATATCTTCCCCGCCATCGCCATCGCCGACGCCTTCAAACGACGTCACCCTGACGCCGAGATACTGTTCGTGGGCGCCAAAGGCAAGATGGAGATGGACCGCGTGCCAAAGGCAGGATATCCTATTGAAGGACTGTGGATTAGCGGGTTCAAACGAGAGCTGTCGCTCGACAACCTGAGCTTCCCGCTCAAACTGATAAGCAGCCTCTGCAAGGCCGGACGTATCTTGAAACGCTTCAAACCCGACGTGGTGGTAGGCGTCGGCGGATTCGCCAGCGGACCCACCATGCGCAAAGCCACATCACAAGGCATACCGGTGGTGATACAAGAACAGAACTCATTCCCGGGCGTGACTAATAAGATAGTGGCTCCCAAAGCGGCAAGGATATGCGTGGCATACGACAATATGGACAAATGGTTCCCGAAAGACAAAATCGTCATGACAGGCAACCCGCTGAGAAACAATGTGGTGTCAACGGAAGGCAAACGTGACGAAGGCGCGAGCTTCTTCGGACTGAACCCCGAGAAGCCAATAATACTGCTCGTCGGAGGCAGCCAGGGCGCACTCGGCATCAATAAAGGCGTGTCGGCACAACTTGCGATGTTTAAAGACGTTGACTATCAGATGATTTGGCAGACCGGAAAACATTATCTCGAACAAGCGCATAACGAGATACAAGCACTTGGACTTGAAGAAAAAGTCAAGCCGACGGTGTTCATCGACAGGATGGACCTCGCATACGCCTGTGCCGATGTGGTGATATCACGCGCCGGCGCCATGTCGATTTCAGAGCTTTCGATAGTGAAAAAAGCCGTGGTGTTCGTGCCGCTCCCGACAGCGGCGGAAGACCATCAGACGAAAAATGCTCAGAGTTTGGTGGATAAAAACGCCGCTATCATAGTGAAAAACGACGAGACGCCGGAGAAACTTCTGCCTACGGTGTTCAATTTGTTGCAAAATGATGAAAAAATTTGTCAAATGCAAGAAAATATTGCTAACTTTGCAAGACCAAACGCAGCGGAAGATATTGTGGATGAAATAGATAAGGTATGTTGTATTTCTTAGGCATCGGAGGCATCGGGATGAGTGCCTTGGCAAGATATTTCAAAGCCAAGGGCTACGACGTGGCGGGCTATGACCATACCCCATCGCCCCTGACACATCGTCTTGAAAATGAAGGCATTAGCATTCATTATGTTGACGACCCGAGCCTTATTCCTGAGAATACAGACATGGCGGTGCTGACACCGGCGATTCCATCTGACTCGTTGGAACTGCATTATCTGCATGAGAAAAACATCAAGGTTGTGAAACGCGCTGAGGTGCTCGGGATGCTGTCAAGACAACACAAAGCTCTCGCGATAGCAGGCACTCACGGCAAGACGACCACGACGGCCTTGGTGACACATATCCTGACGACGGCAGGCAAGCGGTTGTCGGCATTCATAGGCGGCATAGCACGCAATATCGACAGCAACGTGCTGATTGGCAATGAGAACGATGAGTTCGTGGTGATGGAAGCCGACGAGTTTGACCACTCCTTCCTCAAACTGTCGCCTCACATCAGCATAGTGACCTCCATCGATGCCGACCATCTCGACATATATGGTGATTATCAGCATCTTGTGGAGAGCTTCAACGAGTTCGTGGACAAGACTTCCGACGACGGTATCGTGATTTATCATGCCAATCTGCCGATAAAAACATCTAAAAGACATATCACATACGGACTCGACAACGCCGATGTGACAGCCGAGAACATCAGCGTGAGCGATGGTGAGACATGTTTCTCAGTGAAAATTAACGCCGAGGAAAAACTCGTCGAATCCGATGAGAAGATATGCGGCAGTCTGCGCAACCTGCATGATCTTAAGATGTCGCTATTCGGCAAGCATAACGTCAGAAACGCGCTCGCCGCCATCATAATGTGCTCGTATCTTGGTGTAAATGAACAAGATATACGAAAAGGCATAGCGACATTCAGAGGCGTGCAACGCCGGTTTGACATACGCGTCAACAATGATAGACATATCTACATCGATGACTATGCGCATCATCCGGAGGAGATAACAGCGGCGTTGACGGCGGCTCGCGAGGCTTTCGCCAACAAAGAGCTGACCGTGGTCTTCCAGCCACATCTCTTCACCAGAACCCGTGACTTCATGGACGGTTTCGCCCAAAGCCTGTCGCTTGCCGACAGGGTGATACTCCTCGACATCTACCCCGCGCGCGAGTTGCCTATCGATGGCGTGACATCGACGGCGCTACTCAACAAGATTACCGCGAAACACAAGATGCTATGCTCAAAAGAAGAGCTGCTGAACACCATAAAAGATGTTGAACCTGAATTGATAATGACAGTCGGAGCAGGTGACATCGACCGTTTTGTGCCACAAATAGAAAACATGCTTGACAATGAATAAGTTCCTTAAAATATCAGTCTGGACGCTGACAATCATTGCGATTGCCGCCCTTTGGTATTTTACCCACAGAGATTATGTCGGGCATCCTTTGAAAGGCGTGGAGCTGACTCTCGACAGAGCCGATGAAAATGGGTTTATCGACAAAGACGCTGTATATCAAGATATTATGAATATCTGCGATACTGTCAACAACAAAGACATCACCAAGATTCCGGTTGACAGCGTGCGAAGCTATCTCAAATTGATTCCGTGGGCTGTTTATACCGACGCCAACATCACCTTTAATGAGATTTTAGTTGTGAATATCGTTGAGTGTCAGCCTGTTATGCGAGTCTATAACAAAAACGGGCAGTCCGTTTTCCTTGATTACGATGGCAATGTCTATCCCGCCAAGCCCGGCTACACGGCACATCTGCTCATCGGCAGCGGGATGCTGAATTTCAGGGTTTTGAATGACAAGTCGGCGAGCGTGTATGGAGCGGAATATAAAAATAACGACTTGCCGAAGATTTATCAAGTAATGAAATCGGTGCTAAACAATTCATATTCAAAGTGTTGCGTGAAGCAGGTTTATTACGACGGTAAAGATTACGAGATGGTGATGAACAATGTGGATATGAAAGTGATACTTGGCGACGACAGCAATGTTGACGAGAAGCTTATGAATATGCAGTATTTCTTTGAGAAGATGCAAGGCTCACCGGAGCTGAAGGGATACAGCGCCATCAATTTTAATTTTGAAAATCAAGTCGTTTGTACGAGAAATAAAACTAAAAAATAATGAGTAATCCTGTGTACATCGTAGGCCTTGACATTGGCACTACAAAAATCGCCTGTTTTGTCGGCGAAAAAGTTGAGAATGGTAAAATCGTTATCCGTGGCTATGGCAAGACGGAATCGACGGGTGTTAAACGCGGCATGGTTTTCAACATTGAGGAGACCGTGAATGCCATCCGCAGGGCTGTTGACATGGCCTCTGAGCAGTCTAATATTGAAATCAAGACGGTCAATGTCGGCATCGCCGGCCATCACATCAGGAGCGTGCAGCATCGGGGCGTGCTGATGCGCGACAATCCTAACGTGGAGATTACCGAGGAGGAAATCGACAGACTGCGGCAAGACGTCTTCAAACTCGGCATGACGCCGGGTGAGGAGATCATCGACGTCATCCCGCAGGAGTATATCGTCGATGACGAGATGGGCATCCGTCATCCTAAAGGCATGCTGGGCAGCAAGCTGGAGGCCAACTTCCATGTCATCATAGGCCAGGTGGCGGCGGCGCGCAACATCGTGACTTGCATCAAGCAGGCGGGTCTGGAGATGGAACACATGATACTCGAGCCTATCGCCTCGGCGGAGGCAGTGTTAGGCGAGGATGAGAAAGAGGCGGGCGTGGCCCTCGTCGATATAGGCGGCGGCACCACCGACATCGCCATCTTCTACGACAACATCATCTATCACACGGCGGTCATCCCCTTTGGCGGCAACGTGATAACAGAAGACATACGTCAAGGCTGCTCGATAATCAAGAAACACGCGGAGGAAATCAAGGTGAAGTTCGGCTCGGCGGTGGCATCGGAGAACCGCGACGACGAGGTCGTCTCCATCCCGGGAATCCGCGGCAGAGAGCCTAAAGAGATATCATTCAAGACCTTGGCGTCGATTATTCAGGCGCGTCTGAGCGAGATTTTCGATATAGTGAACAACGAGATACAGAAGGTCAACAGCGAGCATAAGCTCATAGCAGGCATCGTTCTCACAGGTGGCGGTGCCATGATGAAACATATACAGCAGCTGGCGGCATTCAAGACAGGCCTCGACGTGCGTATCGGATACCCCAACGAATACCTCGCCAACGACACCGCCGAGGAGCTTGCAAGCCCGATGTACTCAACAGGCGTGGGCCTCGTGATAGAAGGTATCGCCCGTTATGAGAACGCGTTGAAACACGGCCAGGCAGTCGGCAACAACGACCCGATAATCACCGAACAGCCCGCTGAGGAGACGGTGAACGCAGGAGGTAAAGACAACGCCAAGGGCGGCGCGAAGAAGTCGTGGTGGGAAAACATCGTCACGGGCTTCGCCGGACGTTTCCTTAAGGAAGATGAGTTTGAAAATGAGAAAATCGATTAAAACAATAAAAGATGAGTGACATAGTAAGATTTGACGAACCGGAAGAGAAACCCAACATCATCAAGGTGATGGGTGTGGGCGGCGGCGGCAGCAACGCTGTCACGCACATGTTTTCCGAAGGCATCACGGGCGTGGATTTCATACTCTGCAACACCGATGACCAGGCCTTACAGAAAAGCCCTGTAGAGAACAAGCTGCACATCGGCGACCATGCCTTAGGAGCCGGCAACGTGCCGTCGGAGGGACGTAAGGCAGCGGAACAGACAGAGGATAAAATACGCGAGGCACTCGAAGGCGACACTAAGATGCTGTTTATCACCGCAGGTATGGGCGGCGGCACCGGCACAGGAGCGGCACCGGTGGTGGCAAGGATAGCACGTGAGTTAGGAATACTCACCGTGGGCATAGTGACACTGCCGTTCAGCTTCGAGGGTAAACGCCGACAACAACAGGCGACGGAAGGCATAGCGGAACTGCGTAAACACGTCGATGCTCTGCTCGTCATAAGCAACGACAAACTGCGGGAAGAATATGGCAACATGAAACTCACCGACGCTTTCAAGAAAGCCGACGACGTGCTGAAGATAGCCGCCAAAGGCATAGCGGAGATAATCACCGTGACAGGGTACGTCAACGTCGATTTCGAAGATGTCAACAACGTCATGCGCGACAGCGGTAAGGCTATCATGGGCTCAGGCTACGCCGTGGGCGACGACAGGGCGTTGCGCGCCGTGGAAGAGGCTGTGCACTCGCCACTGCTCGATGACTCGGATATCACCGGAGCAAAGAATATCCTCGTTTATATCACATCAGGTACAGAAGAGGTGAAACTCGACGAGGTGACCGAGATTAACGAATATGTGCAGGAAGCTACCGGCAAGGTGTCCGAGATAATATGGGGCAACGGCGAAGACATGACACTCGAAGACGGACTGCGCGTCACACTTATCGCTACAGGGTTCGGCGACGTGAAAGATGACTCGAAAGAGGTGCATAAGGTCTATACCTTCGCCGACAATAAGATAAAAGACCCGTCAAAAGAACCGGTAAGACCATCGGTCAACATGGTTTTTGACGACACCGAGAATGGCAAGGTGACACCTGAGGAAGAGATTCGTGTCATCATCAAACATGATGAGGAACAGATGCAGACGAAGAAAGACGAGCCTTCACAACCGGTGAAACGTTATGAGCTGTATGATGACGATAAATCACTGAATGTCAAGGAGAAAACACATGACGACACCGTTTTCGACAACGACAGCGACAGCGGTATCTTCGTCAAAAGAATAAGTCCGGAGCAATCTGATGCCAACGGATCTGTCGGTCCTTCGGTTAAGAGATACGACAACCCCTTCTCGTCGGATGACGATGACGTGGACGTTCCGGGAGTTAAAAACTTAACTGATAATCAGATAGTTACTGCAGTCAAGGTGGAGACAAAACCTGTCAGACAGCTTGACCAGAAAGAGATGTTGCGCCGTCAGCGCTTCATGTCGTTCAACTCTGATTTCAAAAACCAGTCGAATCTGGAGAAGCTGGAAAACATCCCGGCGTACGCACGCATGGGAGTGAAGATCGAGAAACCACAAGACGAGATGTCGCATTATTCTGTGAATAAGGAGTCGGGACTGCGGGAGGAGAACTCATTCCTTCATGATAATGTTGATTGACAATGAAACGATTAGCGATTTTTGTTTCGGGTGGCGGCACCAATTTGCAGCGCATAGCTGACTATTTCGCCACGAATCCGGAGGTGGAAGTGGCATGCGTTGTGAGTAACAACAAGGAGGCATACGCCAACCAACGGGCCAAGAATCTCGGCATACCGCTGTTGTTGGTCGATAAAGACTATTTCAACAGCGATGCGTTTGTCGAGCGGATGAAGTCTCTCGACATCGACCTCATCGTCTTGGCAGGATTCCTGTGGCTTATCCCACAGAACCTCATCAACGCCTTCCCGAACAAAATCATCAACATCCATCCGGCTTTGCTGCCGAAATATGGCGGCAAGGGCTTCTACGGACATTACGTCCACGAGGCAGTTGTTGCAGCACACGAGAAAGAGTCGGGCATCACGATACATTACGTCAACGAGAAATATGACAGCGGCGATATTATCTTCCAGAAAACAGTGACGTTGAAAGCATCCGACACACCCGACGATGTGGCAGCGAAGATACATATCTTGGAGCAGGAAAATTTCCCCGTCGTAATCGAAAAGCTGCTGTTTGACAAAAAATGACTATCTTTGCAAAAATTATTATGATGAGGAAAATATTTTTGACCATATTGTTTTTCGCTATCACATTGATTTCCAATGCTCAGGTTGAAAAAATCTTGGGCGAATGGCGTACTGTTAACGACAAAACAGGCGAGACGGAGGCTGTTATTTTATTTTATGAAGGTGACAACGGTCTTTATTATGGCAAGACCACACGCGTATTTGACAAAGGCAAAGAGTTGTTCGACCCCCAATATATCGGACTTGTCCTTGTTAAGGATTTCAGGGAGGAAGACGGCAAACTTGTAGGCGGAACGCTGTTCGAGCCGCATGAGAATAAGACCTATTATGGTAAGATTTCATATAATAATAAAGATAACACATTGAGCGTCAGAGGCTCTCTCGATAAGCGGGGATGGCTCGGACGTACTCAGATTTGGGTGAAATAATTCATAATTAAAATGTATAACCATGAACAGACACGTTAGAAGACTTGTGGCTCTCGTCAACCTCAGAGAGTATGTCGATTATCATACAGCCGACACTTCAATTAGAAACAACATCGCGTTTAAAGGTCCCAACGTCATCATCTTGGCCTGTGCCATCGTCATAGCGTCAGTCGGATTGAACGTCAACTCCATTCCGGTCATCATCGGCGCCATGTTGATTTCGCCGGTCATGGGCCCTATTTTGGGCATGGGACTCGGTCTCGGCACTGAGGACAAGAGCCTTTTGATGGAGTCGTTGAAAAACTTCGCCATCATGGTGGCTATCAGCGTGTTGGCCTCATCGGTGTTTTTCATCTTAAGCCCTCTGACGCTGGAAAACCCTTCGGAGCTGCTCGCGCGCACCAACCCCACCATTTATGATGTCTTGATAGCGTTGTTCGGCGGTTTCGCCGGCATCATCGAGACCTCGCGGAAGGAGAAAGGCACCGTGATATCAGGTGTCGCCATTGCCACGGCCCTCATGCCTCCGCTCTGCACCATCGGCTACGGCATCTCGCGACTCAATTTCACCTTTATGGGTGGCGCGTTGTACCTCTTCACGATTAACACTATCTTTATCGGATTGGCTACATTCCTGGCCGTCAAGCTTTTAAAATTCCCGGCAGTGCAGACCGCCGACGAGAAGCATCAGCGTCTGTCGAAAAGCTGGTACGTCGTGATATTGATGATAGTGATTCTGCCGAGTATCATTACAGCCATCAACGTGGTGAAAGAGAATAATTTCAAGATTCACGCAACAAATCTCGTGCAAAACAACAAAAATATCGGAAAGAGCTTCGTTTATGACTACAAGACGACCTACACTCGCAAAAAGCAGACTATCGATATTTTTGTGGCAGGCGACGCACTCACCGCTGAGGCGAAGGAGAATCTTTACCGAAATGCTGAAGATTATGGCATCATGCGCAACCAGATTATCATCCATGAAGACGCCACCGTGGTACGTGAAAACCTCTCGGAAGCTGAGATTTTAAAGGGTATTTACGAGCATACCGACAAGGAAATCAAGATGTTGAACGACAGCATAGCACGGCTCAACGCACGCCTTGGCGACTATGCGGGCAAGGAAATTCCCGTTCAGGCAATAGCGCAAGAGCTGTTTGCCCAGCATCCGCAAATCACCAATGTGAGCATCACACGCGGCTCGGTGGTCAATGCCGAATCAGACGCGCAGGTTGAGCAGATTATCGCTTATATCAACAGCGACGAGCCGGTAGATTCGTTGCTGCACAGCCAGATAGAACGCTGGCTCAAGGTGCGTCTCAAAAACGATAATGTGTTAGTTGTAGAGGCTAAATAGCATGAAGGCGACGTAACCTAATGTCAGCAACGAGCCTTCAAAACGCGAGATTTTTCGCCCCGACCCGGAGAATATCGTCGCTAACATGATGGCATTGGCGCAAAACAGTATCATCAACTGCTGATTCATCTTCGTGTCGAACGGCAGAGGCGTTATCAACGAACTGACGCCAAGCACAATGAAGATGTTTAAGATATTGGAACCCAGCACGTTACCTATGGCGATGCCGGAGTTCTTTTTCAGTGCAGCCACTATCGAAGTGATAAGCTCGGGCAGGGAAGTGGCTGTGGCGACCACTGTCAAGCCGACGGTGCTCTCGCTCATGCCCCAGCTTAAAGCAAGAACCTGCGCGTTTTGCGAGACGAGTTCGCCTCCGATGTATAGTCCCACTATTCCCAAAACAAGCTCTAAAACAGTCTTGCCCCAAGGAAGTTCCTGATTATCAGAGTTTTCGGTATTATCTGTGTCGGTGCTCTCATCGTTTTTCTTAAAGGTAAGGTAAAGATATCCGAACCCCATCAGAAGCAGCACCAAGCCTTCAATCCAGTTTATCGTTGCCGAGGTGCCTCTGAAGAAGTCGTTGGCCATCAAGGTGATAGCGAAGGTGGCGATGAATCCTGCCGGGATGTCGCGTCGTATAGAGATTCTGCTCACGTCAATAGGATAAATCATCGAGCTGACACCCAAAATAAGCAGAATGTTCATGGTGTTGCTCCCGATGATGTTGCCGATAGCCAACCCCGGACTGCCTTTGATACACGCAAACACATTGACTATCATCTCAGGCAACGATGTCCCGAATGCCACAATCGTCAACCCGATGATGAGCGGCGACAACTTGGCCTTAACGCCTATAGAAGTGGCGCCGTTCACGAGCCAATTAGCGCCGAGAATGAGTGCGGCAAAGCCGATTAGCAGAAGAAATAAGGGTATAAGTGAGTTCATGTCAAAATTTTCAAATTAAAGTGCAAAATTACGATTAATTTTGTAATTTTGCGAATGAAAAATCATGATAAATGAACAACAATTCGATGATACAAAAGGTTTTTTGAACATTCACAAAAAGTGAATGTTCATTTGTGTGCCGGAGGCACACTATCCTACTATCCCCGCACGAAGCGCAGCGCCGTGTGGGGGCCTCGCAGAGCGAAGAACCGTGTGTGGGAGTCTCGCGAAGCGCAGCGCCGTGTGGGGGTCTCGCGAAGCGCAGTGCCGTGTAGTGGCCTCGCAGAGTGTAGTGCCCTCAAGTTAAACTCTTTTTCCTGCGGCAGGTAGCCGTCTTTCTCGCAGCGCAAAATGACACGTACATCACCGGCATTCTGCTTGGTCAAGCCCTTGATGTCCAAGGCTTTAGTGGCCTAGTATGGCGTGGTCTGCAAATATTTGTTGTTAGTGCTTTTCACCTCCTGCGTCTTGCTCACCACTCTCCAGAAGACATCGGCTCTTTGTGGACGCGATTGGATGTCCCAGCGAATGATGATGTTTTCCAAAGCGATTTCGTCGTTGTTTTGCACTATTTCTTTCGGCTCTTCTTTTGTAGATTCCTCTATCTTGGGCTGATTGTTTTTGGACTGCATATAAATGGTGAAAACATCTGTTGCAGGCTTTGTCACAGCACCGTCTATGACATCAATAATAAAACTAGGGATACCACCCAAAATCAAATTACCTAAAGTGACCGCATTAAACTCCTTATAGACATCCACTGAGCCATACGCATTTGTATTTTCCGCTACAATTTTAGATACTTTGTAGCCTCTTTTCACTTGGACCTGAGTGAGGCCGGCTATATTGTAATAAGTTCTGCCGTCAACAGTGAGATTAACAGGTTCCGTCGAGTTCGTTGTTACAGTTACGTTTGCTTTAGTACCTGACAAAATTGTCGCACAGGATGTTAAGATTGTAAGCAATCCCAATCCGATAAAGAATAAGTTTTTCATTTGTTTTTCATGAATTTGATTTATTATTATTTGTGTTTCTTCGTGCTGGAAATTTGCACACAAAAAAATAGCAGAAACTTTTGTCTTCTGCCATTTTTAATCTGTTTTTTTGTAAATTTGCATCGCAAATGTATCTCAAAAACGAAATTTGATAACTTTTTATAACAATGTAATGATAAAATCATGAGTTATACCACATCGTATTACCACATTGTGTTTCGCACATATCGCAGCGAACCGACAATTATTGAAGAGCACGAAAAGGAGCTATATGCCTATATTTATGGCATAGCCAAGAACCTTCGTTGCCAGACCTATCGCATCGGTGGGATGCCCGACCATGTTCATATTTTTGTGTCATTGCCATCAACATTATCTCTTGCAGAATTTGCACAACGTGTTAAAACCGCCACCAGCAAATGGCTTAAAGCGAATCCTCATTTCCCTGATTTCAATAGTTTTCGTGATAAAGACATGATTGTCAACTACATCAAGAAGCAGAAGGAGCATCATCGCAAGAAAACTTTCGTCAACGAGTATCGCAAGTTCCTTGAGGAGAACATGCAGTATTTTGACGAGAAGTATATCTTTTCAGATGATTAGTAGTAGCGTGTCTCCGACACGCTTTTGGACTACCTCGGTCGTACTCCGCTGCCCCACACAGCAAGCTGTATGGGGACAATAGAGTGGCGTGTCTCCGACACGCTCTGGACGTCCCCGTGTGCCGGAGGCACACTATCCTACTATCCCCGCACGAAGCGTAGCGCCGTGTGGGGGCCTCGCAGAGTGTAGCGTCGTGTGGGGGTCTCGCAGAGTGCAGCGCCGTGTGGGGGTCTCGCGAAGCGTAGTGCCGTGTAGGGGCAACGAAAGTCAAAGCAAGAAAAAAGCGCGCCGTCAGGCGCGCTTTTGAGTGTGTGGTGGTGAAACTACAGAAGTTTCTTCTTCAGCGTCTCAATCATATCGACTGTCATCTTGTCTAAGTCGTACTTCGGGTTCCAGCCCCACTCAGCGCGGGCGCAGCTGTCGTCCATCTTGTTTGGCCAGCTGTCGGCTATGGCTTGGCGAATCGGGTCGAACTTGTACTCCATCTCAAAGTTCGGATAGTACTTCTTGATGGCGTTGTAGATGATTTCAGGGTCGAAGCTCATCGCTGTGACGTTGAACGAGTTGCGATGCACTAACTTTGCCGGGTCGGCTTCCATGATGTCAACCATGGCATCCAAGGCGTCGGGCATGTACATCATGTCCATGTAGGTGCCTTTGCTGATAGGGCAGATGAACTTCTCGCCCTTAACTGCAGCGTAGTAAATCTCGACAGCGTAGTCGGTGGTGCCGCCGCCCGGCAATGTGAGATTCGAAATCAAGCCGGGGAAACGCACCGAGCGTGTGTCAACGCCGAAGCGTGTGAAGTAGTAGTCGCTCAAGAGCTCGCCTGTCACCTTGGTCACGCCGTAGATGGTGTTAGGACGCTGGATGGTGTCTTGAGGCGTGTTGTCGTGCGGCGTGCTTGCGCCGAAAGCGCCGATAGATGAAGGAGTGAACACGGCGCAGTTGAACGCGCGCGCCACCTCGAGGCAGTTCACCAACGAACCGATACCCACGTTCCAACCTAACATCGGGTTCTTCTCGGCCGTGGCCGAAAGGATAGCCGCGAGGTTGTATATGGTGTCGATGTTGTATTTCTTCACCACTTCGATGATCTGCATCATCTGCGTAGAGTCGATGCGCTCGAATGGGCCGTTCTCTACTATCTCACCTGTCAAAGGGCGAAGATCCGATGCCACAACATTCTGGTTGCCGTAAGTGGCACGGAGCTTCTTCACCAATTCTGTTCCGATCTGACCGCCGGAACCAACAATCAATATTTTTTTCATAGTTGTTCAGTTGTTCAGTTGTTCAGCTGTTCAGTCAATCAGTTTTCAGTCAAAAATAACTGACCAAATGATTAACTGACTAACTGATTAACTTATTTAATTACTCCAAGTTCTTTTCCAATCTTCACGAAAGCGTTGATGCACTTGTCGAGGTGCTCTTTCTCGTGTGCTGCCGAGATTTGGACGCGGATACGTGCCTGTCCTTTCGGTACGACAGGGTAGTAGAAGCCTGTCACGAAGATGCCTTCGTCTTGCATCTTGGCGGCGAACTTCTGTGAGAGCGGGGCGTCGTAGAGCATCACGGCGCATATCGCCGACTCTGACGGTTTGCAGTCGAAGCCCTTGGCGAGCATCTGCTTGATGAAGTAGTCGGTGTTGGCGTGGAGTTTGTCCTGAAGCTCGTTGGTCTCGGTCATCATCTCGAACATGCGGATGCCTGCCGCCACGAGGCCCGGTGCCATCGAGTTGGAGAAGAGGTACGGACGTGAGCGCTGACGCAGCATGTCGATAATCTCTTTCTTACCTGTGGTGAAGCCGCCCATGGCGCCGCCGAAGGCCTTGCCGAGGGTGCCGGTGAGTATTTCTATCTTGCCACGGAGGTTGTAACGTTCTGTCACGCCGCGGCCTGTCTTGCCCACCACGCCGGCCGAGTGGCTCTCGTCAACCATCACCATGGCATTGTATTTCTGTGCGAGCTCGTATATCTTGTCGAGAGGGCAGACGTTGCCGTCCATCGAGAACACGCCGTCGGTGACGATGAGACGGAAGCGGCATTTCTGTGCATCCTGGAGCTGTTTCTCAAGGTCGGACATGTCGGCGTTGGCGTAACGGAAACGCTGTGCCTTGCAGAGACGCACGCCGTCGATGATGGAGGCGTGGTTCAAGGCGTCGCTGATGATGGCGTCCTGCTCGTTGAGCAATGGCTCGAACACGCCACCATTGGCGTCAAAGCAAGCCGCATACAAAATGGTGTCTTCAGTGCCGAAGAACTCGGCGATTTTCTGCTCGAGTTTCTTGTGAAGGTCCTGACATCCGCAGATGAAACGCACTGACGCCATGCCGAAGCCGCGTTCGTCCATGCCTTTCTTCGCTGCGGCGATAAGCTCCGAATTGTTGCCGAGTCCGAGGTAGTTGTTCGCGCAGAAGTTCAGGCATTTCTTGCCTTTCACAAGGATTTCAGCACCCTGCGGGCTCTCGATGATACGTTCGTTCTTATAGAGGCCGTCGGCTTCAATCTGAGCCAATTCCTTCTTCAGATATTCTTGAAAGTTTGTGTACATTGTATGATAATTTTAAAAATTTTCTTTGGCTGCAAAGATACAAAAAGCTTTGGATAATTGTATGGGTATAATCAATAATTTTTTAATTATTTTTTCTGATATATGAGAAAATTTTATTATCTTTGTAAGTCGAAAACAATTTCAATGACACGCGAACAGATTATAGAAAAGAACAGGAACCTATTCTGGTACACACCTGAGGATAGGAAACAGAATATTAGCGACAATTTGTTGGTTGAGACGATTCTCAACGAAGGCTCACTTGACGATTATCGCGATTTGATTGAGGCTTTGGGAGGCAAACACGTCGCAGAAGTGTTTTTTTCGGCAACAGGTCGCCAAAAGGAGAACTATTATCCTGAGATTTATCATTTTTTCTCATTAGTACTCGCTAAATATGCACAAGGAAATTCTTAATAAAAACCAGTTGGAACTTCTTCCGATTATGTCGCAATTTAAGAGGGAGTATTACCTTGTGGGAGGTACGGCAATCGCGCTTTACCTTGGTCATCGCCGTTCTATTGATTTTGATTTGTTCAAATATTCTCCGATTAATCATAAGCGAAATATTGATAAATTGAGTCTTTCTGGATATAAGCATACCGTTACCAGAAGGGTGACTGAGCAAATGAACTTGATAATAAATGATGTGAAAGTCACGTTTTTTCAATATTCATTCCCAATAAAAGCGGATAATGTTATTGAAAATGTTTTCAGAGTTCCTTCGCTACTTCAGTTGGCTGCGATGAAAGCTTACGCTTTGGGGCGCCGTTCCAAATGGAAGGACTACGTTGATTTGTATTTTTTGCTGACCAAGTATTTTACCATAGAAGAAATTTCAAATCCTCCGTCTGATAACGAAATTAAAACCACATTAACGGAGATTTCAATAAAATTATAGCGTTTTCAGACTTTTGTACAAATTTCCGATTGAATGCTAAATCTGTACTAAATAATTTATAAAACAGCGGCTATTTTTCTGATGTTGCGGATATGCTGAATAACCTTGTTGTCGTTTTTCGCGACTTGAAGATTGTAATCGGCCTGCATCTGAATCCAAAGTTGGGCGTCGATTCCCAATGCCGCCTCAAGATAAAGGGCATAGTCTGTTGAAATAGGTCGTTTGCCGTTAAGAATCTCATTCAAAACGGTATAAGAAACACTAATCTGCTGCGCCAACTGCTTCTGCGAAATGCCTCGATACTCTATTTCTTCTTTCAAAAGAGTCCCGGGATGCACCGGCTCTGAAGGCATTAGATTGTTTGCAATCATTTTAGGTTCAATACTTTCAATGTTTATCATCGCTCTTTATTTATAATGGTTCGACAAATCCAAAATATTACAAATCGTTACAATTTGATTTTCCATCAACTGCACAACCGTAAACTCAATCCGATATTTGTCATTGACTCTAATCGAAGAAATACCGTCTTTATCTCCGCTCAAAACTTCATAGTTCAACGCCTTGATTTGATAGAGAGTTTCAATTCTCGGCGCAGCTGTCAAAGTCTTAATTCTCTCCTGATACTTCTTGACAATATTCGGTTGAAAACGGTGCTTCTTGGCCTCCGTTTTGCCCTCCTCATACAAATCCTTCAAATATTCCTTATCAAATGTAACTTTCACGCCGCAAAGATAATAAAAATATTTTACAAAATTCGACTTTTTGCGAATTTTTTTATAAAATTTCTGTAGAGTTCATTAAATTTATTGAAATTATAATCTTTTGTTTTTTGCTGGACAGAAAACCAGTCAATTATAGTCCAAATGCCACAACCACCACAAGTGAGTAGTTTTAATATGCCAAGGCCTGTTTCTCCCAACAAAAATCTGTCAATACCATAGCTTCCTAGAAATATGGATAAGATAAGCATTGTTGTTGGATTTTTGAATGTTCCATACTTTTTACCCTAAATCCGTGTCGGGAGCAACTTTTAATAATGTTAATGATTAATTGATTTAACAAGACAACAAAAAACAGCGCGGAACTTATTCCTTGCTTGAAGTCCGGGTTACCACACCCACCTATCTAACAAGTCATTCCACGCCGTAGCAATTACGGCATTTTATAACTATTCCTTGATAGGTTTGTCCTCAAATTGAGAACGTTGTGGTAAATGGACTTCAAGGACAGCTACAAACGCTATCTAATATATGTCAATGTGTTTTCTTATTTCTGTTTCGTATTAAAACTTTAACTTTTTATCACTGCAAATATAAACATTTTTTTAAATACAAAGCTATCATTCCGAACTTTTTTATTGCTTAATTCCGATAGCCGTTTGAAAATAATTCGTACCTTTGCAAAAATTTTGGTATCATGGATGCTTTATATATCTACAACAGCTTAGCTCGCATGAAGCAGCCTTTCAAACCGATTCACGAAGGCCATGTCGGAATGTATGTCTGCGGCCCTACCGTCTATGGCGACGCTCACCTCGGCCACGCACGTCCGGCAATAACTTTCGACCTGGTTTTCCGTTATCTGAAACATCTCGGATATAAGGTGCGCTACGTGCGCAACATCACCGATGTGGGTCACCTCGAGCATGACGCCGACGAAGGCGAAGATAAAATCGCAAAAAAAGCGCGTCTTGAAGACCTCGAGCCGATGGAAGTCGCTCAGTATTACACTGTTAGATACCATCAGGCTATGGATAAGCTCAATGTGTTGCGTCCTTCGATTGAGCCGCATGCCTCTGGCCATATCATCGAACAGATCGCCATGATTCAGAAGATTCTCGATGCCGGTTTCGCCTATGTCGAGAACGGCTCGGTGTATTTCGACATCAAGAAATACAACGAGAAATATCATTACGGTATCCTTTCGGGAAGGAATATCGAGGAGATGATTAACAACACGCGCGAACTGGCGGGGCAGACCGAGAAGCACAACGCCATCGACTTCGCTTTGTGGAAGAAGGCAGAGCCGAAGCATATCATGCGATGGCCTTCACCGTGGAGCGACGGCTTTCCGGGATGGCACATGGAATGCTCCGCGATGGGATGCAAATACCTCGGCGAGGAGTTCGACATCCACGGCGGCGGCCTCGACCTGCAGTTCCCGCACCATGAGTCAGAGATAGCGCAGTCGATGGCGGCAAACGGCAAGGCACCGGTGCACTACTGGATGCATAACAACATGATTACCATCGCCGGACAGAAGATGGGCAAGTCTCTCGGCAACTTCATCACTCTTGACGAGTTCTTCAGAGGAAGCCATAAAAACGCGAAAGGGGAGGAGATGCTGGCTCAGCCGTACAGCCCGATGACGATACGTTTCTTCATCCTTCAAGCTCAGTACCGTAGCACCGTCGATTTCTCGAACGAGGCTCTGCAAGCGGCTGAAAAAGGCTATAAACGTCTGATGGAGGCGGCAGGTCTCATCGACAAGCTGAACGCCACCGAAGGTGCTGAAGTCCTTGGCGTTCAGAAGATTATGGATGCGTGCTACGACGCAATGAACGACGACTTCAACAGCCCGATAGTGATTGCTAACCTCTTTGAGGCAGTAAGAATCATCAATTCAGTGAAAGATGGTCATTCAAAGATAAACCCAGCTGAACTTGAGCTTCTGAAGAAACTGTTTGATGTCTTCGTGTTTGAGATTCTCGGCTTGGTCAACACTGAAAACGGCTCCGACGACAATGGTCTCGTCGATGGCTTGATGGACACCATCATCGACATCCGCAAGGAAGCCCGTGCCAAGAAAGACTGGTCAACCAGCGACCTCATCCGCGACAAGCTTGCCGCCCTTGACATCGTCCTCAAGGATGGGAAAGAGGGGACGACTTGGAGTAAGAAATAGTCTTTAGTCGTTAGACGTTAGTCTTTAGTATGGGCTAACGTCTAACTTCTAAAGACTGATGACTAAAAACTAAAGACTAATAATGAAATCGAGTAATTACAAACAACTTATAGTATGGCATAAATCCATGGATTTAGTGGTTGAGGTTTATGCTATTGTCAAATTATTGCCAAAAGAAGAATTGTATGCTTTATCAGATCAAATGAGAAGGGCTGTGGTTTCAATTCCATCAAATATTTCAGAAGGATTAGGCAGAAATTCTGATAAGGAATTCATTCAATTTTTATCAGTGTCAAGAGGTTCATTATGGGAACTTGAAACCCAATTAGAAGTTTGTGAAAGATTAAATTATATTGATAATTCAAAAACCTCAAAAGCCAGAAATCTAATTACTGAAATAAGTAAAATGATTAATTCATTAGCGAACTCATTACATAAAAATTAGACGTTAGTCTAATCAAAAACTAACGTCTAATAACTAACGACTAAAGACTAACGACTAAAGACTATCCCAGTTGAACGCGTTTAAACGCACACACCGTGGCGTCCTTGTCAGCCTTCTGGATGAACTGGCGCACTGTGATGCTGCCGTCGAGCAATGAAGCCTGGTCGAGGAGGCAGTTCTCTTTGAAGAACTTGTTCACGCGGCCGTTGGCGATGTTCATCACCATCTGCTCCTTGAGGTTGGCGAGAGTGTCGGCTGTGACTTTCTCTCTGATTTCGCGGGCTTGCTGTGCCTGTTCCTCAGTGATCCAACCTTTCGCCATGTTGGAGTTGATATGGTCTTCGCTGTCAACGTGGGCCGGGTTGATGCCTGCTTTCTTCAAAGCGACGTCAACTGCCTTGGCTGCCTGTTCCTGTCTTGTCTTCTCGATAGCGACTGCCATCTCACGGTCTTTTGTCTCCTGTGGGACGTCGTCAGCATCGATAGCGATTGGTGACATGGCTGCTGCGTGCATTGCCACCTCGTGTGCTGTCTCTTCGCTTATCGTCTTGTTGAATCCGACGAGTGTGGCGAGGCGGTTGCCCTGGTGGTTGTAGTTAGCCACGTAAGGAGCCTCCACCACTTCGAGATGTTTCAGCTCGACTTTCTCGCCTGTCTTGGCGGTGAGGTCGGTGACGAGGTCAGCGACGGTGCGGCCGTTGATGGCGAAAGACTTGAGGGCGTCGAGGTTCTGGAGCTTGTTGTCGATAGCTGCCTGGAGGAATCCCTTGGCTGCTCCGACGAAGTCGGCGTTTGAACCTACGAAGTCGGTCTCGCAGTTGAGCATGATGACGGCACCGTATGTATGGTCTGCCGTTGTTGCTGAGATGACGGCGCCTTCAGCGGCCTCGCGGTCAGCGCGTTTCTCGGCTATTTTCTGACCTTTCTTGCGGAGGTAGTCGATGGCCGCTTCCTTGTCGCCGTTGCATTCGACGAGGGCTTTCTTGCAGTCCATCATACCTGCGCCGGTCATTTGTCTGAGTTCATTGACTTGAGCTGCAGTGATATTCATGTTGTTGCCTTTCTTCTTTAATGTTAATTACTTCTTGTTCACAGTCTTACGAGGACGGCGGGGACGTTTTGTCTCCTCTTCTTTCTCTTCCTCTTCGGCTACTGCGTTCTCGTTTATCTCCTCGTCACCTTCGTTCTCTGCCATGTCGGAATCCTTCATGGTGTTCTTGCGCTCGTTGAGGCCTTCTTCGATAGCCTCGACCATCTTGCTCACGATGAGGGCTATTGACTTCGAGGCGTCGTCGTTGGCCGGAATCGGGAAGTCGATGAGGTTGGGATTTGAGTTGGTATCGACGATAGCGTAAGTCGGGATGTTGAGTTTCCTCGCCTCTGCCACCGCGATATGTTCCTTGATGATGTCAACGACGAACACTGCGTTTGGAAGGCGGTTCAGGTCGGCGATTGAGCCAAGGTTCTTCTGGAGTTTCTCGCGCTCGCGCTCGATCTGGAGACGCTCACGTTTCGAGAGGTTGTTGTACTGGCTGCTGGCGATGAGCTTGTCGATGCTGACCATCTTACGCACCGCCTTGCGGATTGTGGTGAAGTTGGTGAGCATGCCGCCAGGCCAACGTTCTGTCACGTATGGCATGTTGACTCTCGAGACGAGTTCGGCGACGATGTCTTTCGCCTGTTTCTTTGTAGCTACGAAAAGGACTTTCTTTCCTGAACGAGCTAACTGACGAAGAGCGTTTGCTGCTTCATCGATCTTGGCTTGTGTCTTGTACAAGTCAATAATATGGATACCGTTACGCTCCATGAAGATGTACGGCGCCATGTTCGGGTTCCATTTCCTTCTGAGGTGACCGAAGTGACAACCTGCATCTAATAATTCTTCGAATGTTACTTGTGTCATGATGTTTCCTTTTAATAGACTAACGTTTGCTGAATTGGAATTTCTTACGTGCACCTGGCTGTCCCGGTTTCTTACGCTCGACCATACGCGGGTCGCGGCGCATCAGACCTTTGGCTTTCAGGACAGGACGATATTCAGCGTTGATTTCGCACAATGCGCGGCTGATGGCGAGACGGAGGGCTTCTGCCTGACCGTTGATGCCGCCGCCGTCGAGGTTGACCTTGATGTCATACTTCCCGAGGTTGTCGGTGAGCATCAGTGGCTGTTCAACCACGTAATGCAGGATGCTTGTCGGGAAATACTCTTTGTAGTCACGTTTGTTGACCGTAATTTTGCCTTCGCCTGCTTTCATGTAAATACGTGCGACGGCTGTCTTTCTTCTACCTAACGCGTTGATTACTTCCATGATGTTCATTTCTTAATTGTTAATACTTGTGGTTGCTGAGCCTCATGCGGATGATTCGGCCCTTCATAAACGTAAAGATTACGGAAGATGGCGCTGCCAAGGCGTGTCTTAGGTAACATGCCTTTCACCGCGTGTTCAACGACGAAGATAGGCTTCTTGTTCAGAAGATCCTTCACGGTTCTTACGCGCTGTCCACCAGGATAACCCGTGTAGTGTACGTAAACCTTCTTGTCCATTTTGTTGCCGGTGAGGATGACTTTCTCGGCATTGATTACGATGACATTATCGCCACAATCACTGTGGGGAGTATAGCATGCCTTCCTCTTTCCTCTTAAAACCTGGGCGATTTCCTGTGCCATGCGGCCAAGAACCTGACCCTCGGCGTCAACCACCCACCATTTTTTGTTGGCGTGTTCCTTGTTGACGCTCACTGTTTTGTAACTTAATGTATCCATTTAATTTTTTAATTAGTTTATTGTGTTTTTTACACTATTTTTCCCTACTAAAATTTCGGACTGCAAAAGTACAAATTTTTTTAATACGGAAAACAAATTAATAAATTAATTTTTTGACATCAAATTTTTCAGGTTAAGACAGTTTTTGAAAAATTTTACAAAATCAAGCTGAAATTTGAAGAAATTTTGTAATTTTGCAAAGAAAATCAGTTTTGACAAAATGGACGCAAAAGTTAAAAAAACGATAAGGGAGTATTTCAAAACAAAGCCTATAGACAAAGCATGGGTTTTTGGCTCGTATTCTCGCGGCGAGGAGAATCCTGACAGCGATGTCGATATTCTCATAACATTTGTGCCCGGAACAAAAATGGGATTGGCATTTTTCGGAATGATTTGTGACCTTGAAGCCCTGCTCCACCGTTCAGTTGACCTTGTTGTTGACGGAGATTTACTGCCATTTGCCGAAGAAAGTGCTAATCGCGATAAAATCTTGGTTTATGAGAGAGCCTCTTAGGGATAAAGAACGATTGAATCATATTCTTACCGCAATTCAACATGTGGAAGATTATACAAATGGATTGACACAAGCGCAATTAAATAGTGATTTGTTGCATCTTCATGCTACGGTTTATAACATTCAGATTATTGGTGAAGCAGTTTATAAATTGAGTTTGGAATTCAAGGAAAACCATCCTCAAACTCCATGGAAAGTGATTGAGAAGATGCGTCATGTCCTTGTTCATGATTATTATCAAATTAACAAGGATGTGCTTTGGTCTGTGATTACAGAAGATTTGCCACCATTGAAAGCACAGGTGGAAGAATATATCAGTAACCTTTAACCTCGGGAGCTATCATGTCAATAAAGATAAACCACGTAACGAAACGCTATGACCGGCAGCTGGCACTGAATGATGTGAATTTAGACATCGAAAAAGGCTGTATTGTGGGTCTGCTGGGCCCGAATGGCGCAGGAAAATCAACGCTGATGAAGATCATAACCTGCTTCATCCCGCAGACCGAAGGCACCGTCTCCGTTGAAGGCTTCGACACCATCGACAACCCGATGGAGGTGCGCCAACGCGTAGGCTATCTGCCTGAACATAATCCCCTTTACCTCGACATGTACGTGCGCGAATATCTCGAGTTCGTTGCCGGTATTCATCATATTACAGGCAAAGAAGCAAAGAACCGTATTGACGAGATGATTGAAAAGACAGGTCTCACCGTCGAGATGCGCAAGAAAATCGGCGCCCTGTCGAAAGGCTACCGTCAGCGCGTGGGACTCGCCCAAGCCATGATGCACAACCCTTCAGTGCTGATTCTCGACGAGCCGACATCGGGTCTCGACCCTAACCAACTTGTTGAAATTCGCGGACTTATCACAGAATTAGGAAAAGAAAAAACCGTGCTTCTCTCGACTCATATCATGCAGGAGGTGGAGGCAATGTGTCCGCGTATCGTCATTATTAATAAAGGTGTGGTGGTGGCTAACGACAGCGTTGAGAACATCAAGATGAGCGTGATGCACAGCAAAGACGCCAGCATCGAGGAGGTTTTCCAGGTGCTGACGAAATAATTACTTCAAATAATCCAAGAAAAACTCTGTCGCCTCAAGCAGAGGCTTCAGATTATTGTTAATCACTTCGGAAATGATATCAATATCGATGTCGAAATAGCCGTGGGCGATTCGATTCCTTAAACCGAAAACCTGTCGCCAAGGGATTTCTGGTCTTAAAATAAGCAGTTTTCCATCTGTCATTTTGTCGATTTTTCTGAAACCCTCACCTATTATCATGATAGTCATGCAATTGCCGGCAAGGTCTTGCATCCCGCCAGAAGATGACAAAAGGACGTTCATGTCTTTAATCCCTTCATTCCATAGAAGAAGGTTCTCGATAGACATTTTAATCTGATGTAAAGTGTCTATTACGACTTCACGCTGTTCCAAAGATATCGATTCCATATTTCATGATTTGGTTTAAAAAGAATGGCCTCATGTTATCGTGTTTACGGATCAAATCGACATTTGTGCCTAAAATATCCTCCAAATAATCCGCTGCGGCGCACAAATTGTACGCATTCGCAGGCATCACAACAAAAACATCAACATCGCTGTCCTCGTTGTGGTCGTCGCGAGCAACCGAACCGAACAAGCGCATATAGCTTATGCCGAACTTGTTTTTCAACTCGGCTGCATGGCTTTTCAGAATGTTGATATATTCCTGTTGTGTCTTCATTGTTGTTATTTCTTCTGCAAAATTACAAAAATTTTTCGAAAAAGCGTCACATATAATAATTTTTTATAAATTTGCGAATGGAATTGGGTGAAACCATTTCCATTTTATTGACAATTCAGAATTAAAAAAGTTGCTCCCAACACGGATAAAGGGATGTTGAGATGAAAAAGATTATAAAATTATTATCTGTCACATTAGCAGTGATTCTTGCCATAACTACAAGCTGCAAAAAGTCTTCCGACAGCGCATCTAATTCTGGAGGAGGCAACACAAGTAGCGACGTGAGGGTCACCACATACAATCCGCAGGGTATAACAGCGACGACGGCGGTATGCGGAGGTGATGCCATTGTAACCCAGGGTCTCTCGTTGAGTGAGATAGGGGTGTGCTGGAGTGCGGAAAACAATCCCACGGTGGAGGACGCGCGTCTTTCAACAACCGAATGGGGCGCGCCTTTTGTGTGCAAAATAACAGGACTTGAACCAAACACAAAGTATTATGTGAAGGCGTATGCCTTGCGGGGTTTAGAGTATTATTATGGTAGCGAAAAATCATTTACGACAAGTGCATTGAATACTACTCCGGAAGGGGCGGCGGCTGGATTATTTTCTGTAAGCGCCACACAACAAGTGTATTTCTCGCAAGGAAACCTGCAATACCAAGCCTCAACAAACACTTGGCGATTTGCTGAGTACCAGTGGGATTATGTGGGTTCACAAACGCCAGATTACTGGGGTAATTATGGCGGAACAATAAGCGGCAGCGACAATTCCCACATCTCTTCAACCTACAGCGGCTGGATAGACCTCTTTGGTTGGGGAACAAGCGGCTACAACCACGGTGCTGTGTGCTACCAACCTTGGAGCACAATCACTAACTATTCTGATTATTATGCATACGGCGGCGATACATACAATTTAAACGACCAGACAGGTAAGGCCGACTGGGGTCACAACGCAATTTCCAACGGCGGCAACACCGCCGACACCTGGCGGACGCTGACAAAAGACGAGTGGGTGTATCTGTTCAACACCCGCACCGCTGGCGGCACTGTGTTCGGGACCTCTCAAGCCCGTTACACCGAAGCCACTATCAACACCGACGGCACCAGCGTGAACGGCGTCATCGTGTTCCCCGACGGTGTTGACATAGGATCCGATAAGGTGACAACTGCCGGTGCTGTGAACGGGTCGAGTGATTGGGCTACAAAGTGTACCGCCGCTCAGTGGACTGCTCTCGAGGGCATGGGATGCGTGTTCCTGCCCGCGGCGGGCTACCGGGATGGCACTACGGTGTACGATGCCGGTTCCTACGGGGGCTACTGGTCGTCCACGGCCAGCAATGCGGACCGCGCGTACGACGTGGGCTTCTACTCCGGGCTTTTCTCTCCTCAGGTCAACAGCACTCGGTACGACGGGTACTCGGTGCGCCTCGTCGTCGGGTTGTAGTTCATAGGATTTACCTCCCCAACCAGCGGCGGCCTTAATGCCGTTAATGCCCTTAACGCCATTAAGGGCATTAAGGCCGCCGCTGGTGTTTTCGCGAAGTGCAATTATTGGCTGGAATCCTGTAAATCTTGTTAATCAGGTCTGAAAAAATCAATACACAAACCCGAACATCCAAATCGGTATTGAATTGCCGACGGCGTATTCGATATTGTCTTTTACAAGATAAGCGTCGTTCATGTCTTTAATCTGGTCGCCTTTCTTGTTCTTCCCTCCGACTTCAAATGTTATTCCGTCGATTTCGAAATCGGAGATGGAAGACGCTGTCACGTTGTGCGTCTCGCGCATCCATGTGAGAAACATTGTCTCTCGGATGTTTCCTGTGTCGGGTTTGGTGTCAGATATGGCGTATGCTATATTGCTGTTGTTGAGATATAGCTTTTCGACCTTTCGTAAAATGTTGTCGCTTGAGCCTTTTTCTTTCAAAACATTGAATAATCTCGATTTTTCAAGATACTCTATGTATTCAGGCAGCTGGTTTCGCCCGATTTCCAGTTCCTGTGCCAACTTGCTGTAATTTGGCTTGAATGGCACACTGTTAGCAAGAACATACATGAGTTTTTTTAGTTTTGCAGCCGAAGCCACAGGCATTTCGGCATAATTTGGTATGTCATGCTCGACCGTCTCGTTTATTGCCTGTTTAAGCCTTAAATAATAATCTTCTTCTTTGAAAAATGGATAAAAGCCGTTATGGCAATACTGTTCAAAATATTTGATGGGACGATGTTCTCCGTAAGGAAAATCAACTTTCCCATGTAAAATCTCGTCAAGAGAAGCTGTTTTTAAATTCCATCCAAAAGAAATATTCAGATATTCCCTGAAAGATAATCCCGGCATGGTATATTCAATGGCTCGACGGCTCAGATCGGCGGAATTTACTTTTTTTAAAGCTAAAAGCGAACTGCCGGAATAGACGACCGACATCATTGGCAACTTGTCGTAAATCATCTTGATTTCTGTTGACCACCCCTTGTATTTGTGGATTTCATCAATATAAAACCGTTTCCCGCCACGCTTGAAGAAATCGTAAGCCGTATCATACAAACCATGAGCTGAGAAATACATGTCGTCAGCCTGAACATATAAAGTCTCGCCAATATTGTCAAATTTCTTGATGTGCTGCAACAGAAGTGTTGATTTTCCCACACCTTTCTGTCCGACCAACCCGATTAGCCTGTTTCTCCAATTGATTTTGTCATGAAAGCTCCGAATATAGTCAGTCGGAGTAATCTCAAGCAATAGTCTGAATGATTCAAATAATGTTTCCATGATAATTTTTTTGCAAAAATAATAAAAAAATTACTATTGCACTTCACAAAGTGCAAAAAAATAAAAAAATGCTTTTCGAGAAGTGCAAATTACGGTAATATCAGAGAAGTCAGTGGGAGAAAAATTATTTCCGTAAAACGGCTGCGTCATGTCAAAATTATTCGTATCTTTGCAAAAATTTCACGTGGACAGATTTGATTGATTGCAACCACAAGAAAAAAATGCTAAAACAGTATTTCTTTTTACAATCTCAAATTATCCATATTTATTAACAAAAGCTGAGCTGGAAGAAAGATTCTGACTTCTGACTTCTGTCTCTTGGCTTCTAAATTAAAATAAAAATGGGTTATTATTTCACATCAGAATCAGTATCAGAAGGCCATCCAGACAAGGTGGCCGATCAGATTTCGGATGCCGTCCTCGACGAGATGCTTCGTCAGGACCCGGAATCGAAGGTGGCTTGCGAGACGCTGGTGACCACAGGTCTCACCGTCGTGGCAGGCGAGGTCAAATCAAACGGATATGTTGACATCCAAGGCACTGCGCGTCGTGTCATCGAGCGCATCGGCTACACCAAGGCGGAATACCAGTTCGACAGCAAGTCGTGCGGGGTGTTGTCGGCCATTCACGGCCAGTCGCAGGACATCAACCGCGGCGTGGAGCGTCAAAGTGTCGAGGAACAAGGTGCCGGCGACCAGGGCATGATGTTCGGCTACGCCTGCAAGGAGACGCCGGAATACATGCCGCTCACCATAGTGCTGTCACACATGCTTCTGCTTGAGCTTGCCAAGATTCGTCGCGAAGGCAAGCGCATGAAATATCTCCGTCCCGACGCGAAGTCGCAGGTCACGGTGGAATACGGCAACAACTGGAAGCCGCTGCGCATCGACACCATCGTCATCTCCACTCAGCATGACGAGTTTATGGACGATGACGCCGCCATGATTGAGAAAATAGAGCATGACGTGCGCACCATCTTGCTTCCGCGAGTGAAAAGGCTTCTGCCTCAACGGGTTAGAAACCTATTCAAGTCCGACATGAAACTCTTTGTCAACCCGACGGGCAAGTTCGTCATCGGCGGACCTCACGGCGACACGGGTCTCACAGGCCGTAAAATCATCGTTGACACTTACGGCGGTCGTGGCGCACACGGCGGCGGTGCATTTTCGGGAAAAGACTCCTCCAAAGTTGACCGCTCGGCGGCATACGCGGCGCGCCATATAGCGAAAAACATTGTGGCGGCAGGCGTTTGCGACGAGGCTCTTGTGCAGATTGCCTACGCCATCGGTGTGGCACAGCCTGTGGGATTTTACGTGAACACCTACGGCACAGCTCACGTGAAAGACGCTAACGGCAAGAAGATGGGCGACGCTGAAATCGCCGAAAGGCTGATGACGCTGTTCGACCTCCGTCCGTATGCCATCGTGAAGCGCTTCGGACTGAAGAACCCTATCTTCGAGGCCACGGCGTCGTACGGTCACTTCGGTCGCGACCCGTTCACCGCAAAGGTAGAGGTGATGTACAAAGACAAAGACACCTTCGAGGAGAACGGGAAGACGTACAAAAACGTGGAGTTTTTTGCTTGGGAGAAGATCGACATGGTGGGAGAAATAGCGAAAACATTCGGACTGTAATCACGCATATTTTTTCACGCAGAAAGAGCGGAAATGGCGGAAATGTTTTATTAATAAGTCTGCTGTTTCTGCTGTTTCTGCTGTTTCTGCGTGGTAATCTCTCTGCGTGAAATCAGTAATTATAAACAATTCGATTTATACTGCCTTTGGCAAGAATGTCATCTACGTTAAAATTAACCAAAAAGCCTACACGCAAATCTGTTAGTTTCAAATATGTGAACAATTGTTTGTAATGAACACGTTTGAGTTCTTCAACAGATTTTAATTCGAGAATTACTGAGTCTTCAACGACTAAATCTAAAATAAGATTCTTTTTAAGTTCTTTCCCTTTATAGATAACGGGAAAATTGACTTGATTGTCATAATAGAGTCCGTTTTTGTCAAACTCATACATCAAAGCTTCTTCATAAACAGATTCGAGAAGCCCCGGGCCTAATGTCTTATATACCTCGTATATACAGCCTCTAATTTTGTAAGTTAATGTGTCAAGTTCCATAAATATTGTCTTTATGTTTTTTGGGGATAACGTCAAAAATCATGCCAAATTATATACTCTTCATATTTTTTTCACGCAGAGGGTTTTCACGCGGATTTTTTTCACGCAGAAAGAGCGGAAATAGCAGAAATGTTTTATTAATTAGTAGTCTGCTGTTTCTGCTGTTTCTGCGTGGTAGTCTTTCTGCGTGGTAATCTCTCTGCGTGCAAATAAATCATCTCAGCGTGACCCTCGTTATCCCGGCGCCGCCGGTCTCTAAGCTCGCATCGTTGAACGACTGCACGCATTGTTGCTTGCTCAGATATTCTCTGATGAGCTTCCGCAAGATGCCGTTGCCTTTGCCGTGAAGAATGCTTACCTCTTTGATGCTCAACAGATTAGCCTCGTCGATGTATTTCGCCACCTTGTCAACGGCCTCCTCGCCGCGCTGACCGCGTACGTCGAGAGTGAGGTTGAAATGCTGCGCCTTCTCGTTGATGTCGTTCATGATGCTCTTGCGAAGATACGAAGGGTTCTGCTGAGCTTTTCGAGCCTGCGCCTTGCTGATTTTACGCAGTTTGTCGGCAGTAGTGCGAAGTCTGACATCTCCAAATTGAATCGTCACGTCGGTGTCGGAAATCTCTAAAAGTTCTCCGACGACCTCTAACTCGTTGATACACACGGTGTCGCCGACTTTTAACTCGCTCTTAGCCGTTTCGTCTTTCTCCTCCATCTTCAGCTTCTTGGAGATTTGAGTCGCCTCGTTGACGAGGTCTTGCTTCATGTCTTTCAGCTCTTCGCGCAGTTCTTTGGTGCGGTTTTTCTCGGCTTGAGCCTCTTTAATCTCACGTATGGTATTCTCTATCTTGGCGTTAGCCTTGTCGATGAGAGCCTGCGCCTCGTTGTTGGCATCCTTCAGCATCTGGTTTTTGCGTTTCTCAATATCGGCAAGCTGGTTTTTGTATTTTGTAACCACCTCGTCAAGGAGTTGGTCGGCGACTTTCAGCTCATACTCTTTCTTGCGCACCTCTTTCTTCTCGATTTCGAGTTGTTGGAGCTGTTTGTCGAAGTCGAGATGCTCCCTTCCGGAGATGTCGGCGGCGATGTCGAGTATTTCCTCCGGAAAACCAATCTTTTTCGCTATCTCGAAGGCAAACGATGAGCCGGGCTTGCCCATCATCATCACGTAAAGCGGTTGCAGATAGCGCGTGTCGAATAACATCGCGCCGTTGACGATGCCGGGGTTGCTGTCGGCTAACAGTTTCAGATTCGCATAGTGTGTGGTGACTACGCCGAAGGCTTTTTTCTCGTTCATTTTCAATAATATGGCCTCCGCTATGGCACCGCCGAGCTGAGGCTCGGTGCCTGTGCCGAACTCGTCGATGAGGAACAGCGTGCGTTCGTTGCCGTGTCGCAGCAGCTCTTTCATGTTCAGCAGATGCGAGCTGTAAGTGCTGAGGTCGTTTTCAAGTGACTGCTCATCGCCGATGTCGATAAACATATCGTGAAACACGCCGCATTTCGAGTCGATTTTTACAGGGATTGCCAAGCCGCATTGGAGCATGTACTGTAACAAGCCTATTGTCTTGAGGCACACCGACTTGCCGCCGGCGTTAGGACCTGAAATGACGAGAATCCTTCCTTCGTCATTTCGAGCGAAACGAGGTGGAGTCGAGAAATCTCCGGCAAAATGTTTCTGGCAATTCAAGTGGCGGAGATTTCTCCTTTCCGCTCCGCTCCAGTCGAAATGACAGGAAACACCAAGTTTCAAATCTAATGGCGTTATCCTTTTCCCTTGTCCTTTCAGTTTCTCTTCAAGCAATGGATGCCGTGCCTCAATCCAGTCGAACATCGGCTCGTCTATGACTTCGGGAATCACGCAGTTGTATTCGTGGCTCATAAGTGCCTTGGCGCGGATGAAGTCAAGCAGTCCGAGGAGGTGCCAGGCCTTTGTTAGATTCGGTATCTCGGGTCGCAGAATCTTGGTAAACGCAAGCAGAATCTTGTTGATTTCGCGTCGCTCGGCGTATTCTAACTCCTTGATTTCGTTGTTAGTGTCGAATATCTCAGCGGGTTCGATATACACCGTTTGTCCCGTCGCTGACTCGTCATGGATGAAACCTCGCAAAGCGCGTTTGTCGGCGGCTCTCATCGGTATCACAGGCCGTCCGTCGCGTATCGTCATCTCGGCGGTGCTGTCGGTCCAGCCGGAGTTTTTCGCCTCGACGAGGATTTTGTGCATGCGATGGTCGATGGAACTCTGCTTTCGCCTGATGTCGCGGCGAATCTCAGCAAGCTCGGCGGTGGCGTTGTCGGGAATCTCACCCTTGTCGTCAATGAGACGGTTTATCTCTGTAAAGATATGATTATCAATGGTAATGCCTTCTGACAATGCCTTCAGATAAGGCACTTTTTCGGAAGCCTCCGACTTGAAGAACTTGAAGATATACGACAATGCCGACAGCGTGGGCTTCAGCGCGAACATGCTCTCAAGGCTGATGACGGTGCCGTCGATGGCGAGGTGGTGGAACTCATCCCGCAGATCGTTGTAATCCCTTACCGGAAAAGGCACTCCGTCCTGCAGAAGCGTCAGGAAATCCTGAATCAGACGAAGATGCGTGCGAATCTCGTCAACATCGGTGATGAAAGCCGTCTTGTCAACAAACTCTTTTCCCATCTCGCTGATACACAAGGAGTTGAGACGTTCTCTTATCACCTTGAAGCCAATCTTGTTTTCAAAATCCGAAGGATATATCATTCAATTTAAATTAGCGTGCAAAAATACAAAAAATTTACTATCTTTGCAGAAAATTACGTCATGATACGATTCGAACTTTGTGCAAACGGTTATCAGTCAATAATTAATGGACTTGCTGGCGGTGCCGACTGCGCCGAGCTTTGCGAGGCGCTGGAGGTGGGAGGCGTCACGCCTTCTTACGGGACGTTGTCGAGATGTGCCGCCATATTGCCGACACGAGTGCTAATACGTTGTCGCCCAGGCGATTACATCTATAACGATGATGAGATAACTGTGATGTGCGAGGATATAAGGATGGTGAGGCGACTCGGTTACGAAGGCGTCGTCATCGGGGCGCTGAACGCAGAGGGCGACCTCGACGTCACTGCAATAAAGAAGATGATGGCGTCAGGCGATGGAATGAAGTTTACATTCCATCGCGCCATCGACGCCTGTAATAACCCTCTCGACGCAATGGAAACACTGATAAACCTCGGATTTGACAAAGTGCTTACAAGTGGCTGTAAACCAACGGCTTACGATGGTATTGACATGATTAGGGAGTTCCAGACTCTGTTTGGCGACCGCATAAATATCATGGCTGGCGGCGGTATCAACGAAGGTAACGCCGAACGCATAATCACCGCTACCGGAATAAGTGATGTCCATGCTTCATTGACATCGTATTCGCCTGATAATCATAGCGATTTATATCCAAACGGCATCGACAAAACTGGTGCCGACATGCTGTATAAAGTTTCAAATATTAACAGAATAAAAGATTTTGTGAGCGTCATTTCGACTCAGATTTGAATCGATTCACGCCATTTAGTCTTTGGTGCGTTGGCTATTATGAATAAAATGAGAATCTTAAAACTATTATTCATTTCTTTGATTGTTGTTTCCTGTAATAACAACAACCATGAGGCTGTACAATATCTTAAAAAGAATTGGAATCTTAAAACTGACACCTTATCCATTGATTTACAAGTGGATATCCCATCAGTCGTACAAGCTGATCTGTATAAAAACGGTCTCATTACGCATCCGTATCTTGGCAAGGTGGAGCAGGATTTACAATGGATTCCCCAGCGCGAATGGGACTATTATTTGAAATTTGATGTTGAAAATAATGTTTTTGAAAAAGATAATATCGAATTGATTTTCAATGGCTTGGACACATACGCCGACGTCTGGCTCAACGGGGAGAAAATTATCAGGTCGGATAATATGTTCATTAAATATCAAAAAGAGGTGAAAAATCTGCTGAAAAAGCATGACAATGAACTGAAGGTGCGTTTCTATCCTTTTGATAAACAACGAGATAGCCTTATCGAGACTTATAGCCTCCTTTTTCCGGAAAAATATGCCGTGATGCGAAAATGTGCTTATCAGAACGGTTGGGACTGGGCACCAAGATATCTGAATATCGGCATCTGGAAAGACGTGGAACTGCTCGGTTGGTCGGGTTTTAAAGTTGAAAATGTCTCGATTCTTACCGAAAACCTTGATGGTAACAATGCTGAAATGTCAGCAAACATTAGGCTTTACGCAGACAGACCTTGTGATTTGAGATTTGTTGTGTCGAATAATGATTCGCAAATTTGCGAACAGTCGGTTTCCATAAATGGTGAAACTCACCTCAAGGTTCCTTTTGAGCTGAAAAACGCCGGTCTTTGGTGGCCAAACGAGATGGGGGAGCAGTCGCTGACTGATTTCGTTGTTGAGATTTATGAAAACGAAAAACTCGTCAACTCTCAAAAAGTTAGAACAGGAATTAGAAAAATTGAGTTGATAGAAGAGCCTGACAGCATAGGTAGTGCCATGTATTTCAAGGTTAACGGCAAAAAAGTTTACATCAAAGGCGCAAACTACATCCCTGAGGAGATGATTGAGGGCTGGATGTCTAAAGACAAGACAATCAAACTGTTAGCCGGATGTATCCCCGCGCATTTCAATATGCTTCGTGTGTGGGGCGGAGGCATATATCCTCCCGATTATTTCTACGACATCTGCGACAGCCTCGGTATCATGGTGTGGCAAGACTTCATGTTCGCCGGCACTACTTATCCGTATTCTGATGAGTTTTTGAACAATGTGAAAGAAGAAGCGATTCAGCAAGTTGTTCATTATCAGAGTCATCCGTCGTTAGCGATCTGGTGTGGCAACAACGAGGTGAGCGAGGGTTACGTCAACTGGGGCTGGCAGAAATCGATGGGTTGGAGTGATGATGGCTACGCCGAAATGAAACGCGGAATGGATACTTTGTTTGTGGATATCTTTACGGAAGTGGTTGATACTTATGATGGTACTCGTGACTATTGGCCATCGTCGCCGAAAAACGGCTGGGGCAAACCCGAGAGTCTGACTGAAGGCGACGTGCATTATTGGGGCGTCTGGTGGGGCGAGCTGCCGTATGAGGCGTATCTCACGAAAGTGGGACGTTTCAACAGCGAGTTCGGCTACCAGGCATATCCTGAGTTGTCAACACTACTTGCCATTTCGCCTGAATTGGATGACAATCAGATTCAGTCGCATCAAAAACATGGCAGGGGAGAAGAACTGATAAGAAAACATGTTGAGAAATACATCGTTTCGAGCGAAACGTATCATTCCAACCGTCATTTCGAGCGAAACGAAGTGGAGTCGAGAAATCTCATGCAATCAAATGGCGGAGATTTTTCCGTTTCGCTTCGCTCCAGTCGAAATGACGATTGGGAAAGAAAAGTTTATTATTCCCAATTATCCCAAGCTTACGGCATCGGTCTCGCGATCGAGGCACAGCGCGCCGCCAAGCCTCGCAGCATGGGCAGCCTTTATTGGCAGCTCAACGACGCATGGCCTGTAATCTCCTGGTCCTCAATAGATTACTTCGGAAACAAAAAAGCTCTACACTGGAAACTCAAGGATTTGTACGCACCTATATTAATAGGTGTGCTCCCGACAACCGACGGCAACTTCAAAGTTTACGCCAACAGCGACCTCTATCGTGAGATAAACGCCGATCTGGTTTTGAATTTCAAAAATTTTGAAGGGAAAATCATGAAATCTTATTCCGAAAAGGTTTTTATTCCCGAAAACGGCTGCGTGAATCTTCCGCTTGACGTGAATAAATTCGTTTCTGATATAGATAAAAATGAGATTTATGTGGAAATGCAATTCATTGAAAATGATAAGGTTATCGCAGAAAGACTTCAATATCTTGTTTATCCGAAGGATTTGAAACTGAAAAATATTGATTTACAGCCTGAAACAGAAATTGAAAACGGCATCGGAACTATCACGTTTGTGTCTCCGACTTTGGTAAAGGACGTTTGCATCACACTGCCTGAAGGCTGCACCGATTTGTCAGATAATTTCTTCGACCTTGAACCGAACAAGGAGAAGGTCGTCACGTTCAAAACAAAAACCGATAATCCTCAAATAAAAATAATAACCCTCAATTAACAAAACCTAATGGCTAACTGCTAACAGCTAATGGCTAACAGCTAATGGCTAACAGCTAATGGCTAATGGCTATCAGCTAATCCAGTTTCAGCACTGCGAGGAAAGCCGACTGTGGCACCTCGACATTGCCGATTTGACGCATGCGTTTCTTTCCTTCTTTCTGTTTTTCGAGGAGTTTGCGCTTACGCGATATGTCGCCGCCGTAGCATTTTGCGGTCACGTCTTTTCTGACTTGTCGCACCGTCTCTCTTGCGATAATCTTCGCTCCAATTGCAGCCTGAATTGCGATGTCGAACTGCTGTCGTGGTATTAACTCCTTGAGCTTCTCGCACATACGGCGTCCGAAGGAGTAGGCGTGGTCAACGAAAATCAAGGTTGAAAGGGCGTCAACGGTGTCGCCGTTGAGCATGATGTCGAGTTTTACGAGCTTCGACGGCTTGTAGCCGCAGATATGATAGTCGAAAGAGGCGTAACCTCTTGATATTGACTTCAGTTTGTCATAAAAGTCAAACACTATCTCGCTCAGCGGCATCTCGAAAGTCAGCTCCACGCGGTCGGTGGTGAGATAGACCTGATTCTTCAAAATACCACGTCGTTCAATACACAATGTCATTATTGAGCCGACATATTCGTTTTGCGAGATGATTTGTGCCAAGATATAAGGCTCGTCGATATGGTCGAGTTTAGTGGCTTCGGGCATGCCGCTGGGGTTATGCACATCGACGACGCTGCCGTCGGTGAGATAAGCCTTGAACGAGACGTTAGGCACCGTGGTGATGACGTCCATATTGAACTCGCGGTCGAGGCGTTCCTGGATGATTTCCATGTGCAGCAAGCCGAGGAATCCGCAGCGGAACCCGAATCCGAGGGCTGCCGACGACTCCGGCTCCCACACTAAAGACGCGTCGTTGAGTTGCAGCTTCTCCAACGAGCTTCTAAGCTCCTCATAATCATCGGCATCGACGGGATAGACGCCCGCAAAAACCATCGGCTTCACGTTCTCGAAGCCCGCGATGGGCTTGTCGCAGGGGTTGTCAACCGAGGTGATGGTGTCGCCCACCTTCACCTCCTTGGAGGTCTTGATGCCGGATATGATATATCCCACATCGCCGGCCGACAGCTCTTTCTTAGGCACCTGTTTCATCTGAAGCACGCCAATCTCGTCGGCGTCGTATTCCATGCCTGTGTTGAAGAACTTCACGTTTTCGCCGGTGTGTATGGTGCCGTTCATTATCCTGAAATAAGCTATGATGCCTCGGAATGAGTTGAACACCGAGTCGAAGATGAGGGCTTGCAGCGGTGCGCCGGGGTCGCCTTGAGGGGCGGGGATGCGCTTGACGATGGCCTCCAAGATCTCCGGCACGCCCTCGCCGGTACGCGCCGAGCAACGTAAGATGTCGTCGCGGTCACAGCCGAGGAGGTCGATAATCTGATCCTCCACCTTGTCGGGCTGCGCACTCTCCATGTCGATTTTATTCAAAATCGGGATGACCTCCAAATCGTGGTCGATGGCCATGTAAAGGTTGCTAATAGTCTGAGCCTGAATGCCTTGTGAAGCATCAACAACCAACAAAGCGCCTTCGCATGCGGCGATGGAACGCGATACCTCATACGAGAAATCGACGTGACCGGGGGTGTCGATAAGATTCAGTGTATAAACATCCCCCTCATGCTCATATTTCATCTGGATGGCATGGCTCTTGATGGTGATGCCACGCTCTCGCTCGAGATCCATGTCGTCCAACACCTGGTCAACTAACTCTTTCTTTGTCAAGGTGTTGGTGAGCTCGATGAGCCTGTCGGCCAAGGTGCTTTTCCCGTGGTCGATATGAGCGATGATACAAAAATTCCGAATCTTATCCATCATAAAAAATTATTCCGTGCTGTTTGATACAGCGTTGCAAAAATACAAATTTTATCGTTAACAGCCGAAAAAATTATCATTAAAAAAACGTCTCCCGTCGGCTTGCAATTCATTGCAAGCCGACGGGAGA
>CALCYT010000031.1 GCA_937906455.1 uncultured Bacteroidales bacterium | reverse complement strand
ACGGGTCGGGGGCGGACTCAAAGTACAAGGTGGTGACATCGTAGAACACCAGGCCGATGCGGCCGCCGAGAACGCCCATCGTGTGTGCGACGCTGATTTGCTGCACCTTCTCCTGACGGGTGTTGTGCAGCTTGTCCATGTACCGGTATATCTTGTGCAGCTTCACGTCCTCGTCGAAGTATGACTTCAGGTACTCGACCGTGGCCGTCTTGCTCATCGGCTGGCACACCCGAGCGATGGCAAGGTGGCGGAGGATGTCGTCCCCGATGGCGTTGAAGCCTATCCGGTCATAGACGCGGTTCAGTATGGCCTGGGGCGCGTCCAGCATGGTACGCTCGACGAGAGCCAGCGCACCTTTCACCCCGGCAAGGGCCCGGGCGGACTCACTGAAGTCCATTTCCTGCTGGCCACCGAACTTGGATATCCATCGGCTGGCTTCAAGGCAGATCCTGTCAACCTCGTCAGGGTCAATGGAGGTGCCGAAGGTCTTTATCTCACGGTACTTCCCCCTGCTCTTGTCAACGACAACAATACTGATTGAACCACTTCGGTTCCGCTTGCGGCGCACATACATGCCACAAAAGTAATCATTTTTCAGCCTTGCGCCACCCGCACCACCAACGATGTTTTTGGTTGTCTTTGTTAATCAATAAGTTATATGATTAACAGTTTGGGACTGTCAAAGTCAGGAATGGGTTTTGAGCCGCTTACTGTGGGCGTGATGGTCAGTTCCATTTTCGGAAAAGATTATTGGTTGGTTGAACCAAACTATTATCCCGACAATTATTACGGATTTTCAACCAGTTTGCGCTTTTATCTGATATTTGGACAACAATTTGATTTAATAAAAATCAATAATAGCAATAAAATTAAAAAAGTCGCTTTATATTATCAATTTAATGCGAGTGAATTAAGAATTATCGACGCATTCAACAGTAAATATTTGAAAATGTATGATATATTAGGTTTAGCTCTTGGCATAAAAGTGCATTTTTAACAAGATATTACCTGTATAATCACTTCATTGCACTTCGTCTTTCAGCAGATATTTGTTTTCCAACCATCCAATTCCCAGTCCCAAAACCATTCCCACTGCGGCACCGCAGATGACGTCGCCGGGGAAGTGAACTCCCATGTAGATGCGGCTGTACGACACCACCGCCGCCCAGCAGAACATCAGCCAGCCGATGTTTTTGTAGAACTTTCGCATAGTCAGCCAGATAAACGTCGCCAAGGCGAAGGTGTTGGCGGCATGCGACGAGATAAATCCGTACTGACCGCCGCAGTGTCCGTAAGGAAGATGCACCAAATCTTGTATCAACGGGTCATGACAAGGTCTAAGTCGCTGAAACACAGGCTTGAAGACATGCGATGAGAGCTGGTCGGAGCAGGTGATAAGCAATGCCACACCGAGGATAATCCATAAGCCTTTCCATCTGTATTTCTTGAAAACGAGAAAAACCAGCACCGCATAAAAAGGTATCCAGCCCGTCTCCGATGAGATGAACGTCATCACAGGGTCGAGCCACCCAACGTGCAGGCCGTTGAGAAACAGAAAAAGCTGATGGTCTAAATCGTTTAACATTATTAACTTAATGAAAGCCAAATCAAATCCTTTAACTCCTTAATACCTTCGCCGGTCGCAGAGCTGATGAAGAGGTGCGGGATTTTCTTCGGCAGGTGTTTTTTTATTTCTTTCTTCGTGTCTTCATCAATCAAATCGCATTTGCTGACAGCGAGAATCCTTTTCTTATCCAAAAGCTCCGGGTTATATTTCTTCAATTCATTCAATAAAATGTCGTATGCCTCCTTCACATCCGGACTGTCGGCAGCCACTAAGAACAGCAGTATCGAGTTTCGTTCAATATGACGTAAGAATCTGATACCCAATCCTTTACCTTCCGATGCGCCTTCTATTATGCCCGGAATATCCGCCATGATGAACGATTTGAAGTCATAATAAGGCACAATACCGAGGTTAGGTGTCAGGGTGGTGAACGGGTAGTCGGCGATTTCAGGTTTTGCAGCGGAAACCACCGACAGCAGCGTTGATTTCCCGGCATTGGGGAAGCCCACGAGACCGACGTCGGCCAGCAGCTTCAGTTCTATTATTATCCAGCGTTCTTCCGACGGTTCGCCGGGCTGCGCGAACTTCGGTGCCTGCAGAGTCGCTGTCTTGAAGAAGGTGTTGCCTTTTCCGCCGCGTCCGCCTTTCATGATGACGATTTCCTGTCCGTCTTCGGTCACCTCGCCGAGAGGCTCGTGTGTCTCCGCGTCGTACGCCACGGCGCCGAGAGGCACTTCTATGACCACGTCGTTACCTTGTGCGCCGGTGCGTTGGTTGGAGCCTCCCGGCTCGCCGTCGCCGGCGAAGAGATGCTTGGTGTAACGCAGATGCAGCAGCGTCCACAGCTGGGCGTTGCCGCGCAATATCACATCGCCGCCCTTGCCGCCGTCGCCGCCGTCAGGACCGCCCTTAGGCACGTATTTGGCATGGATGAAGTGCATCGCACCGTTGCCGCCCTTGCCAGAACGACAGAAAATCTTCACATAGTCAACAAAATTTGAATTCGCCATAGTTAATCGTTTTTGTCATTTCTACTGGAGCAAAGCGGAATGAATAAATCTCCAGTAATATAAGCAGATCCTCTGTTTGTAGGAGATTTATTCACCGAAGGTGAATGCTTTCGCAAGCTCAGGTCTCGACTCCACTCCGTTTCGCTCGAAATGACATTTATTAAAACTCTTCTTCTTCGTTATCTTCCGGTGTCGCCGCCGCATTCTGCTCCTCCTCGTATTTGTCGCAGTCGAATTCAAGTTCGACATTCGATAGTGGCTTTGTGAAATCGCCCTGGCTGATATGCAATGTCGGGTCGGCGTACACCTTTTTCATATATAAAGCCCACACGGGCAGAGCCATGTTAGAGCCTTGTCCGAGTGTTATCGTCTTGAAATGCACTGAGCGGTCTTCGGCGCCTGTCCACACGCCGGTGGTGAGGTCGGGGGTGATGCCCATAAACCATCCGTCGCTCTGGTTCTGGGTGGTACCTGTCTTGCCCGCGATAGGATTTCTCAGGCCGTACTTATATCTCAGCCTTACGCCTGTGCCTTCATACACAACGCCTTTCATCAGTTCTATCATCTTATAAGCCGTCACCTCGTCCATCGCCTCTGTCTGTTCAGCTTTGAACGAATCTATGACATTACCGTTTTTATCTTCTATCTTCGTGATGAAAATAGGTTTCACATATACGCCTTTATTGGCGAAGGTGCTCATCGCGCCTGCCATTTCGTACAGTGAGATGTCGCATACGCCGAGACATATCGACGGCACTGCCTGCAATGGCGAGGTGACGCCCATCCTGCGTGCCATCTGTATGACGGCGTCCGGACCGAAACGTTTCATCAGATAAGCCGAGATACGGTTGTTGGAATGTGCCAAAGCCCATCTCAAGGTCACTTCCTTGCCGAGTGTGGCCTTGCCGGAATCCTTTGGTTCCCAGAACTTTCCATCGGGGAGCTGTATGCTGTAGCTGATGTCAGGGACCTTGGTGCACGGGGTATATTCGCCTTCCTGCATCGCCAAAGAGTAGAGGAAGGGCTTGAAAGTAGAGCCAACCTGTCGTCGCGCCTGCGTCACATGGTCATACTTGAAGAAACGATAGTCGTTGCCGCCCACGTAAGCCTTCACATAGCCTGTGCCTGTCTCCACCGACATCAGTGCCGACTGCAGGAAATACTTATAATAACGTATTGAATCCATCGGTGTGAAGACGGTGTCGATAGGGCCGTCCCACGAGAACACCGTCATCGGGATGGGGGTGTTGAAGTTGGCGATGATAGAGTCCATGCTCCAGCCGGCGTTTCTCAGCACACGGTAACGTTCCGAGCGTTTCATCGAGAGTGTCATGATTTTCTCTACATCATCTTCGGAAGGCAGGGCGAATGGAGCATTAGGGTCGTCTTTCCAATGCGCATAAAACGCCGGTTGCAGGTCTAACGACAGATGTTCGCGCACCGCCTCCTCAGCATATCTCTGCATGCGCGAGTCGATTGTGGTATAGATGCGCAGACCGTCTTTATAAATGTTATAAGGGGTGCCGTCCTGCTTGAAATGTGTCTTGGCCCATTCGTGCATCATACCTCTCAGGAACTCACGGAAATAAGTGGCCTGTCCCGTGTTATGGTCAAGGATGCCGAAATGCGACAAGTCGATGGGAATCTGCGAGATGGAGTCGTATTGCATCTCGGTGATAAAACCGTTGGTTTCCATGCGTTTAAGCACGATATTGCGTCGTGTCAGGGCGTTTTTGGGGTTTCTCTTCGGACTGAATTTCGACGGGGCGTTGACGACACCTGCCAGCAGCGCGGCTTCCTCCATGTTAAGCTCCCCCGGCTCCTTGCTGAAGAATGTCTCGGCCGCCTTCTTGATGCCGTAGGCGTTATGTCCGAAAAACACGGTGTTGAGATACATGGCGATAATCTCGTCTTTCGAGTAGTTGTATTCCAGCTTCGTGGCGGTGACCCATTCCTGGAACTTTCTGATGACGAGTTTCGTCTTACTCAGATTCTCGCCGCGAGGGAATAGGTTTTTTGCCAGCTGCTGTGTCAGCGTGCTGCCGCCTCCCTGGTCGCTGTTGCCCGTAGCGACACCATAAGCCACCCTGAACAATGCCTTTTTGTCGATGCCGCTATGCTCATAAAACCTGACATCCTCGATGGAGATGAGTGCATGGATGAGGTCAGGCGAGATGTCGTCATAGCTCACATTGGAGCGGTTCTCTATGTAATATGTGCCAAGAAGCTTACCGTCGGCGGATATAATCTCGGTGGCGAGGTTCGTCTCGGGGTTCTCAAGCTCCTCAAAGGTCGGCATGGGCCCAAACCATTCGTGAATGATGCCATAGAAAAGCAGGAACACCGACAGAGCCGCAATAAGAAACAACGACCATATCACTATCAGGTAAACCTTGACGTTTTTTTTCTTGCCTTTTTTCTTGCTTTCTTTCTTTGCCATAACTTATTGTTTTTCAATGCACAAGCCAATATCGGTAATACCTTTCAGTTCTTTTTCGCGCATTGCCTGTTCTATCTCAAAATGATAATCGCCCCTTAGCGGGAAACGCAGCGTGGGGTTCAGCAGCACCTTCGCCGAGCGCATAGTGCCGCTCCCCTTGCCCATCCAACGGCCGTCGGGCATGGCGAAGACACACTCTATGGTGTCATGCGTGATGTTGCCATTCGGAAACACGGTGTGCATGAAGACATAAAGATTGCTATAGCGATAATTCTCTAAATGCCTGATATTCAGATAGAAAGCATATTCAGCCAAGGTGTCGTCAACGGTAACGTTGAAAAAAGGAATGTTTTCGTTGTCCCACACCGCATTGGGAATGACGACGCTTTCATCGTACAGCTTGTTGTTGCTACACGAAGCCATCAAAAACGCTACAATTACAATATAGAATATTCTCTTCATATTCAATGTGTCTTGTCATTTCGAGCTTGTCGATAAATCTCTGACATTCAAATAATCCAAATCAATTGTTTGCCGGAGATTTATTCACCAAAGGTGAATGCTTTCGCTTCGTTCAGGTCTCCATTCCGCTCCGCTCCAGTCGAAATGACGGAGGTGTTATTCCAGTTTCGACAAGTCCGCCGGTTTTCCTTCATCGCCATAGTCGTTGTTTTTCTGTTCCTTGATGAATGCGAAGTCCTCAAGTTGCTCCGGTATCACGCCTTTTTTGTTGTTTTCGATAATCAACTTCACTTTCTCAAGAGGTATCGCCATCATATTGTTTTTGTCAAACGGATAGGAATACCACATCAAACCTTTGAAGATGTCGATTTTCTGGTAGATGCCGTCGCCTTTCTTTGTTTTTAGCACGATACGGTTGTCCGGGAAGGCTTTCAGAGCCTCGATATAGGTGTCGTACTCGTAGTTGAGGCAGCATTTCAGTTTGCCGCACTGTCCCGCGAGTTTCTGTGGGTTGGGCGACAGTTGCTGGACTCTCGCCACATTAGTTGTAACCGATTGAAAATCAGTAATCCACGAGGCGCAGCACAGTTCTCTGCCGCATGAGCCTATGCCACCAAGCTTTGCCGACTCTTGCCGGAACCCAATCTGACGCATCTCCACACGAACATGGAACTCTTCGGCCAATTTCTTGATAAGCTCACGGAAATCGACACGTCCGTCGGCGGTGTAATAGAAGATGGCTTTTGTCTTATCTCCTTGATACTCAATATCATTAAGCTTCATCTCCAACTTCAGGCTTGATGCTATCTCACGGCTGCGGTACAAGGTATGTTCTTCTTGGCGCACAGCGTCGAGGAACTTCTCCACGTCGTTGATTCGTGCACGGCGATAAATCTTCTTCAGCTCGGTGACGGGTGTGTTGCTCTTCTTGCGTTTGCGTTGTTTCCCGATAAGCTCGCCCACCATTGTCACGATACCGATGTCGTGTCCGATGGTTGTCTCCACCGCAACCAACTCACCTTCAAGGAGATGCATCTCTGAAGGATAGCTATAGAAGTCTTTTCTGTCGTTTTTGAAACGCACCTCTGCCACGAGCAGCTCGCCTTCTTTAGGTGCCTCGTTCTCATAGTCTTTGAGCCAGTTGAAGCTGTCGAGCTTGCATTGTCCATGGCATAACACGTTGCCGGCGAACTCATATTTGTCGGCTTTGATGCGGCATCCGCGGTGGAAATCGTTGGTGAGGGTCTTTTTCATGTCGTCGTGAAGAGGCCATGTGGCCTTAAACTCCACGCCGTCGTCCTGTTTGTTCACCATCTGGTCTTCCATCTCCTCGTCCTGCATGTTGATTTTCTGAGGAGCCGATTTCAGCAGACTGTCAACATCTCCAGTGCTTTCGTCTATATTTTCATCGATGAATTCTTCTTCTTTTATATCTTTTTCTTCCATAAAAACAAATTTCTCCAATCTAAATGTTATAACTTGCAAAGATACGAAAAAATTATATCATGTGCCTTTATTTTTTGTAATTTTGCGGCATGAGGCATATTATTCGTTTTACGGATGAGGACGACGAGCGTCAACGTGGCAGACGTTATCTGATGATGACGGAGAGTCCTGTGCGTCAATTAGTTATAAAAATGGCTGTTCCTACTATCATTTCCATGATGGTGACGGCCTTGTACAACATCATCGATGCGTTTTTTGTCGGGCACATCAGCACGGAGGCGACGGCGGGCGTAGGGGTGTCGTTTGCCTACATGACATTCATCAATGCCATCGGGTTTTATTTCGGCCACGGCTCCGGAAATTTCATCTCCACGGCTCTTGGTGCCAAGAATTATTCTGATGCCGAGAAGATGGCCGCCACGGGGTTTTTCTCGTCGATGGGCATCGGCGTCATCGCCATGATGACCGGTGTTTTCTTTCTCACCCCGCTTTCGCGAATGATGGGTGCCACCCCCGATGTGGTGCCGTATTCCAATGATTATCTGTTGTTTATCCTCATCGGGACGCCTTTCATGATGTCGTCGCTTACGCTCAACAACCAGCTTCGACTGCAAGGCAACGCGCAATATGCCATGGTCGGGATTGCTGCCGGAGCCGTACTGAACATCTTCCTTGACGCCTTGTTTATCTATGTTTTCGACATGGGTGTCATGGGCGCGTCTCTCGCGACGTGCATCAGCCAGATGTTGGGATGGTTAATATTGTTTCTCGGCACTGAAAAAAGCGGCAACGTACATATCCGACTCAAGAATTTCAGTCTCACATGGTATAGCCAAAAAGAGATTTTCAAAGGCGGGACGCCCTCATTATGCCGGCATGTCTTCGTGTGTGTCAGCACTATAATGCTCAACAGATACGCTGCCTACTACGCCGCTCCCGGCACCGAGGCGAGTGCCATCGCCGCCTTCGCCATAGTGTCGCGAGTGATGATGTTCGCGTTCTCGATAATCCTCGGGATAGGTCAAGGATTCCAACCTGTGTGCGGCTTCAACTACGGCGCAGGACTGCATGAAAGAGTCAGAAAATCGTATATCTTCACCGTCGAGCTGTCAACTGTCATACTGATAATCATATCGATAGTGTTCGCCATTTACGCTCCCGACATCATCAGGGTTTTCCGCAGCGAAGACGAGGAGCTTGTGAAGATAGGCACCGACGTCTTACGCTGGCAGTGTTTGTCGTTTCCGCTCATCGGACTGAGCACTGTCACCAACATGATGTATCAGACCACTCGCAAGACCTTGATAGCCACAGTGTTGTCGATGGGACGACAGGGCTTATTCTTCATCCCCATCATCATGATTTTACCTCTTTTTATCGGTCTTCAAGGTGTTGAGATGACACAAGCCATCGCCGATGCGTTGACGTTTCTGTTGGCATTGCCCTTTGCTGTAAAAGAGATTAGAGATAAAAGATAATAGATAAAAGAGGGGTTGAGAAAAATTAATTGTTCGATTTTGTTTCTAATGATTTTTTTAGTCCTGATAATAATTTATTTACCATATCAATTTTAGATTTTATTTCTAAAAATTGGTTGTCATTAATATACTTTAAATCCTTAGAAATTATTAATTGACAATAAACTTCCATTAATGACCCGTATGATATTTCAATAAAATGTAATCTCTCTTTGACTGATTTTTTGATATTTCCTTCAACAATGTTTGATGGTATTGAAATTACAGATCTTCTAATCTGATCACAAATACCATAAGTTTCAAATTTGGGAAAACTTTTCAATAATGAATATACATCGCATACTAATTCCCTTGATTCCTTCCATACTAAGAGTTTTTCGAATGAATAGTCCATAAATTTTTCCTTTCCATCCTCAGACCCCCTCCATTATCTATATCTCTTCTATTATCTATTATCTGTTATCTATTATCTATTATCTGTTATCTATTATCTGTTATCTGTTATCTATTTATCTGTTATCTAAAACAAGCAACTGTCAAGTGCTTGTTTTATCGCTTCCTTATCCAGCTTTTGTCCAATAAACACTATCTTTTCCATACGGTCGCCGTATTCCTCGTCCCAGTCGTTAAGAATGCTTGGGTCGCGTTCCACAAACTGCCGCAGTTCCTCTTTGCTCGCTGTAGCGAACCAGTAGCCGGCTTCCGAGAGCTTCTTCTGTTTGCCCGCCGTCTCGAAGATATACGACATGTCCCGGTTGTCGGCGAAATAGCACAATCCCTTGCAGCGGATGATGTTCTTTGGCCATTTGTTCAGCACATAATCGTTGAATTTCAGCGTGTCGAACGGCTTTCTGTTGAAATATACATACGTCCCGATGCCGTATTCCTCAGCTTCGCCCTCGTCGTGTTCATGATGATGCTCATGATCATGGTCGTGATGATGATGTTCGTGTTCATCGTCATCATCATGTTCGTTACTGCCTTCGATAATCTTGATCCAGCCTGCTGAGCCTGAAACGGTGTTGTAATCGAACATGTATGTGTCGATAATTCTGTCTAAATCGACATTGGCGTAGTCGCATTCGAGTATTTGTGCGTCTGGCGCGAGGTTTTTCACAATCTGGCGGATTCTCTCAAGCTCTTTCGGCTCGACATCTGACACCTTGTTGAGAATCACTATGTTACAAAACTCTATCTGTTCTATGACGAGGTTCTCGATGTCGTCTTCGTCGATATTCTCGTTTTCGAGGCTCTCGCCGCAAGCGAATTCATCTTTCATCCTGAGGGCATCTACCACTGTCGCTATGCAGTCTAAGCGTGGTATGCCGAACTGTGTGTATTCCCTGCCCATCTGCGGGATTCCGGCGATGGTGCGCGCTATAGGCTCAGGCTCACAGATGCCGCTCGCCTCAATCACTATGTAGTCGAAACGCGCCATCTTCATGATGTCGTTGAGCTGTTCGATGAGGTCCATCTTCAGGGTGCAGCAGATACAACCGTTCTGCAAGGCTACGAGGCTCTCGTCTTTCTTGCCTACGATGCCGCCTTTCTGGATGAGGTCGGCGTCGATGTTGACCTCGCCTATGTCGTTGACAATCACCGCAAATTTGATGCCTTTCTTATTTGAAAGGATATGATTCACCAACGTGGTCTTGCCGCTTCCGAGATAACCCGTCAGAAGCAGCACCGGAGTTTCCATCTTAGTCATTTCTATACTTTGCGTTTTTTAAACAGAAAAAATTAAAAGTTGAGAGAATAATCTTAGCGGTTGACCGGAAGGATTTATCCACCGAAGACGAATAAACCCCTCCATCAACCTATAACCAAAAACCTCAATCCCTCTTCTTTCTAAGCGCATATCCCGCGCCGAGAGCGCCGAGGATGAACAGTCCGCT
>CALCYT010000030.1 GCA_937906455.1 uncultured Bacteroidales bacterium | reverse complement strand
ACCTGCCCGTTGAAGCGGCTGCCAAACCCTTCTGCGGCATCCTCCACCACGGGAATCCCGTACCTGTCGGCTATCTCCATGATGCGGTCAATGCGGTACGGCATACCATACAGGGCCACCGGCACAATGGCCTTGGGCTTCTTCCCCGTCTTGGCGATACGGTCCTTGATGGCCGCCTCCAACAGCTCCGGATCCATGTTCCACGTGTCCTTCTCGGAGTCGATGAACACGGGCGTTGCCCCTAAGTAGGTGATGGGATGGCTGGAGGCGCAGAAGGTGAAGCTCTGCACGCACACCTCGTCGCCCGGCCCCACGCCGCACGCAATCAGCGCCAGATGCACCGCCGCCGTCCCCGAACTAAGCGCCACCACGCGCTTGCTGAGGGTTTCAGGTTTCAGGTTCCAGGTTTCAGGTCTTGAATCTTGAATCTTGAATCCTGAATCCTGAATCTTGAATCCTGAATCCTGAATCTTGAATCCTGAATCTTGAATCTTGAAACCGTTCACGAACGCTTCGAGGTCGTGTTCAAACCCGTTCACATTCGGCCCCAGCGGCACCACCCAGTTCGTATCGAACGCCTCCTGGATGTACTTCTGTTCCACTCCCGCCTCGCTCATGTGAGCCAGACAAAGATAGATTCTATCCTTACGTTTTTCCATTGCTTTATATCGTTTATTCGTTATCGTTTCTGTTTTCGTTATCGTTTTCGTTAGCGTTATCGTTATCGTTTTCGTTAGCGTTATCGTTTTTTTAAACTGCTCCCCTGTTTAGGGGAGCTCCCCGAAGGGGTGAGGGGTATCGGCCCATCAAAGGAGCATCAAAGGAGCATCAAAGGAGCATCAAAGGAGTATCAGTGTAACACAGAAACCACGGATAGCACAGAAACACTTACGGCAACATGAATTGCCTTTAATTAACCGTTAATGAATCGTCAATGAATGCTTCCAAAAACTCGCCACGTACCTTTGTGTCTTCATCATTCACCAAAGCAACCGGCTGAAATGCCTTCTCGGAAATCTGCTCGCGCACAGCCTTCACCTCATCAACTCCGAAAAGGAAGGTGGCCAAATTAGGACGATCCAGATGGTTGAATGTCTGTATCACGATTTCTGTCTCTGGTTTAGCTATCAGATAGTCGAAAGTGAAACGTATTCCTGAACGTCCGAAAACGATAAAGCCTGGAGTGACGTTCAACCTCTGCTGATGGAACAGATTCTTAACATCATCGCGAAACAGTGAATTCACACGATGTGTGGACAGGTTAATCATATCGGAAAGTTCAAGCATGGCACGCAACATATCGTGTTTTGCCTGTACGAATTCTGACTTATCGACTGTTTTGGTAAGCTCTGCTTCGCGAGTTATAACAACACCTTAGTTGAGCTTAATGCGGTCTGAAATATCCTTACGACCAGCGGATGTCTTGAATGGGACTCCTACTAACTCAAGATTGGCAAGAGTATTGCCATCATCGGATAACGTCACTTTCCCATCGGGTAGTTTTCTGACAAAAATGTCAATGGTGTCATTGAACATACCGACAAAAGGGGTTGAGATGACACTCCAACCGGTAATATCATCCTGCTGAACGAATGGCGCTGCTTCAGCCATTCGTAATACTCATTTACTCCTTCGTTTATCCAATTCATATCACCATCGGATTAATCTGTAATTCTGTCTGTATGTTCAAATAACTCACAAAACTGTTGAAAGCTCCTATAAAGCCCTGTGACATATCTTCTGCTTTGACGTCTTTCTGAGCAATCTCAGTTTCTTCCAATGGCAGAGTCCACGACAGCAAGTGACAGTAAACTCGCTGAATAATCCCTCGTCCAAAGCCAGTCAGTCTTTAACGCTGTTGACTCTGCTCTCGCTGCTCCATCGGTTAGGTGCCAGTTCCATCGTGATCATTTATCTCGCAGGCTTTCCTTCTTCAATCCCTTGTACTTCTTACACTCGCGTGTAGTCTTGCCGCTCCACTCACGGGCGTGGGAACAGCTGCTGCTGGTCGGCAACATCGGTGAGTCGCATCTTTCCATCAGGAGCCAGGAATTTCAACTGGTAATCGAGAAGTACCACTTCTCCTCCTGTTCGTCCCATGCGGTACGCACCTTTTTGTCCTCAAACAGCTGTATTTCTTGTTTCTTCGTCATAATTCTATATACTTACTTCTTGCCAAGGTTACACAGATTTCACAGAAATTCTCTCGGCCTTGTGGCCTTGTGCTCGGCGCTATTGCACCTCCGCTGTTCTCTTGCGCTTCGCGCTCGTGCCGCCTGCGGCGACTTGTTCAATCCTGCCGGATGCCCGCCGTTTTTCGTTATACCTCCAAAGGAGCTTCAAATGAGCATCAAAAGAGCATTCAGCTCATGCAGATGCTCCAAGAGGGTTTCCAACGGCGTTCCCTCGGTCATCTTAGCAAAAGCATTGACATCCTTCGGGAAGCACTTGCCGCCATAACCGAACTTGCCATCAGGGCCGGGGATGTAGGCGTGAGTGTCGTTGATATAGCTTGAAAGGTGTCATAACGGTGAACTTCTTACCCGCAAAAATCTTGGTGAGCAACTCATTCGCTTCGGTAAACACCATGGGCTGTTTCTGGAAATCCTCAATATATGTGCGTTCAGAGAGGAACTCCGGCATATAGAACACCTGATGTCCCGTCTCATGTGTAAGCATCTCGCTGGAACCTGGAAGAATAGTGGTGCGAACGAACACTGGCACATCCGGGAGATTGCAAATCAACTCCTTCATAAGTGTCAGATCCTGTGTGCCGTCGTCTTCAGTAGGAACATGAATCTGCAGAAATGCAATATCGATTTTGCTCAAATCATCATTGTAACCTTTAGGAGGGTCACTGATGAAAAGCTTGCACTCCGGATTGTTATGCTCCAACCAATCCTTCAGCGCTCCACCCACAAAGCCGCATCCGATGATTCCGACGTTAATCATATAATTAATTAATAATTTTCCTTCTTCAGCTCGAAATACGACTGCGGATGGTTGCAGACAGGACATATCTTTGGAGCCTTCTTTCCAATCACGATATGACCGCAGTTGGAACATTGCCACACCATGTCGCCGTCACGCGAAAAGACCAAGCCTTCCTCGATGTTTTCCAATAACTTGCGGTAGCGGGCCTCATGCTCTTTCTCGATGGCGCCCACCATACGGAACTTTGCCGCAATCTCTTTGAAGCCTTCCTCTTCGGCCTCCTTGGCCATGCGTTCGTACATGTCGGTCCACTCATAGTTCTCTCCAGCGGCGGCATCGGCCAAATTAGCTTCTGTGCCTGGTATTTCGCCATCGTGGAGATACTTGTACCAAAGCTCAGCATGCTCTTTCTCGTTGCCCGCTGTCTCTTCAAAAATCTTTGAAATCTGCACGTAGCCGTCTTTTTTGGCCTTCGAGGCGAAGAATGTGTACTTGTTGCGTGCCATTGACTCCCCGGCAAATGCCTCAAGGAGGTTTTTTTCTGTCTTTGTTCCTTTAAGATCCATAACTTTATACTTTTTTAATTAAACAATAATTGTGCGATTTCTATTTATAACACCTTCTAAACTTCTAAACTTCTAAGCTTCTAAACTTATAAGCTTATAAGCTAAAAAGCTATTACTTAAAAAATGTCTCCGAATTCACCTCGTTCTTCATCTCATCAATCACCTTCATCAGATACTGCCCGTACTGGTTCTTTAGCATCGGCTTGGCGAGCGCACGCAGGCGGGAGGCGTCGATCCAGCCCCGCTGGAAGGCGATTTCCTCCAGACAGGCGATCTTGCAGCCTGTGCGCTTCTCTATCGTCTCGATGTATGCAGTGGCATCGAAGAGCGAGTCGTGCGTGCCGGTGTCTAACCAGGCGAAGCCGCGGCCAAGCACCTGCACCTTCAGCTGTCCGTCCTCTAAGAAACGCTGGTTCACGGAGGTGATTTCCAGCTCGCCCCGGGCCGACGGCTTGACATTCTTTGCCACCTCCACCACCTTGTTCGGATAGAAATAGAGTCCTGTGACGGCGTAGTTGCTCTTGGGGTGAGCGGGTTTCTCCTCAATGCTGAGGCACTTCCCGGAAACGTCGAACTCCGCAACGCCGTAACGCTCCGGGTCGGCCACCCAGTAACCGAAGACGGTGGCTGTCGCATCAGATGCCGCAGCCACTGCCTGCTCCAGCATCGGCACAAAGCCGCTGCCATGGAAGATGTTGTCGCCTAACACCATGCACACTGAGTCGGAGCCGATAAACTCCTCCCCGATGATGAACGCCTGCGCGAGCCCGTCCGGTGAGGGCTGCTCCGCGTACTCGAAGTGCACACCGAAGTCGGAGCCGTCGCCCAACAAGCGGCGGAATCCCGGCAAGTCGTCGGGTGTGGAGATGATGAGAATCTCCCGAATCCCCGCCAGCATCAGCACACTGATGGGATAATAGACCATCGGCTTGTCGTAAATCGGAAGCAATTGCTTGCTTACTCCCTTGGTGATGGGATACAATCTGGTGCCGGACCCTCCGGCAAGAACGATACCTTTCATTAGTCTCTCTTAAAAATATCTCTTGTATAAACCTTCTCTTGCACATCATCCAAACAGCTATCGTATCTGTTGGCGATGATGGCCTGCGACTGCTCTTTGAATTTCTGTATGTCGTTGATAACCAACGAGCCAAAGAATGTAGAACCATCTTCCAATGTCGGTTCATAGATGATTACTTTAGCACCCTTTGCCTTGATGCGTTTCATCACGCCTTGGATGCTCGACTGACGGAAATTGTCGGAGTTCGACTTCATCGTGAGACGAAACACCCCTATCACACACTCCCTCTCCTTGGTATTATCGAACTGGCCTTGACTGTAATAATCGTAATATCCTGCCATCTTCAACACCTGGTCTGCTATGAAATCTTTTCTTGTGCGGTTGCTTTCCACTATCGCGGTCATCATGTTCTGCGGAACGTCCTCGTAGTTAGCCAAGAGCTGCTTGGTGTCTTTCGGCAGACAATATCCGCCATAGCCGAACGAAGGGTTGTTGTAATGCGAGCCGATGCGCGGGTCAAGACAGATGCCGTCGATAATAGCCTGTGTGTCAAGACCTTTAACCTCAGCGTAGGTGTCAAGCTCATTGAAATAGCTTACCCTTAACGCCAAATATGTGTTGGCGAACAGCTTCACCGCCTCGGCCTCTTTCATGCCCATGAACAGCGTCGGGATGTCTTCCTTGATGGCTCCTTCTTTCAACAGATCGGCGAAAATCTTAGCCTTCTCCTCAAGGTCAACGCTCACCATATTCCTGATGGCGACGTTCTCGTCATCGAAGCCGTCGATGTCCTTGGGATAGCCCACTATTATCCTCGAAGGATAAAGGTTGTCGTACAAGGCCTTGCTCTCACGCAGAAACTCCGGCGAGAACAGCAGGTTGAACTTCTTCACACCCTTGGCCGCGTACCTCACGTAAAGATTTCTCGTGTATCCCACCGGGATGGTCGATTTTATGACCATCACCGCATCGGGGTTGACCGAAATGACAAGGTCGATGACCTCCTCGACATGGCTCGTGTCGAAGAAGTTCTTCTGCGGGTCGTAGTTGGTCGGAGCAGCGATGACCACAAACTCGGCATTCTTGTATGCCGATGCTCCATCCAATGTCGCCGTCAGATCAAGATTTTTCTCGGCAAGATATTTCTCGATATATTCGTCCTGGATAGGCGACTTCTTGTTATTTATAAGGTCAACCTTCTCAGGTATCACGTCAACTGCCGTGACACGGTTGTGCTGCGCCAAAAGCGTCGCGATGCTCAATCCTACGTATCCTGTTCCTGCTACTGCTATGTTCATGGTTTAGAAGTTTATTAGCTTAGAAGCTTAGAAGCTTAGAAGTTTATTAGCTTAGAAGCTTAGAAGTTTAGAAGTTTATTAGTTTAGGAGTTTATTAGCTTAGAAGATTAGAAGATTATTGGATTGGGAGTTTAAAATTAGAAGTTTTGTGTGATTGTGATTTTATTCATAGTTTAGATTGTCGGAGACCATTTATCATTTTTGCGATTGAATCAATTCTTGGTTTGATTATCTCCACACTTTCCTTGGTTATGTAATTAAGGGCTACTGCAATAAGCAACTGATTATAAGCCTCAAGTAAGGAACCATATGCTATTTCCAAAAAATGATTTTGTTCTTTGTTGGAAAAACGTCCGGAGCCTTCGGCAATATTTGAAGGAACCGATACTATGGCCCTACGTATTTGGTCACACAGAGCATATTTCTCAAACTTTGGAAACCTGTCTAATAAATTATATACGTCAACAACTAATTGTTCTGCTTCTTGCCAAACTTTCAATTTCTCGAACGAATAAACTTTTCCATCCATCAATAAATTCAATAAAAAGGTTCATAACAAATCTTATAATCTCATAAGCTAATAAGCTAATAAGCTAATAAGCTAATAAGCTAATAAGCTAATAATCTAACTTCTCCACATCCTCGGCATTCAACGCGACTGTAGCCACTGCAGCTATCCCCTCGATTTTCACCACCACGCGTTTCTCATGACGGTTGGGCATCTTGATGTAAATGCCTTCAACACCCTCAAACGGCCCTGTCAGAATCCTCACCTTGTCGCCTTTCCTCAAATCGATGTTCGGGTCCAATGGCTTGGAGCCCATGGTCCTGACCACCTTCATGAAATCATCCATCTGCTTGTCAGGCACATACTGCGGCACGCTGTTCACGCCCTCGTCGTCCTTCCCCATCATGAAGCGGAGATATTCGAGCTTCCCGTGTTTTATGGTCAAAATCTTACTGTAACTGTCGTGGACGAAGATGTAGTTGTGCACGAGCGGCTCCGTCTTCCATCCTATCGCCATGCCTTTTTCATTGCGGCGTTTCGACCTTATCGTCGGGACATAATTCTCTATGCCAAGCTCCGTGAGCTGCTCTGAAGCCGCTATCTCTCTCTGATATGTCACACGCAACACATACCAAGCGATGGCATTTTTTTCTATTTTGTTCATCTATTGAAAAGGACACAGTTTCAGTACCGAGTATATCTCGGGGACATCGAAATCTTCTAAATTGTTGGATTTCAATGATTTATAAAGTTAATATGGGATTTTTCGCTTACCATGGCTCATCTTCAAACGCCATATGATAATCGAAAAATAGTCAAATGCAAAGATAATAATTATTATAATACGCCCGACAAAAAATAATTAAAAAAAATCAAGGCATCAATGTACATTGATGCCTTGATTTTACTGTTGCCCAACCAGGGTTCGAACCTGGACTTTACTGATCCAGAGTCAGTCGTGTTGCCAATTACACCATTGGGCA
>CALCYT010000029.1 GCA_937906455.1 uncultured Bacteroidales bacterium | reverse complement strand
TTTTCCGAAAATGGAACTGACCATCACGCCCACAGTAAGCGGCTCAAAACCCATTTTATTTTTCCATGTTATGTGCCATGGGGTATAAATTTTACTCAACGAGAGACAAACAGTACTCTTATTACCAAGATAACCAGGAACATAACCCAACATCAAGGTGGTGCTGAGGCATTCGTTTTTAGCATAATTCCACGTTGGTCCGGCCGAAACAAGACCTATGTTTCCTGCATACTGAACTGTAATTTCATTGGGATACAGTTTTGAGATAAATTTGTTTTGCGCCTGTATCTTTAAAGAAAAAGTTGTCAAAATTATGATAAGACTAAAACTTAATCGCTTCATAATCAATTACATCATTGTAAATTTTAAAAACAAGATAATATCTATCGGCAATTTTCGGGCAATGGTAATAAACCACGCCATCATCAAAATAATCAGTATAGCTCGGATAGGAGTGAACATGACCATAAAGACAAGTCACCGACTCGCCTAAAGTCTTTATTTTTTGCTCAAAAACATATTTCTTCGATGCGTCGAAGGCATCATCCCAAGGCTCGACATGCATTACAACCACAATTTTCTTGCCGTTATTATTCGATGCCTCTTGCTCAATATAACTTAAATCAGGAACATTGTCATTGCCGTGAAACTCAGTACTATTTGTGTTCAGACACACAAACTTTACAGGACCGACAGTGAAAGAGAAGTCAGGATTACCGTATATCTCCTTGTAAATATGTTTGCCGGAGCCAACACAATCGTGATTGCCAAGAATCATAATGTGAGGCTTCTCGCATTTCTGCATTATTTCGCGAGTATCCAGAAATTCATCAATAAGACCATAGTCGGTTTGGTCGCCTAAATGCAAAACGAAATCAAAATCGCTATGATTTATAATATGTATCGCGTCAAGCAAATCGTCATATTTCACATGAGAGTCGCTGATAACGGCAAATCTTATAGTGTCTTTGTCATGGCAATTTGCCTCTATCTTATTGATATTATGGATATTTATATCCTTTTCGCCATCAATTTTATCGACATAGGGATGAACCTTGAAACTATTACATGATGAAAAACACAAAATCATCGTAACAAACGCAATAGCAAACACAGACTTTTTCATTAAATACTTTTTTTCCAAAAGTATGTGAAAATTCAATATTAAGATCGTTATTAATGTGTTCTAAAATTCGTAAAATATGTCCTAAATTGCTTATAAATCAACAACATGAGGGTATATAAAAAATTCTGATTATGGCAATCTATTATGATAATCAAAGTGGAAACTCAGTCAAAATCTCAATTTTCCCGTCCTCAACTTTATAGCAAAACATGGTTTTTCCGTTGGTTAAGGTGAGATATTTCACTTTGAGGCCGGAGTAATATCTTATCGCTTGGTCTAAAACTTTTTCGGTTATGGGAACGCTTTCCGCTTTGCACTCCACAATCATCTGAGGCACGCCTAAGTTGTTGAAAACCACTATGTCGGCACGCTTCGGGAGGTTGTTCACCTTTATGGAATACTCCACGGTGATGAGTCCCGCAGGCAGTTTTCGCGTCTCCACAAGGAAATGCAGCGTTTTCTGCCGCACCTGCTCTTCCGGAGTCAGGGCGACCCATTGTCTCCGCAAAGGGTCGAAGACCAGAGTTTTATTGTCGATTATCTGAGTTTTAAACCAATTCATAACTAATATATTACAATCCAAAACATTGATAAAAATTCTCTGGATTTATTGTCTTGACAACACTTTCAGGATAGGCCGAGGTGAAAGTAGATGACACTCGCGACTTCTTCTTCGGACTCCATTTAAATTCATACGCTGTCAGTTTGCCGTCTTTTTCCTCAATATAGTCAATCTCTTGTTTTTGAGTTGTCCGCCAAAAGTAGGTGTTGCAATAGTTATGAGTGTAATGATTATATTTCCTTAATTCACTTATCATGAAATTTTCCCACAAAGAACCTGCATCCTGACGCAATTCTATATCCGAGAAATTGTTAATCAATGCATTACGGATACCATTGTCACAAAAATAAATCTTTCTCCCGAATTTCAATTCATTTCTCAAATTACGATTGTAAGATGGCAGCCTGAAAATAATCCTTGTCTGCTCAAGCAAATTTATGTATTTCTCAATAGTTCCTTTATCAATTTCGACAATTTGTGACAATTCATTATAAGACACCTCACTTCCTATCTGATATGCAAGTGCTTTCATCAACTTGACGATTTTATCAGGTTTTTTGATGCGTTCCCATTCTAAAATATCCTTGTAAAGATAACTATTTGTGAGCTGATTAAGGATTTCCTTCTCATCCCCGGGATTACAGACAACATCAGGATACATGCCAAATACAAGACGTATTGGAAGTTTTTGAATCTCTGTAAACAGTCCAATCTCTTCAGTCATCTCATTGAAAGACAATGGGAAAAGCTCATATTCAAACTTTCTGCCAGTCAAAGGTTCGTTTATCTTATTTGCCAACTCAAACGATGAACTACCGGTAACTACCAATTGGACATCAGGAAAGTTATCTGTTATTAGCTTCATCTTAATTCCCACATTTTCAATACGTTGCGCCTCATCTATCACGACAATTTTATTCTTTCCAATCATACTTCTGTATCGCTCTATTGTGACATTCGAGAAAAAATCCCTAACAGGCAAATCGTCAGCATTAAACCACAACAAATCATTCTGATTAGGAAATATTTCCTTAAGAAGTGTTGTCTTTCCAACCTGTCTGGCTCCTATTAGCACAATCGCTTTTCCTTTATACAACCGTTGCTTGATAACATCCTGAAGTATGCGTTTTATCATGTTTCAATTATTTTTTTCGCTGCAAAGATAATAATTTTTTTCTATTCAAATCGCCAAATATTATAACATTTAGCGATTTTGTTCGCTAAAATTATGATTTTATACTATAATATCAGGCGCTAAGGAGCCCCATTGTCTCCGCAAGGGGTCGAAGACCAGAGTTTTATTGTCGATTATCTGAGTTTTAAAGAAAACCATGTGGCAAAATTATAAAAATTTCACACATTAATTAACACACGTATTAATTAATTTAGTATTTTTGCTCAATGATTTGAGAATTTATTTTAAATGATTTGAGAATTTTATATAAATATGATTAAACGCATTCATTATCAAACAATTACAAATAGAATCAAAGAGCCACGAAGATTCATTCAGGTGCTGCTTGGACCTCGTCAGATAGGGAAATCGACACTTATTGACCAGGTTACTGAAGATTTGACAATTCCACACACGACATATCAGGCCGATGCCATCCCTGGAGCTACAGCTGAATGGATTAGTGATATTTGGGAATCAGAACGCATGAAAATGGCGACAAACCATGAATCAGAGCGACTTTTAGTAATTGATGAAATTCAAAAACTCACAAATTGGAGCGAATTTGTCAAAAAAGAATGGGACAGAGACAGTCGTGAAAAGCGGAAGCTTAAAGTTGTAATTCTCGGCTCATCGCGCTTGCTCATCCAAAAGGAGTTAACAGAATCATTATCAGGACGTTACGAATTGATTCGCATGGGTCACTGGACGTTTAAGGAGATGCAAGACGCATTCGGCTTCGACATTGATGAATATATTTATTTCGGAGGATACCCGGGAACGGCATCACTTATATCGGATGAGATGCGTTGGAAAAACTATATGCGTGATTCGATAATTGAAGCCGCCATTTCAAAGGATGTCTTGATGACAACAAACATCTACAAGCCCATGCTTTTGCGACAGTTGTTCGAACTTGGCTGTTTTTATTCAGGTGAAATGATTTCGTTGAACAAGATACTCGGGCAATTGCAAGACGCTGGAAATGTGACGACTCTCGCCAACTATCTTCATGTTCTTGATGAGAGCAAACTACTCGTCGGTTTGCAGAAATATGCAAGCGACAATGCCAGAAAATACAATTCAATCCCTAAATTTCAAGTATATAACAACGCCTTACGAAACGCATATTCTTCAGTCACTTTTGCGGAAGCGAGAACCAACCGCGAACTTTGGGGAAGACTTGTCGAGTCGGCCATCGGTGCTTATCTCGTAGGCGATGCGGAAAGTCGTGGGATGAAAATATATTATTGGAGAGACAAGGCTGCCGAGGTGGATTTCGTTATTGAAAAACACAAAAAGTTGGTCGGCATCGAGGTAAAAAGCGGCAAGCGCACTGCCAACAAAGGTTTGCAAATATTCCGCGAACAATTCAAACCGCAAAAGACTTTAGTTGTCGGCTCAGGAGGATTGCCTGTGGAGGACTTTTTAAAAATGGATTTGGAACTGTTGTTTTGAACCAAATCATGATGCAAAATTATAAATACCGAGCTACATTTCCTCAAAAATCTCATCCAAAGTTCTTTGGTCGGACTCGAAGCCGAGCTGGTTCTTGATTTTTTGTCGCCTTTTGAAGATGGCACTTTCCGAAATGCAATATATTTCAGCCAATTCAAGGGTCGAAAGACCCGATTTCAACAGGCAACAAAACTGAAAATCTTTGGCAGGAAGCCCTTGGTTGCTCAAAAACTGGATGAATGAAGTGAAAATTTCTGAAACAGCCTCGCAAAGCTCGTTAATTTCATGTTCTTCAACAACTTCAAGA